>JAMCWL010000054.1 GCA_023481285.1 Actinomycetota bacterium | reverse complement strand
GTAACACCCCCTGTAGGAGATAAAGCCGCGCATGTAGAGATTCTCGGCGGCGCGCATCGCGCTCGACGTCGAGATTCCCAGGGACGCCGCGGCAGCCAGAAACGCAGTAGTGTTGAAAGGAGCCGGCGGCTCGACGGTGCGCTCGGTCTTAGAAACGTTAGACACCGTCGCCTTGTCGCCAAGGCGGGCGAGGACGGCTTCGGCCTCGTCCTTGCTGCCAAAGCGCTCTGTCTTATGAAGGGCGACGAACTCCTCGCCGTTTCTAAATCTAGCCCTGACCTGCCAGTACTTTTCGGGAATGAAAGCGCTGCGTTCCTTCTCCCTCCCGGCGATGAGGACGAGCGTTGGGGACTGAACGCGCCCGACCGAAAGGAACTGCTTGCCAAGCCTCGATGAGGCGAGAGAGATGAAACGGGTGAGAGTCGCGCCCCAGATAAGATCTATGTCCTGACGTGCTTCTCCAGCGCGAGCGAGGTCTTGATCCAGCTCCTCGAGCTCGCTGAAGGCACGTTCGATTTCGGCTGGTGTAATGGCCGAGAAGCGGGCGCGCCTGATCGGCACGTTCTCGTTGGTCAGCCTGATCTCGGTCGCGGCGTCAAGGCCGATCAGTTCACCCTCGCGATCGAAGTCGGTTGCGATTAAGACCTCGGACGCCGGCTTTGCTTCTTTTTGAAGGGCCTTGACAAGCTGCTTTACGGTTGGAACCTTGATCAGGTGCGCGTCGACGAGCTTCTCAGGCTCGACGCCTTGCCAGTCGGCGTACTCGGCCGGAAAATCGACTTTAAGGAGATGACCCTTAAGGCCGATCACCCGGGTCTCTTCTCCGTTTGCGGAGAAAGAGTAGACGGGCACGTTATTTACTTTGCTGGTCGAAACCTTTCCGTTGGAGAGGATTTTTGCGATTCTCTCGGCGGCGAGGTTCTTCTCGGTTACGATAAGTCTCATTCAATCACCTATCTCTGTGCTAAAAACGACGCTCATTATAAGTAGAACGCCGCCTTTACGCAATCCCTGCACTTAAATGGCGTTGGCGCCTCAGGCGCTCGCCAGCGCTCCGTATAGATAATCGGCGGTTTGCGTTAAATATTATTTTCTATTTTCTGGTTTGCACAATCCCCGCCCTCGCCTGTCAGGATTTCGACTGCATGGGGTAGCGCGGGGATGATGACGGCGAGTGACTCGCGGACCGCCTTTTCGCTCCCGGGCATGTTTACGATGAGCGTTCGCTTACGAATTCCGGCGACGGCGCGCGAGAGCATGGCATGGGGGGTGATGGTGAGCGACGCGGCTCTCATCGCTTCAGGGATTCCGGGGGCCTCGCGTTCGATGACCGCGAGTGTCGCTTCGGGGGTTGCGTCGCGGGGGGAGAACCCGGTTCCGCCGGTCGTGAAGATTATGTCGGCCGCACACTCATCGGCGAGCTTCCTCAAGCGATCTTCTATTACTTCTCGCTCGTCCGGAACGATCTCGTACGAGACCGCCTCGGCCCCTTTCGCTTCCATGATCTCACGGATAGCCGGGCCGGCGGTATCGGCTCGTTCACCGCGAGAGCCTTTATCGCTAACGGTTATGATCGCTATGCGCACGGTAACACCTCCTGTAGGGGCACGCCGTTGGCGTGCCTATTCATTGCTCGTCCTCTAGCTTGTTTGCCTTATCTTTCCTGGCGTACTCCGGTATTCTATGCTCGCGCTCGCCTTAAGCAAAGATCGGGCCGGTGGCCCGACCCACACATTTCTACTCTCTATTTTCTTCGCCTAGGCTTAAGATTTCGACCGAATCGCCAGCCTTCACCTTACCGCCTTCTATGACGCGGGCGAAAATCCCCTCCCTCGGCATGACGCAGTCGCCCGCCTGGTAGTAGATGGCGCAGCGCGTGTGGCACTCCTTGCCGATCTGGGTGACCTCCAGAAGGACGGACTCGGCAACGCGCAGACGGCTTCCGATGGGAAGGGCGAGTAAGTCGAGCCCGGACGTCGTCAGGTTCTCGGCGAAATCACCTGGGCCGACATCCAGCCCCATCGCAATCATCTTATCGATCGACTCCTGAGCTAGCAGGCTTACCTGGCGATGCCAATCGCCGGCATGGGCGTCGCCGGAGAGGCCGTGCTCCACCTTTAGCTTGCCCTCGCCGACCGGCTTCTTGCGGACCGTCTTCCGGGGGGCGACGTTGACCGAGACGATCATACCGGTAGCTCCCACGCCGGATGCCTGTCCGGTTGCTTTCTCTTCGACTTCGTTCATATCGCTAAACCTCCTGGTATCTTGGTCTCTCAGCAAAGGCCTTCCTTTGCCGTCATCGCGGGGTCTGCGAAACGGATCGCGGCGATCCCTCTCTTGCGGTTTGGGCCGCTCGGGGAGCGGCCCCTATACTTCAAGATACCGGTCATCCGTTTGATGTAGGGCGCTCCCCGAGCGCGCCGTCTTTAGCCGTAGGCCTTTAATGCCTTTTCCAAGGTACCATGAGACCATGTAGCCAAGAGACCATGTAGCCAAGAGACCATGTAGCCAAGAGACCATGTAGCCAAGAGACCATGTAGCCAAGAGACCATGTAGCCAAGAGACCGCTACCTTTCTTCTCTCTTAAAGATGCCCGACTTTCCCCCCGACTTGGCTAGCAGCCTTACCCGCTCCACCGTCATTCCCCGATCGACGGCTTTCGCCATGTCGTAGACGGTAAGCGCGGCTGTCGCGGCGGCGTTTAGGGCTTCCATCTCGACACCCGTTCTATCCAGGGTCCGAACGATAGCCTCTATGACGAGGTGCTCATCATCTATAAACCTGAAGTTTATGTCCACACCTGTTATTTGGATTGGATGACACATCGGGATGGCGTCGGGGGTTCGCTTCGCGGCCATTATCCCGGCCACCTGGGCGACCGCTAGAACATCGCCCTTCTTGATCGCTCCCTCTTTGATCAGGCGCATCGTCTTCGCTTTCATGGAGACGATCGCCTCAGCGGTCGCCTCCCTCGCCGTGATCTCTTTGCCGCCAACGTCCACCATGCGGGCCCTGCCTTCCTCGTTAAGGTGGGTAAGGCTCTTTTTTGCCATTTCAACCTCCGATTTGGAACATGAGGCGCTTGAAGCTCTGAAGCTCGGTCGCGTGCTCCTTCGGTTTTGTCTTTAAGGCCTTTGCGATCACGGCCTTGACCGCCGCTTCACCCTGCCAGATGGCTGGTCTCACATCCATCTCCTCGTCGGAGAAGAGGCAGACCCTCAGCCTTCCGTCGGGGGTTAGCCTTAAGCGATTGCACTCGTCGCAGAAGTGGCGGCTGATCGGGCTGATGAAGCCGACGGTGCCGAGCGCCTCTTTAAACTTCAGATAAGTCGCCGGTCCGGCGCCAACAGGGCCCGCCGACTCCTCAAGCTTGCCGTATCTTGCCAAGCTCTCTTTGAGCTCGCCTATCGAGACGAAATCCTCCGGGCTCCAAGCCTTCGACTTGCCGATCGGCATATGCTCGATAAAGCGTACGTGGACCGGATAGTCGTAGGTAAGCTTTATGAAATCGCTCGGGTCGTCGTTTACCCCGCGCAGTAGAACCGCGTTGACTTTGACCGGCTCCAGACCCACTTCAAGCGCCTTCCTAAGACCCGAGAGCGCCCTGTCGACCCTTCCCCAGCGGGTGAGCTTCCTGTAGACGGCCGGATCGAGCGAGTCTATGCTTATGTTTACGCGAGCGAGCCCCGCCTTGGCTAAATCGGCCGCATGCTCTTCGAGAAGGACGCCGTTTGTCGTAAGGGAGACGTCGTTCAGGTTCGGAAGAGCTGCCAGCATGGCTATCAGATCTACGGCATCCTTCCTGACGAGGGGTTCGCCACCGGTCACTCTGACCTTCGAGATTCCGGCCCCTACGGCCCCCGTGGTGAAGGTCTCCAGCTCCTCGTAGCTCAAGATATCGCCGTGCGGTCGCTCTTCAATACCCTCCTCAGGCATGCAGTAAGTGCATCGAAGGTTGCATCGATCCGTTATCGAAAGCCTTAGGTAATCTATCCGCCGGTTAAACCCGTCATAAAGTTCGCTCACGCCGGGGCCCTTTCAAAAACTTCTCTTCTATAAAATCGGAGAGCGCGGACGCATTATCGAGGGGGAATTGGGGTGCTCCCGTCTCGACCTCGACGTCGGTCGCCACCGCGATCAGGCAGTCTTCGTCGCCGCAAAGCAGGGAGTCGTAGACGCCAGCGCGGAAAACCTCCACTTTCGGAGCGGGCCCATTTTTGTAGCCCTCTGTGAGGACGATGTCATACCCGTCCCCAAGGAGGGGGAGCAACTCCTCCAGGGCGGGCTCCCCCTCGACCTCGCGCATGACGGCAAGCTGGTGGGCGCTGGCTATGGCGACGGCCGAGGCCCCCGCTCTTGCCAGGCGCCAGGTATCCTTGCCCGGGCGGTCGAGGTCGAAGCCGTGCTTGTTATGCTTGATAGCCGCCACCCGGTAGCCACTTGAGACCAGCTCGGCGATGAGCTTCTCGAGCAAGGTCGTCTTGCCGACGTTTGATTTACCGACGATCGAAATGATAGGGGTCACTAGAAACACCCGAGCTCGCAGGCGTATATCTTGATGCCGAGTTCGTCAGCCGCCTCGCCCGCTTTTTTCATGGGGACTTTCAATTCCTCGGCGATCCGGCGAGCGACGGAACAGGATATGCGCTTCTCGATAGACGCCTCTTTAATTCTGGTCAAAAGCTCTGCTGGTAACTCATCCATCTTTCTCCTCCAAAACGATAACGAGTGGTTGATTGCGTCGGCACGCCACGGCGCGCTTATGTATTTGGAGTACGCTATCGCGTACTCCAAAGGGCACGCCGATGGCGTGCCCCTACAAGTTAAGGTAGCCCATATAACAGTTGGGCGGTCACCCGCTCGCCGGGCTCTACTAGGGTGACCTCCTCACCAATGACGAGAAGCGCGTCGGCGAGCGTCATCGACTTCAAAGCGCCTGACTTCTGGGAGCCCGCCAACTTCGCGTGAAGCTCGCCATCCCTTCGTTCGAGAATACCGCGCAGGAAGTAGCGGCGCCCCTGCTTCTTTGTGATTCGCTCGTCGAGGATGGCCTCGATTTCCGGCCTCAAGAGATCTTTCCGGCCGCCCATCTTCAAGATGGCGGGGCGGACGAACTGGTCGAAGCTGATCATTGACGACGTCGGGTACCCGGGTAGCCCGAAGAGGGGTTTACCTTTGACGATGCCGAAGGCGAGCGGCTTTCCCGGCTTCATGGCGACCTTCCAGAGCAGCATCTCTCCCTGCTCGGCCAGGACCTGCTTGACCAGGTCGTAATCGCCGACTGAGACTCCCCCGCTCGTGATCAAGATATCCGCCTCCAGGCCTTTCTCAAGCTTCTCAACCAGATCGTCACGGCGGTCTCTCGCGATTCCGAGGATGACCGGGATCGCGCTCACTTCGAGCGCCTGGGCGGCGAGAGAGTACGCGTTCGAGTTCCTGATTTTCCCCGGAGCAAGCGGTTCACCCACATCGACCAGCTCGTCGCCGGTCGAGAGGATCGCGACGCGCGGCTGGCGAAAGACGCGAACGGCGGCGCGCCCGGTGCTGGCGAGCATGCCGATGTCGCCCGGCTTCAGGAGTTTGCCCTGCGCGAGAACGACCTCACCCTCCCGAACGTCCTCCCCGGCGTAGCGCACACTCTCTCCTTTTCTCACGCCCTTGAAGATATTGACGCCGCTCCCCGTTCTTTCAGTGAACTCGACCATGACGATCCCGTCGGCCCCTTCCGGAAGCGGCGCGCCAGTCATTATTCTGATCGCCTGTCCCTCACCGACACGATTGGTCGCCACATAGCCCGCAGCGACGTCCTCGAGTACCTCAAGGACCACCGGGGCTTCCGCCGTCGCGATCTCGACGTCGGCCGCTCGAACCGCATACCCGTCCATCGCTGAGTTATCGAAAGGGGGGATATCAACGTCGGAGCGAACCTCCTCGGCGAGCGTGCGACCGAGTGCGTCAAGAATCGGCACTTCCTCCGGTGGGAGGGGAGTGATCTCCGACAGTATCCTTTCGCGCGCCTCATCCACGCTAATCAAACAAGATACCTCCAAGATAAACCTTTAGTTGACCGTTAAACATTTGGCTCTGAGCCTTTTCGATCCTGAATCAAGTGCTTGACTTTGATGGCTGCCCAGCCCATGCTCACGGAAAGCCAGAGCACCAGGAAGGGCAGGGCAAGCAGGATGATCCAGCTAAAGTTAACGACCGCCGCCAGGGCGATCACTATCCCAAATATCAAGAGAAAGCCCGGCAGTCCGACGAGCGCGTAGCGCCAGAAGGTCGCCCAGCCGATGTAGAGGGTCTCGGAGGAGAGGGTCTTCCCCGGTAGATTGAGAGCGACGCGCCTCATGACGGCCCCGAGTATCGCCATCGTCGCGAAAGCGCTCAAGGCGCCAGCCAGAAACGCCAGCTCCTCACGGATGGCGATCAGACCGACGGCAAGGCTTACCGGTATCGAGATGACCAGCACTCGCCAGTAGATCGACCAGCCGATCCAGACGGAATCCTCATCGAACAGCTCTTTCAAGAACTTATTAAACAAACCCATCTACTCCTTTGGGGTCTACAACTTTTGTTGGCCTGGAGTCGACCTGGAGGCCCATGGCTTTTGGTCGACCTTGGGCCGTAACTTCTAGTCGGCGACCCGACCCAGGTTCGTATAGACGACGACGTCTCTGCCTCTGACATAGCCGGCGACTTCAACGCCGATCTTTTCCGACACCTCGACGGCGAGGTCGGTGGCGGCCGAGCGGGTTGCGATCACCGGGATCTTCGCCTTCGCCGCCTTGACCGCCATCTCGTAGGAGATCCGGCCGGTCGTCATCATGACGAGGCCGCCGCCGCTCCTTCCCGACAGGAAGAGGTGCCCGACGAGCATGTCGACCGTATTGTGACGACCGATGTCGTGGCGGAGCGCAACAATTCCGTCAAGGTCGGCGAGGGCGGAGCAGTGCAATCCGGGCCGGCGGCCCTCGATGAGGACCTCTTTCATCAGCTCGGTCAACCGCCCTTTAGAGATTTTGAAAGACGATTCGATCACCCCGAGCCCCCGCAGGTCTCCCGGATTTGAGAAGGAAAAGCCCTTGCCGCACCCGGAGGTCAGGAAGCGCTTGCCGACCATTTGGCCTGCGATCTCTTTCGAACCCTTTGCCTCGACCCAGACCATGCCCTTACGCTCATCGACCGTGATCTTCCGAAGGTCGTCGGCGCCCGCCAGTATCCCTTCGGCGACGAGGAAGCCGGCGGCCAGCTCTTCCAAAAAACCGAGGCTGGTCTGTATGGTGACGATCTCCACCCCGTTCAGATATACGGTGACGGGTCTCTCAACCGGCATGTGGAGCTTCATGTCGATCTTTTCCAGCTCTTTCGCGCTTTTAGCCATCGGTTCAACCTCCGGCAATCATGATGGCCGCCTCGAGATCCGATTCCGTGTTGACGTTCAAGAAAGCGTATTCGACGCCCGGAATGTCGGCCAGTTCCGCCCGGGAAATCTCCCGAACCTCTACTCTATCAAAAAAGGCGATTATTCGCCTCTTCCCGGCCGCCATGGCCTCCTCAACCGCCGGCAGGCATGACCTCGAGTAGGCGGCGCAAAGCGGTTCGAGGCCATCGGCCGTCTCCGGCAGGGCGACGGCGGCTTTGCCCCGTAAAGACCTGATCCGCTCGACGACCTCCGCGTTTATGAAGGGCATATCGCAGGCGACGACGAAATTATCTTCGCTTCGCGACGCGGTCAATCCGGCATGGATGCCGCCAAGCGGTCCTTGGTCGGGGACGCTGTCATGGACGAATATGGCGCCCGCCAGATCCACCCCCAGGTCGTCGTTGGTGACGACGATCAGTGATTCGAAGAGCGGGGCGACTATCCGCACAATCCTCAGGATCAAAGGTTCCCCGAGGATGGTTACGAGCGCTTTATCCCGTCTCATCCGACGGCTTTTCCCGCCGGCCAGAATGATCGCAGTACCCCTCTTCATCGCACATCCTTCTACCGTTCCCTATCACATGGATCCCCGTGGCTTTAAATGTGGCGGTGACCTGGGAGCCCATGGCGAGCCCCATCTCATCGACTGACTTCTTTGTAACAAAGGCTACTAACTCGATGCAAGCCTCAACCGTCACCCTGGATAGAGCTCCCAAATCCGCTATCTTGGCGATTCTGCCGGAGAAGTGATTGCGCGCGCTCGAGGGAGGCGATCCGTCCTTGAAAATAGTGATATCCTCCGGCCTGATGCAGGCGAGAACCTCTTCGCCAACCGGCCGCTCCGAGAGAGCCTCCACCTCCCCGTCGCCAATTTTTATGGTGACCAGGCCGCCGCTTGACTCGACGATCCTTCCCGGCAAAAGGTTGTCGCAACCGACGATCTCGGCGACGGTCATCGTTTTGGGCCTGTCGAAAACTTCACGTGCGGTGCCGGCTTGGTCTACCGACCCGTCGACCATGACGGCGATGGCGTCGCCGAGAAGAAGGGCTTCCGTCCGGTTGTGCGTCACATAGATGGTTGTGATACCGCAGCCCTTGAGGATCTGTTCGAAGTCTCCAAGGAGCGATTCCCTGGTAGGAGGATCGAGCGAGGCGAGCGGCTCATCCAGGAGGAGAACTTCCGGCTCGATGGCGAGCGCCCTCGCAAGCGACGTCCGCTGAGCCTCCCCGCCGGAGAGCCTGTTCGAGGGCCTCCCGGCAAGATGGGCGATGCCTATGGTCTCCATCGCGCGCCTCGCCCGGCGCCTCACCTCGTCTCGAGGCAGTCGACGAAGTTTTAGGCCATACGCGATATTGTCGAACACGGAGCCCGAGAAGAGGAGGGGCTCCTGGAAGACGGCGGCCATCCGCCTCCGGTAGTCGAGCGTCTTGTTTGCCCGCCAGGGATCGACTCCGTTCACGAGCGTGCTCCCCGAGGTGGGCTTCTCCAACAGACCGACGAGGCGCAGAAATGTGCTTTTCCCGGAGCCGTTCGGACCGATCAGCGTCAGCACTTTGCCCCGTTCGATTGAGAAGCGCTCGACCGAAACGACGCGCCTGCCGTCATATTCGTGGATTAAACCGGCTACTTCGATATGCGCTTCGGCCAAGATGAAGTCTCCCTCTGTTGCACTTGCGTAAGTACGAAATTAACCAGGAAGATGAGCGTTAGCAGGATGAGCGAGAGCGCGATCGCCACCGGGAAGTTACCCTTGCCGACATACTCGACGACCGCCGTGGTCAACACTTGCGTATCACCCGTGACATTCCCCCCGACCATCATCACGGCACCCACCTCAGAGATGACGCCTCCGAAACCTGCCATGACGGCGGCGAGCATCGGCAGCTTCGCCTCCTTGATGAGCGTCCAGAGCATCTGCGCCCTGGTCGCTCCCAGGGCAAGGGATTGGAGTCTCAACTTTGGGTTCAGGTTCTGGACGGCGGCGACGGTGAGCCCGGCGACGATGGGTGTGGCGATCACCGTCTGCGCCACGATCATCGCCTGCTTGGTATAGAGGAGCTCCGCAAAGCCGAAGAGGCCCCGGCGGGCCAAGAGGAGCGCCACGAAAAGTCCGACGGCCGTCGGGGGGAGGCCCATCCCGGTATTCACCAGCGACAGCAGCACCCTCCGACCGGGGAAGCGGGCGAGGGCTATCGTCAGCCCCAGCGATATGCCTATGATCATTGATATGGCGACGGCGGTCCCGGATACGATTAGAGAGCGCAGGGCTATCTCGAAGACCAATCGGTCGCCTTTGAAGATCATTATGAACGCTTGCTTAAAGCCTAGATATATAAGATCCATGGTCGCCTCAATGATAACCGAAAAGGCGGGCGGAAGTTTGGCTTCCGCCCGCCATCGGAACCGTTACTTGGATGTTGTAAGCGTCGAATCCCCGGTGAACAGCGGCTCGGGATACTTGTCCTTTCCGAAGTCGTTGATCATCTTCTGCGCGTCCGCCGAGACTATCCAGTCGGCGAACCTCTTCCCGGCCTCGAACTTGACCCGGGAATTCTCAAACTTCGCGGGGTTGAGCGTGATGACCGAGTAGGGGTTCGACAGGGGCTTGTCCTTCTCGACCATGAGTTCGAGCTGAAGGTTCGGCTTCTGGACCAGCCAGGTCCCCCTGTCCGTCAGGGTGTAAGCCTGCTTCTCGTTCGCCACTCTCAGCGTCGCCGCCATGCCCGAACCGGTCTTGATATACCAGCCGCCCTCGGGCTTGATGATGAGCGCCTCCCAGATGCCGAACTCCTTCTTGTGGGTTCCGGACTCGTCGTTGCGGGAAGCGAAGTTCGAAGCGCTATCGGCGATCTTCTGGAAAGCCTCGTTCGCCGACTTCAGCCCCTTGACTCCGGCCGGGTCGCTGGACGGGCCGACCAAGACGAAATCGTTATGCATGACGGCGCGCCTGGTCTCGCCATAGCCGCCGGCCATGAACTTCTCCTCCGTTTTTTTCGCATGAACGAGAAGAACGTCGGCCTCTCCCCGCTCGCCCATCTTGATCGCCTCGCCGGTACCCACTGCGACCGTCTTCACCTTGATCCCGGTCTCCTTCTCAAATGCGGGTATCAGGACGTCGAGCAGGCCCGTATCCTTGGTGCTGGTCGTTGTGGCCAGAATGATCGTCTCTTTCTTGACCGGTGGAGTCTCTGTGGCCGTCTTGCTCTCGGACCTCTTTTCTTCTTTGGCCTCCTTGGCACATCCGGCTACTCCCAGGAGTAACGCCGCCAGAGTTAAAAGCGCCAGTAATGAAAGTGCTAAATTTTTCACTTGTCCTCCCTTAAAAAACCAGACAAAAGGCTGCTTGCCAAAGTACAAATTCATCTTAAGCCTTATCCAACCACTCCTTCCCAAACCTCAAGCCAAATGCCTGGAAAGGTATTGATTGGCAGCCTTCCTGAAGTCTCCTTTCCAAGCCCGGGAGGCGAGGTCGTTTTCAACCCCACCCTATCGGCCGTTCGGCATAGCCAGTTTTTGCCAGCCTTAGCCGCAACGGCTCGGAGACCAAATATGAAATTAGCTTATTGGGTTATAATCTGTGTAAATTTTTAAAACAAAAAGCACTCCCCGCGCGAAGGAGTGCCACTAAATTGCCCCTTTCCAAACGCGGGAGGCCCGGCCGTTTCCGGCTGAACCCATCGCCCCGCCTTCATGGCTTCCGCTTTAGAAGGTCGGGGTCGGAGCAAGTATTCAACTTGAGGTCAACTTATCACAAAGTCACCAAGTTTACAAGCCTTTTACAGCCTTTTACAGATAAAACCGTCGGTGCCAAGAAGCTGGTCAAGGCTTGATAGCCGAAGTGTCGACCGTTTCGAGGAAGTAGAGAAAGGCTTCGGCCGTTCGAGTCGGAGCCCGCCTGCCGGTGATGAGGTATATCTGCCGGACGATCGGTGTGCCCTTTAGCGACGCCACCTTCACGTCGCCCAGCTTAATGGCGTCCGCAGCGGCCCATTTGGAGACCATCGATATACCAAGGCCGGCCGCGACCGCTTTTACGACCGCTTCCGTGCTGCCGAGCTCCATGGCGACGTTGAGTTCTTCGAGGGCGACGCCTGAGCTCTCGAAGAACTCTTCAATAGATCGCCTGGTTCCAGATCCCTTCTCGCGCAGGATGAACGGCTCGAGCTTGATGCGATCGACGTCGAGCTTACCGGGCCCACCTTTGGCCGGAACGATTGGAACTATCTCATCCTCAGTAAAAACGCGCGACTTCAACTGTGCTTTCGGCTTTGCTCCCGTCAGACCCGCCGCCAGGTCACCCGTGATTACCGCGTCTTCGACGGCCTCGGTGTCGGCTATCTTGAGCGTTACCAGGACATCGGGGTATTCCCCCTTGAAAAGAGAGAGTAGCTTCGGGAGGATGTACTGACCGGGGGTCGTGCTGCCGCCTACCGCCAGGCGACCCCGGACGACGCCGCCAAGTTCCTGGAGGCGGCGCTGGGTGGCCTCGAGCTTGCTTAAAATATCTAAGGCTACGGGATAGAAAAGGTTGCCCGCCTCGGTCATGGTGACCCTTTTGGTCCGGCGGTCGAGGAGCAGAACCCCAAGGTACTCCTCGAGCGATTGTATTTGTAAACTTACAGCCGGCTGAGAAAGTTCCAACCGCCTGGCGGCTGCCGAAAAGCTACCGCTTTCAATAACTCCAACAAATGCTCTTAACTGGTTGAGGTTCATGATCATCACCTAATTATTAATGTTGTTAATAATCTTAGCGCAAGATATAAGCAAGGACAATAAGCCTTATCATCCTGGCGCAGTTTGTCCGCGGGTATCCGCTGTGGGTCGATTACGCTCACGAACTTGGCGCAGTCTACGACGATCTACCGGATTGATTATCATAGATGCGCAATATAACCGAGCAATTAATTATTTGACCTTTGCATACTGAGATGTAAAATAAAACAGTACTTATGGTCTGTGTTTGAAGGAGGTAGGGATGGCGCGGACGGGACGCCAGGCTATAGAGAGTCTTACCGTACTGGAGATGGAAGTGATGGACATCGCTTGGGAACTCAATAAGATGAGCATCCGCGAGGTTCACGAACGAATATCCAAGAAAAAATATCTACCCTATACGACGATCTCGGCGGTCATGAGAAACCTGGCCAAGAAAGGCGTTCTTAGGCAATCAAGGGATGGGAAGGTCTTCATCTATAAGGTGATGGCCGACCGGCATGCCCTGGCAAGAATCATCATCGACTCTGTGGTCAAGAAGCTCCTGAGGGGAGACATGACGCCGCTAGCCGCTTACCTGGCGGAAAAGAAGTAAAAGATTCGAGCCATGAACCTGAGGCGTGGTCAGGTCAGGCAAGGTAAGGTAAGGCAAGGTAATCGATTTCCTCTAGTAATGGCAGGTTCTGGTTTCTGAATCGTACGCACAGCCGCCAGAGAACTCGCTCGTCGCCGTCACCGGTTGCTCGACGATTCTTTTCTCCTCCGGCGTTCCGATGTAAAGAACCTGCTCCGGTTTGCTGCCATACCGGTAGATCGTTATTCCTTTGCATCCTAGTTCGTAAGCCATTAGATAGATTCGTCGCACATCTTCCATCGTAGCCGTCTGAGGCAAATTCACCGTTTTCGAGACCGCATTGTCGGTGTACTTTTGGAAGACCGCCTGGATCTGCACGTGCCACTCGGGCGCGACGTCAAAGGCCGTCGCGAAGAGGCGGCGCACGTCCTCCGGGGTATCTTCCCTATCCCTCACGGTACCAGTCTTGGCTATCTCAAGCATAAGTTCGCGGTTAGAGAAACCCCTCGCCTTTGCGACCTCTTCAAAGGTGGCGTTCGTCTCGAGAAGCGTTGTGCCCTCCATCACCTGGCGCGCGTAGGAGATGGCGAAGATGGGCTCGATACCGCTGGATGTGCCGGCAATGATGCCGATGGTGCCGGTAGGAGCGATCGTCGTAACGGTCGCATTCCGCATTCTCTTATACCCCGCCTTCTCCCACTTGCTCCCCTTGAAGTTTGGGAAGGAGCCTCTGGCCTCGGCTAGCTTCACAGATGCTCTCTTGGCCTCCTCGTAGATGAAGGCCATGACCTCCTCACCCTTTGTAACCGACTCCTCGGAATCGTAAGCTATACCGAGCTTTAGAAGCATCTCGGCAAAGCCCATGACCCCAAGGCCAATCTTGCGGTTGGCCTTCGTGATCTCGTCGATCTGCGTGAGGGGATAGAGACTCGCGTCGATGACGTTGTCGAGAAAGTGGACGGAGAGGTGCACCGTCTCTTTGAGGTGTTCCCAATCGATGGTGCAGCGGGTCCCGTCCGGGCAGCGCGTCAACATCTTCGAGAGGTTGATCGATCCCAGGTTGCACGACTCGAACGGCAGCAATGGGACCTCACCGCATTGGTGCGTTATGATGCCGTTATAGATGACGGTGTGGGTAAAAGGTTGCATCGTATCGTATACATCGGCGTAGCCCGCGAACTCGACGGATGCGACGGTTGTCGTAAACGTCTCGCGATTGCTCTTGCGCTTCTTCGCTCGAATGAACGATTCGGCTTTCGCCTGCTTTGCGTCCGACATAAAGCCTATTTGATCGATGAATCGATCCCGATTCGCTTTGTCGATGATTAACTCGTACTGTGGCTGTGTCTTCGTGCGCTTTGGCTCTCCATCGGATCCGGGTAGGTAGGCTTCCCTTTGTTCTCGGCGCAAATGCAGCCTTGAGATAATACCGAAGTTTAGCAGCAACAATTGCACCTCTTGTAATAGCGCTTTCGAGCTGCTGGCAAGCCGTATACTGCAAGATCCTTTCTTTTCACTTAGATTGACCGTACCGTCGGTTGTAAAAAGTCCTTGCATAAAACCGGCGACAGCTTCTCTCGGCGCGCTCCATATGGATTCCGGCACCTTCTTTTCATGAGACTTGGCGGTATCTAGACCCAGATTAGCCAAGAACCTTGCAGGGAACCCCTTGTACCGCATCTGCATCGACCCGCGCTGCTCGCGCAAATAACCCGCCGCTCCAAACCAATCGGCAAATACCTTCCTGAAGTGCGGGAGCAGATGTCGCTCGGCTTCTCCGAATGTGAACGCGACCATGGCGCCGCTGTTGAGGGTTAAAAATCCGTCGCCGACGGCCCAGCCTAAGAGCTGGCCCAACTCTTTCGGCCACCTGGCTGGCGGTCGTATTTTACCTTTTCCAATACCGGCTGCGTAGCGACCTTTCGCCGTGTGATGCTCCGGTAAAAACGGCGGTAAATCGTATTTCTCACTCCACAAACCCTCCCCGGCCTGCAGGTACAGCTCATCGCCGATTTTCAAGTCCTTGAGTTCAACAAACCCGTTCGGCGTCAAGAACCTGTGATTACCGGTCGCCGTCAATTCGAAGCCATGCTTCGTCTCCACCCTGTATACCGGTTGATTACTACCGGTCTTAAACACTGGAACCGCGGGAAGCACTCTCTGCTCTGTGCTTACCGATGCGCCGTTTGTACCACCGACTCTCGTGAGCACAGCAAGTGATTCTTTTGATATAAACAGTTCTTCCATGGTGACGAGGCCATCTGATGTCGCGATTCGCGTCGAGCCAACGACGCAAGGGTTTGTGCTTTCAAACTGCCCAATATTAGGAGTGGGATTGGCCTCGTTCGTCCGGTCGATGAAGAAGAGGCCGGGATCGCCGGTCGTCCAGGCGGAGGCGACGATGACGTCAAATAGGTAGGGGGCCGACAATCTACCAACCTTGACGCCGGTCCTCGGGTTTACGAGCTCGATTTCTCCACCCTCGACGGCTTTCTTCATGAACTCATCGGTCGCGGCGACGGAGACGTTAAAATTGGTAAGGAAACCCGGCTGCCTCTTGGCCGTTACAAATTCCAATATGTCCGGATGATCGCAGCGGAGGATGCCCATGTTCGCCCCCCGCCGCCGCCCGCCCTGCTTGATGACGTCGGTCGCCACGTCGAAGACGCGCATGAACGAAACGGGTCCGGAAGCGATCCCCTTGGTCGACCGGACGATATCTCCCTTCGGACGGAGCCGCGTAAAGGAATAGCCCACGCCTCCCCCGGTCTGGTGGATCTGGGCCATCCATTTGACGGCGTCGAAGATCCCGGTGATCGAATCTCCGACCGGGATGACGAAGCAGGCGGCGAGTTGCCCGAGCGGGGTGCCGGCATTCATCAGCGTCGGGGAGTTCGGCAGGAAATCGAAGGAGGCCATCATCCGGTAGAAGGCTTCCTCGGTTGATTTGATGTCGGCCTTTTCGTCGTACTTTTGATCTGGTGCGGCAAGCGCTTTCGCCACCCGGTGAAACATCTCGGATGGCGTCTCGACGACGCGACCTGACTCATCCTTCTTCAGATAGCGCTGGTTCAAAACTTTCGCCGCGTTGACGCCGACCTTGAGGTCGTCCGCGACCCCGACAAATCTCTTCGTAGCCCGGATGTCCGCCCGGCGCTCCCGGTAAATGATATATTTACCGGGAGCGCCGGGCAGGTCAGCCTTTATAAGGGTGCGCTCGACGATGTCCTGGACCTCTTCCACGTGCGGGGGACGCTCGTCGGTAAAGTAACGGTCGACCTCATCGACCGCCTCGCCGGCGAGGCGGCTGGCGAGCGCGGGTTCATCTCTTCCGACCGCCCGCAAGGCCTTCAGGATAGCGCTCTCTATCTTATCTCGTTTGAACGGGACCGAGCGTCCATCTCGCTTGATGATACTTGCGACCGCCATTTTTACCTCCTAGAAACTAGAGACTGGAGAGTGGAGACTGGAAAGACATTAATGCATTCTACATTATACGCTTGATCTACAATCCGCTCAGTCTCTACTTTCTCCTGTACGGTACGGGCACATACTCGACTCCCGCTCTGTGCCCGGGCTGGGGGAAGAGGTCCATCAGCGCGTAAAACTCCCTCGGCATATCGGTTCTCACCGAGAGCCCCATTTCCAGCGCTTCCGCCGCCGATATGGGGTAATCGTGCGTCCAGCGACCTTCCGTCAAGATATCGGCTAGCCGGCTAGCTTTCTCTCCCATCCGGTCTTTAACGAAGTCGTAGACGTGGCTCCTGACCTGGTTGACCGCCTTTTTGGCTATATCGCCCATGATCAGATAGGCGTCGTCGCGGTTTGGGTTGGGCGTCGCGAGCGCCGCCAGCACTGAAACCGCGGGGAAGCTTCCTCGCTGCATGTCCCCGATTTGCGGGTCGACCGGCCCGAGGACCGCGTTCGAATCCATTGCGATCTCGTCAGCCGCGAGGGCGATCAGCGTCCCGCCCGACATGGCGTAGTGAGGTACGAAGACGGTCACTTTCGCCGGGTGGTTCTTGAGCGCGTGTGCTATCTGCTCGGCGGCGAGCACCAACCCCCCCGGTGTATGGAGGACTAGGTCAATCGGCAGTTCGGGGTCGGTCAGGTGAATCGCCCTTAAGACCGCCTCCGAATCTTCTATGTCGATATAACGGGCGATCGGTATTCCCAAAAAACTTAGCGACTCTTGCCGGTGGATCATAGTGATGAGACGCGCCCCCCGCTTGCGCTCGATCCCGTTCATAAAGCGCAAGCGCTGTAAGACCATCAGGCGTCGCTGCAAAGCCGGCACTATGAACGCGAGGAGCAACAAGAGATAAAAGAGTATACTTAAAAGACCCGTCAAAGCCTCCACCTCCGTTGAGCGTCGTCCAACAAGGGATTTGCCTCAACCGGGAAGCGCATAAACGTGCCGAGCATTCGACTAACATGTTTCCTTGTTTATTCTCTGTTGGCTTATTGCTTGTTGGGTCCGAAGTGGCATCCACTGCACTTATCGTGTGACTTGTGACAACCCAGGCAGTTGGTTATCTGGTCGGCCCAATTCTCACCGGAAGCGACCTTGATGTGCTCGACTTTGAGCTCGTCGTCTTTTCGATGACATAGAGCACAAACCTCATTGCTCGGCTTTTCCCTGGAGAGTTTGACAATCTCGTCGACGTCAACCAGTGGCCCGCAGATCGAGCAGCGCCAGCCGCCATTGAGCCGCGTGATCCGGCCTCCGCACTTACCGCAAGCGGCGTTTTCAGCCGGGTTGATGCTGACCGCGCATTTGGGGCAGAACAAGCCGCCGACCCTCTTTGCCGGGACTATCCGGCCCTTGACCGACGCGGATTGGCTGGCAAGACCGCCGGTTTTATGGCAGTCGATGCAATTTGGATCGCTCGCCTTGCGTCCGGCGAGCTCTTCCGCTGAAGATTTTGCGGCGCCTCCGCCGATCAGATTTTCACCCGGGCGGTGGCAATTCATGCAGCCCTTGCGCCTTGTCGCGTCGTGCATCCGTACGATCGCCTGGTTTTTACTGTGACACGGCTCGTTGCAACTGAACTTCGGCGCCGTTGAATTGGGCGAGCCCGTTGAGGCAAGTGGGCTTGGGGAGTAGCCCACCTGGGGAGAATCACCCCCCTTGGGTACGGGCGGCCTCTTCTCCCCGGAGTAGTATGCCCAGGCGACCACAGCAAAAGCTATCGTGAAAAGGAGGGCTATTAAGACCATCGCCCTTTTTGAGGAGAGAGGCCTCAAGCCATCTCCTTTTCAAGATTGGTGGTAAGACCGAGTCCCGCTCGCTTGCCCTCTAAATGCTTCAGAATAAGCTCGGCTGCTTGTATCGGATCTGTCTCTATGGCAACCTTGCCCCCGGTAAGTTTTTCGACCTCACCGGTGAGGATCTCGGCGACGAGTGGAGCGCCGGCCACCGGCGGCGCAGGTGAAAGGTGAAGAAGAAGCCCGAAGGCGACGGCGAAAAGACCGTCCGCGACCGCTTTCTGCTCCAGGTACTCGGGCGCCGATGCCGCTACCGGAAGGGCGCTCGGATCGACGCCGAGGGCGGCGGCGATGGCGCTGACGGCAACACCGATCCGGCCGATATCGACGCAACTGCCGAAGTTTAGAACGGGGGGTATGCCGAGTGATTTGCAGACGGCCGCCAGGCCGGGGCCGGCAATGTCGGCCGTCGCCGGGTCCATCAGCGCTTCGGTGGCCATCGCGCTGGAAGAGCAGCCAGCCGAGATGACGAGGACGTCGTTCGCTATTAGCTCTTTCGCTATCGTTACGCTCGGCCGGTCATGAACGTCGCGGCAGGTCGTGCAGCCGACAACGGCGGCGATCCCCCGGATTTGTCCGGACTTTATCGCTTCGAGGAGGGGCTCCAGGGAGCCTCCCAGCGCTCCAAGAATCGACTCGACGCCGGCACCGGCCACGATCCTCGCCCGGTGAGGCGGTATGTGAATATCCCCGCTTCTCTCCTTGAACGCCTCAATGGCCTCTTCGAGGAGCTCTCTCGCGAGTTGGCCGACCGTCTCGGGTTCATAATCCCTGCCGGCGGGAATTCCGGGAAGGCGCACCATCTTGTTGACCGGCACCAGCCTGGTGTGGAATCTTGCCGCCACGTCTTTGAGCCCCGGAATCGTGCAGTTAAGGTCGAGCATCATAAGGTCGACCGCGCCGGTGGCGACGAGAAACTCCTGGTTCAGCCAGTTTCCCGTCTGGCCGGCAAAACCCTTGGCGCTGGTTCCGGAGCGCTGTAACAGCTCCTGGCCGGTACACATGGAGCCGTAAACCCGTATGCCGGCCGCACCGGCCGCCTTCGCAAGTTGGTTGAACTCCTCGTTGTCGAGAGCGGCCAGGACTGCGGTGCCGACGAAGGGAAGGTGGCCGTGGGCCACGATATTGACGTAAGCCGGATCGATGACGCCAAGATCGGCTTGGCTCTCGACGATCTGCGGGGCGCCAAAGAGGATGTCCTGGAGCGTAATCGTAGCGACAAGCCCCATGTATCCGGTTGCTATTCCTACCCTGAGCGCGGTAAGAAGGAGGTCGACCGGATCGCTGTTCACATTGGACATCGTCTTGACGAGGGCGTCCCGCACCTCGGAGTGGACGCCGCCCGGCAAGATACCGAGCGATCTCCAGACCTTCAGGCGGCTCTCCGGTGCGAAAAGCTCGACGAGGGCGAGGGGCTCATCCGCCGATTTTCTGAGCTCTGAGATGACCGCGTTGGAGACGCCGACCGCCAGCTCCTCCACGCTTCCGTTATCGCCCAGGCCTAGAACGTCGGCGACCTCCCGCAGCTTGGCCTCGTTCTGGATTTTGAAGGGCGTTTTACCCTCGGCGGTCGCTTTAAGAGTTTTCGCCGTCTCCTCCAGGTGGTGTGAGTAGGCGGAGGCGCCGTGGACGGCAAGCCTCAGAAGGTTCCGGGCGGCTATCATGTCCGGACCAGCCCCGCAGATGCCGGCCGGCGCTTTGGGCGTTATCCGGCAGGGCCCATGGCTGCATAGCTGACAGCAGATACCCTGGATGCCGAAGCTGCACTGGGGCTGCTGGGCCTTATAGCGGTCGAAAACGTTGTCGATGCCTCGCTCTCTCACATGCCGGTACATCTCGACGGTCGATTCGTGGATTGACGGGACCTGCTCCGTTCCATCGATTACAGTGCTCATTCGATATTCCCTCCAGTCTGATTGAAAAACCGCTTTTCAAGCTGAGGACCCAGGATGCATGCGTAAAATCTCTCTTCAGGTGGGCGCCTTTATGCTTTTCATGCCTGCCAGCTAACTTAGCCAGCGCTCTCTTTATCAACGGCAGTTCCGGTAGAGACGGCGACAAGATCGGCGAGCGTCGTTCCCTCCAATACGCCGGCCAGGCTCGACTGGGCGCGCTCCCATACGGCGGCAACCGGGCAGCCCGGGCGCCTCTCGCAAGAATCATGCCCCAGCAGGCACTTGTTCAGGGCTATCGGTCCTTCGACCGCCTCGACGATCTGGCGAACGTTGATCTCGGACGCCGGCATGGCGAGCGAGACCCCTCCGCCGCTCCCTCTGGCCGCGTGAACGATTCTCGTGCGGACGAGATCGCCGACGACGTGGACCATGAAGTTGGCCGGGATTTCCTGCCGCTCAGCGATCTCCCTGGAAAGAGTCGATTGCCCGGGCGGCTGTGAGGCAAGGTCGACGGCGGTGCGAATCGCGTACTCGGCTCTCCTGGTGAGCTTCATTTCACCCTCCTTACAAAGATGATTAAATTGATAATATTTACTATGCCGTCGCCTGTCAACAAAAAACTTGGGCCTTTTCGTAATTGACCGCTAGGAAGGTGCTTCTGATATGGGCTTTACTTCATCAAGGATCGCAAAGCTTCTTTCCGTGAAGCCTGCTGGCGCCTTAAAGACAATCGAGAAAGGTAGCCTCAAGCCCTCCAGATTCTCCTTGCGGTAGCTTCAAAACTTAATCCATCGAAATGTGCTAAAATTCTCCCCGAATGAGACCGGCGCCGGCCGGGCCGGAGGGATTACCGATGGAGATAATGATCACCGAGAACACGACCGTCGCGATGGCCATGGAGCTGAATCCGAAAGCGGCGAATATCTTTATAGACCGGGGAATGCGATGCCTCGCCTTCTCTATCGCCGAGGGCGAGTCGGTGGCCGAGGCGGCTGCGACCCACGGCATAGACGTCAAGAAGCTCCTCGACGAACTCAACAATTTCGACGAGCTTCCTGATGAGCGGTCGGGTGGCGACAGGGGGCCGAATGATTGAAAGGGCGCCTCTCGTCAGCGCAATCATTCCCGTCTACAACGGGGCCGCTTACATCCGCGAGACGCTTGAATCCGTCCTCAGCCAGACCTATCCGAATATGGAGATAGTCGTCGTCAATGACGCTTCCACCGACAAGACCGCTCTGGTTCTTAAGTCCTACACCGGCCGGATTACATACATCGAAAGGCCGATAAACGGGGGCGTGGCGGCAAGTCGGAATAGCGGCATCGCCGCCTCGCGCGGCGACCTGGTCGCCTTTATCGACTCGGACGACCTCTGGCTTCCCGACCGGATCGCAAGGGGGGTCGAGGCTTTTCGTGAGCACCCCGCGGCCGGCCTGGTCGCCACCAACACGCTGATCCAGGATGAAAGAAGCGGAAGCCGCGTCGTGTCCTGGACAAGGGTCGAGCGCACGGGAAAACGTCCGACTCAGCGGTTGCTTGAAGAGAACTTCATCTGCACGTCGAGCACGTTGGTCGGTCGCAGCGTATTGGATACGGAAGGCGTTTTCGACGAATCGTTCTCATCAGCCGAGGATTATGATCTCTGGTACCGGATCGCCCGCCGCTTCGAGATCGTGCTACTGGAAGAGCCGCTCACCGTCTGGCGTTACCGCTCAGCAAGCTTCTCTTCCAACGCAGAGCGGATGGTCGCGAACGTGGTACGCTTCTATGACAAAGTCCTCGCCATCGAGGAGCATGAGGATGAGCGGAAGATAGCGGCCAGACGACGGAGCGAGTACCGCTTTAAGCTGGGGATACTGCAATCTATAGCCAGGGACGACGAGGCCGCCCGCCATACATTCCGGTTGGTTGCCAAGAAGGGCGCTCCATCCCTCGAGGTCGCTATCGCGATAAAGCTTCATGCAATTTCACCGTCACTCTTCCGCTGGGTACGCTCGAAGAGAGCAGGCCGAGCGCAAGAGACCCTTACCGGTCTGGATTTGGTGGTCTAAATTAGAAGATATACGCGTCGAATTTTTAAATATGGAATATTCTTGTAGGTTCGCTTCCACTTGACGAACTTGGCATCGCCTGGATAGCTTGCTTTGCGAACAGTCATGATTTATAAGGTTAGCCTCCAGCACCTTGGTTCTTGTCGGCAAGCTGTGTCGGTAAGCGTGAGAACTTACTACACCAAAATGTGCTAAAATTCTCAAGTAAGACCGGCGCTAGCCAAGCCGGAGGGATTACCGGTGGAGTAGAGAGTGAACGACTTTGAGCCCCTCGTAAGCGCGATAATTCCGGTCTACAACGGAGCAGCCTACATTTGCGAGACGCTTGAATCCGTCCTTAGCCAGACCTATCCGAAGCTCGAGGTGGTCGTCGTCAACGACGCTTCGACAGACGAGAGCGCCGGGTTGCTCCACCAGTATGGGGAACGGATCACGTATATCGAGAGACCGGTGAATAGGGGCGTGGCGGCAAGCCGCAATGCCGGCGTCGCCGCCTCTCACGGCGATTTAGTCGCCTTCCTCGACCAGGACGACCTCTGGCTTCCCGAGAGGATAAGCCGCGGGGTTGAAGCCTTCTTTGCCAACCCTAAGGCCGGCCTTGTGGCCGCGAACACCTACGTCCAGGAGGGTGAAAATCGGATTGCCTGCTGGAGGAGGGTCGTCCGCACGGGGGACCGGATAACCAAGCGTCTTCTGGCAGATAATTTCATCTGCTCCGCCGGGGCGATGGTAAGCAGGAGAGCCCTTGATGAGGTTGGCTTTTTCGACGAATCTTTTTACGGGGCTGACGACTTCGATCTCTGGTATCGCATCGCCGGGAAGTTCGAGGTGGTCCTTATCGATGAGCCCCTTGCTGTTTGGAAACGCCGCCCCTCGAGCCTCTCGTCCAACACCGAAAGAATGCTCAAGGACATTGTCAATGTCTATAATAAGATACTGTCGGTTGAAGAGAATGACGAAGAGAGGGAGATAGCCGCCCACCGCCGTCTTGAGCTCCTCTTCAAGCTGGGGATCGTCCAGTCGCTCTCTGGAGACGACGGCGCCGCCCGGGAGACCTTCCGGCAGGTGGCCGAATTGGGCGCCCCTTCGTTTGAGGCAGGCTTGGCGATCCGACTCCACGCGATCTCCCCGGCGCTCTTCCGGTTTGCCCGCTCTTTCAGGGCCGGCCGGGGACCTGAGCTCCCGATAGACATAGAGCTGGTGGTCTAAGTGGTCGAAGAGATAAGCAGTGCGAGTGGCCGATCGACGAGGGTGCTCCTCGCCACCGCCTTTGAGTATCCGCATGCCGGTGGCCTCTCGACGCATATGGCGATCCTCGCGGACGCCCTTGAAAAAGCCGGCCATCGGGTTGAGCTCGCCTCCGTTTCGAGCTACCCCCGCTGGTTCTACTGGTTGCTGGTAAAGGCCCCCTCCTTTCTAATCAACCGCGTTGCCAGGGGCTGGGGTCTCGTCTGGTCGCATGAGATCCGCAAGCTCTTGATCTTCGCCCTCCTGGTCGTCAGAAGAGCCCACCGCCGCTATGATCTCGTTAACGCTCAAGATGCCTTCGCCGTCAACGCGGTCGCCAAGTATGACCCTCTCCAGAGGTTGCCGGTCGTCTTGACCATCCATGGCCTCTTCCGATACGAGTTTTTGAGCATAGGTTCATTAAGAGAGGGCACCTGGCCGGAGAGATACTTCACGGGTCAAGAAGGGAAAGCGCTCGACAGGGCGGACCGGATCGTCGCCGTTGAGAGCGGTCGCCGGGACCATGTTTTGAGCCGTGGCGTCCCCGCCGAAAAGGTCTCGGTAATCAGCAACTTCATCGAGCCCAATGCTTACGCCCGGACTTGGCCCAAGGAGAAGCTCCTGGAAGATTGGGGGATTGAAGATGAACCCTATATTATCCTCTGCCCCTGTCGCCTGGCTAGAGTTAAAGGGGTCGATAACGCGCTCAAGGCGATGCCGGAGATTTTAAGAGCGCTGCCGAACGCCCTCCTGCTCTTCGCCGGCGACGGCGAATTGAGGGGTGAGCTTGAAAAAGAGAGCGCCGGATTGGGCTTACGAAAGAATGTCCGCTTCCTTGGAAGCGTCGCCCACGGCAAGATGAGCCAGCTCTACTACCTTTCGGATCTCGTGGTCATTCCCTCGATAAGCGATGAGCGGGCCGAGGAGGGCGTCTCGGTGGCCGCGCTCGAAGTGATGGCGAGCGGCAAACCGCTCATAACGACGCCCGTCGGAGGGTTTAAGCAATTGATCGTTCATGGTGAAACCGGCTATTTCGTTGCCGAGCAGGATCCGGTCGCTCTGGCGAAAGGGATTCTTGAGCTGGCAGCCGACCGGGAGCTCACCGGAAAGCTCGGGGAGCAGGGGCGCGCTTATGCTCGGGAAAACCACGACGCTGGGACGGCCGCCCGCCTCTTTAGCGCTCTTTATGAGGAGGCTATCAAATCGGCAGGGGGCTAGATGGAAAGCTTACCGCTCATACAGGTGATACTCGACCTCTTCCTCAGGTTTAGACTTGTTCTTGGCTAACCGACAAATCTACACCTTTTTAATGACGAGATTGGTGATACTGGGCGCAAAAGCGGTGATCGGCACGTGAAGTAGTTTGACGGCGAACCAAAAGATCAGGGAGTCGAAGAGGCGCCGTTTCCAACTCTCGGGGGATGAGTAATCGAGATGATCATCTTGCCCCCGCACTCTATTCAGGCATACGAATTGCTCCGACCTCAGATAGCGCATAATCTCCCAGTAGGTTGCCCCCCAGGCCCCAACCTCTTCAAGGCCCAAAGGACCTTTGCTTATCCTTGGAGCGTCCGCATGTCTACCTTTCTTTATCGCCCTCTTATACGACCACTCGGATCCGGCCCTCGTCCAGGGAATCCAAAGCAACTGGGTTGAGTGAAAATCAAAGGGCCAGAGCCTGTTGGGGGTCTCGGTTATAAATAGATAACCCGGCCTTTTCAGCATATTAAAGAGGGACCGCACCACTTTACCTCTCAGCCCGGTCTTTGTCAGGGGTATGTGCTCAAGAACGCCGTTTACCAGTATCAGGTCAAAAGAGCCCATCGAATCTTTGACCTCATCGAGGTCATCGGCGAAATAGAGCTCCGCGACGCTCTCCAGGCCATGCTCCCTCAACCGACGCCTGCAAACCTCGACGCTCTCCTCGTCCACGTCAAAGGCGCAGACGTGTCGGGAGTACTGCGCCAGGGCCACCGTCGTGGCACCCGTACCGCAGCCGAAATCCAATACTCGTCTATCCCTTATGCGCCCGCAACGGTATTCGATCTCGGGGCATAATCTATTTGCAAAATTGACGACGCGGCTATCCGGACCGCCGAGATGGGCCTCAATGTAGTTCCGATAGTTTGGCCAATCCTCCATTCCTCTATGAAAATGCTCGATTGCTTCTTCAAAGTCTTTAGAGTAATCGAAGGCATCCATCCCTAACCCTCCTGGTGCCTGGCACCGCAAACTTTATCTACCTGCGGTTTTTCTTAGAAAAAGGGCATTTTCTTACTCCGATTTGGTACCTGGTACCACTTAACACTTTCATAGATTACGTGAGAGTATGATTCGAAACCTTAAGGGACGGCAATACCCTTTCTAACGGCCATCGCCGTTTCTTCAAGAACGTTTTCCGTTTCGGTGACAAATCGTTCGGTTGTGAACCTATCGTTGAAGTCCTTGTAGGCCTCGGCCACGATCATGCTTCTAAGATCGGGTGATTCCTGGAGCTTAAAGATGGCCTCGGCAAGCGACCGGGGGTCGCCCGGCTCGACAAGGAGGCCGTTCCGACCATCCTGAATGATTTCGGGTACTCCGCCGACCTTCGATGCGACCACCGGGATGCCGGCGGCCATGGCCTCGATGACGACGAGTGCAAACCCTTCCATCAGTGACGGCAGCGTAAAAACGTCGAAGGACGTCATCAGCGACCTCGCGTCTTCCCGGAAACCTAGAAAGTCGATGATGTCCGTCAGGCCAAGCCTCTCCGACTCCCTCTCCAGCTCCTGCCTGTCTCTTCCTGCCCCGATGACGACCACCTTTACGTTGGCAAGCTTAGGCTTTAATTCCTTGGCTGCTCTTATGAGATACTTAATCCCTTTATTTGGCTCCAATCTGGCGACGGTTCCTACGACAAATTGCTCGGCATAAAGTCCAATCCGCGTTCTACCGTCACTTGATGGCGGCCGCTCTCCCGGAATATCGACTCCGTTGTAGACGATCGAGATATTTTCGGGCGGCATCCCTCTGTTGACCAGGTCTTCCTTAATAGCTTCAGAAACCACGATAAACCTGTCGGTCAAGGAGAGCGTCAGATTATCGATCCTGGGCGCCCAGAATTGTTTTAAAGCATTCGCATAATCCCTGGAAATTGCGGAATGAACGGTCGTAACCACCGGAACTCCTTTCGCTCTCCCGGCAAGCCTTCCGGCAAGGTTGGCGCGAAGGCCATGCGTGTGGATGACATCCGGGTTGTACATCTTTAGCGCCCGATAAACGCCGAGCGCCGAGAGGAAGAGCGATCCTCGCCAACCCTCAAGAATCTCGACCGAAGAGACGTGACCTTCAAGCTCTTTGGAGAGGCTATCGCGGCCCAGCGAGACGTAAACCACCTCGAAGCGCTTCTTGTCGAGGTTTTTAAGGAAGCTCTTCAGGTAGGCGGGACCGCCTCCCTCGTCGCCACCGCCAAAGACGAGCATCACCTTGGTCAACTAAGCATCAGCCCCTGAGCTTACGCGAATGGCAAGGGACATGACGATCGCCATGGTCAACCAGAAAAAGGCCGAGATTTGGTGCGTCTCCCAGACGCCGACGACCACCCCCTGGATCAGAATGCCCGTTATGGAGGCGATCGCACCCGCCGCGTACGCCCGCCAAAATGGATCTTCCTCTCTCTTCATGAAGGCGATGGCGTTTTTAACGAAGGTGAGCGGAACCCAAAAGAAGACCGCAAGCCCGAGCATACCGAGCTCGGCGATGACCTGAAAGATCTGGCTGTCCACCCAGAGCTTATAGTTCGGCGCGAGCCCGATGAGGGCGTTGGCCGGCGCCCCGAAGACGGCGGCAACCGCTCCGCCAAAGCGCCCGGGGCCGACCCCGAGGAGGGGATTGGTCATCATGATGTCCAGCGCTTTTTGCCAGTAAAAGAGACGGCCTGCCTCTATGCTTGTCTTTATATAGCTGGTACTGAGAGCGAACGCCAACCGGTCGATGACATTTGGGACGAGCACGAAAAGAGCGACAACGGCCAAGGCAAGACCGACGAGGATCCGCCTGTCAAGGAGGATCGAGAGGATGACGAGGGCCGCCCCGAAACCGATCCAGGCCCCGCGCGAGTAAGTGAAGATCAGGGCCGGCAGCATGGCCAGGACGGCAAAGCCGGCAAAGAATCGGAGACCGGCTTTGACACGGGTCACAAAGAGCGCTATCGCTCCTGGAAGCATGAGTAGGAGAAAACCACCGAAATTATTCGGGTTGGCGAACGTCGAGATTATCCTACCCTTGATCGTCGTCTCTCTGATGTCCACCATAATGGGCGTTTTGACGCCGGTAAGCTTCTGCGTAAGCCCGAAGAGGGCCAGAAGCACGGCAAAGCCGAGCAGACCGAGGACGAGCCGCTTCAACCAGACGCGGTCGAAGCTGGCTTGAACGACGATGAAATAGAGGAGGTAGAACTGAAGGAGAGCCCTTATCCCTGCAATCGTTATTATGAGGGGCACGCCGTTGACGACGGCCGATAACAAGGCCACCACGGCGAAAGCCGAGACGGGTAGTTCCAGCTCGGTCCAGAAAAACCTTCGCCGCCCGGCCAGGGCGGAGAGGAAGAGCACTCCCGTCATGACGAACAGCCCGAGCTCAACGAGGTACTTGACGGTTCTGGGTAGGAATTGAAAGAGGTAGAGCTCGACCGGAATGAAGAGGGCCAAAAAGACCACGCCTGTTTCAAAGCGGTAGAGATACCGCCAGTAGTCGGAGACCCGTGAGCCGGCCCAGATCCGGCGCCAGCCCGTAAAACTACCGTCGATGAGGCTGGCGACTCGAGCCACGGGCCTGTGCAAAGCCTCGAAGAGAGCGGTGAGCAATCTCGCCACAAAGCTCGACGAGAGGATCGAGCGGTAGGCTGTCTCCCGCTTGAGATAGCGAGCTATCGCGCTTCCGGCCAGCAGGCGGGCGAATGCGTCAAGCATCCGACCGGTAAGGCTACCTGCGAGCGCTATTTCGCTTTCTTGATCGAACCGCTCGCCGATTCGAAAAGCCGAGCTCGATCTGGCGATGCCGTCGAAGGCCCCGAAATCTTTCACGAGCTATTCCCCATATTTAAGCTGGACGATTTCCGCGTCAAACCGCGTTCGCTGGGTCTTAAGCCCGACTTTGTCGCCGACGAGAACCGTGTTTCCCGAAATCGTTACAATCTGCTTGGTTAGCGTGCCCTTGCCTTTTATGGTAAGAAGGAGCTGGCTACGGCGCGGGTCGGCGGCGTAAGTCACCTTACCGGTCACGCTGTGCTCTATTCGCACTTCTGCCGGGCGGCTGGAGATATCCGTAATCTTGCCTAGAGGCACGGAGTCGACCCCGATTATGAGGAAAAGCTGCCCGTTCTTATCGATATTTGCGACCGTCTCCGGAGTGACCGCATCGGTGAGGAGCTGTAAGGTGACGGGCTTCTCCTCGGGAGGACCGATTTTAACCGCCCCGAAGCGACGCGCCCCGAAAAGGACGACGCCGGCTACGAGCGCGAAGACGATGGCGGCGTCGACCGCATTTAGCTTTCCAAATAATCTCCCCTGCTTATCGATGACCATAGATCTCCTCCTTGGCAATCCAACTACTTGGCCCACCCACTCTACGCTGGCTGCCGTAAATCCAAAATGTCGCTCATATCCTACCATAACTCTTAAGAAGCGGTCTTTGGGTAAGAGACAAGCGTTTCATTAAGGACCGGACCAGACGGGCCCGTAGACGAGCAGCTTGTTGTTGGCGGGTGCGAACAGGAAGGCGCCGGTCGGCCCATTCATGTAATTATACACGGCCATAATCTCGACCTCGCCATCCCCATTGAAGTCGCCTGGGAGAAAGGCACTCCGGCTCGCGTCCCACTGGTTGGAGTCGAAGGCCAGGTTTGGATAGGCAAAGGAAGCCCCAGTCGAGTAGAAGGCGTGAATGCCTGTGTGGGACCCGCCGTAGTTGTAGAAGGCCAGAATATCGTCCTTGCCGTCGTTGTTGATGTCGCCCATCGCAAAAGTCGACCTGGCGGCATCCCAGTATGGCGAGGAGAAGATCAACGTCGGGTATACTAGATCGCCGTTCGCATCGAAGGCGAAGAGCCAGAGCCCCGTCGTCGTGCCCCCGTAATCATAGACGGCGATGACGTTATCCTGCTTGCCTCCTCTGTTCTTACCGGCTATAAGCTTGGTCTGGCTCCAGTTCCAGTAGGGGGAGTAGAATATCATCTTCGGGTAATCGAACTGTCCCGACGCGTTAAGCTTGAAGAGGAAGACGCCCGTTTTACTCCCTCCGTAGGTGTAAAAGGCGAGTACCTCCTGCTTCCCATCGGCGTTGAAGTCGCCGACCACGAGCTTGGTGTTGTTCCAATCCCAGTACTGGCTTTCAAAAACTTTTGAGACGACAAATCCATTTCCGGTCGACTTGAATAGGAAGATGCCCGTCTTTGTCCCGCCGTAATTGTAGAGGGAGAGAATGTCGGCCTTGCCGTCTCCATCGAAGTCGACGGCGACGGACTTCGCGTTTTTCCAGTAATAAGCGCCGTTAGCGCTCAACCAGGTGAGCGACGGGGCAAGGGTGATGTTGGCGGGGGTGGAGGTATCGATGGTCCCGGTCGCTTTCGTGATGTACGACCATATCCCTGTCGCGCCTCTCGTATAATCCTGAAATGCGACGACGTCGTCTTTTCCATCGCCGTTAAAATCGCCCGCGAAGTAATTGATGCCTTCTTTGGCGTCGAATGAAGAGTCGCCTCCCGGGAAGAGGTTCGATTTAATCCGGCGGGCTCCTGCGAAGCTTGTAGCGTATGGCTTGTAGCCGAGGCTCGTCCAGTCCGTCAGCAGGCGGCGTGAGACCCCGCCCCCTCCAGCCTGGAGGATCGATCCATTACCCTCGTAGACGCCGACGTGCGTCCAATTATCAAGGTAATTGAGCACGCCGTCGTAGTTGGCGTCGTAAGTTCTATCGAGGAAGAGGAGGTCGCCCGGTGCGAGCTGGTTGACCTCGATCGGATAGGAGAGGCTCTCGGCATGGATGTCGGAGGTCGGTCCATGGGAGTACGCGCCGGAGTAAAAACCGCTCACGCCTGCGAGCATCATGACATAGTTGATATAGCCGGAGCAGTCGAAGCCCGGCGGCCAGCCGCTACCCCAAACATAGGGTTCGCCAAGATGTCGGGTCGCCTCGTTGACCGCGGCCATCCTGGTTGAATAGCCGCTTGCAAAAGCCCCTCCAACTTGCAGAATAATGAGAAGGAAGGTGAGTAGCGCGACCAGCGCGCGTCTGGATGTTCTGCTGCGGTTCATTCGTCACCTCTCTGTTTGCTAGCTTCGATTAGTTCTGCGTCTATTGCTAAAACTGCGACAGCCTGCCCACTGCTGCAGGATTTGTCCTGCTATTTGACATCCGGGGTTCATTCTAACGCACGTAGTAGCCACCGGCAAGCCGTTCTACACAATTAGTGCACTATACACTGACCTTATCGGCCGATTCTTCACTTTTCTTTAGATTTAAGGAACGGCTGCCGGCTTTTTTGCCAGACTTAGCTATTGCAGCATATGGGCGGGGTCGAAAGCCAGCCAGCATACTATACGTTAGATACCCATATTTAACGTTCACCAAACCTATTGGAAAGCGAAAAAAGTGACGCTAAAGGCCTGTTCTTACCTCTTGCCGATGCAAGGATAGGTGCTGGATATGGTCTTGATTAAGGTTTGAGATCTTTACCGAGGCCGCGGGGGATGCTAATATGCCGAAATATAAGTAAATTTTATATTCGAGATAGAGGTGTGATTGCATGAAGGAAGTACGCCTTACTCAACTTTCAAGCAAAGCGGGCTGAGCCGCTAAAGTGGGTCCGGGAGACCTGAAAGACGCCTTGAGCTGGCTGCCGGCGGAAGAGGCCTCCGAGCTGATCGTCGGGTTCGAGACCTCAGACGACGCCGCCGTCTTCCGCCTGGAAGATGGACGGGCGCTTCTACAGACGGTGGACTTCTTCCCACCCGTCGTCGACTCGCCCCGCTTATACGGACAGATCGCGGCGGCAAACGCCCTCTCGGACATCTATGCGATGGGGGGCACGCCCATCACCGCCCTGAACCTGGCCGCCTTCCCATGCGGTCTTGGGCTTGATCTTTTGGGAGAGATCATGCTCGGCGGCCACGAAAAGGTCAGGGAAGCGGGCGCGCTCATCGTCGGCGGCCATACGATCCAGGACAATGAGCCCAAATACGGTCTGGCAGTGACGGGCATAATCGATCTGGATAAGCTGGTGACCAACGCCGGCCTCAAGCCGGGCGACAAACTGGTTCTTACGAAGCCGATCGGGGTGGGGATACTCACCACGGCGCTCAAAGGAGGGGTGGTCTCCGAAGAAGAGATCATGGACGCCATCATCTCGGCCGCCAAACTGAACCGTGCGGCTTCCGAGGCGATGCAGGAGGTCGGCGTCGATGGGGCCACGGATATAACCGGCTTCGGTCTCCTCGGCCATCTGCACGAGATGACCCTGGCCAGCGGTCTCGCCGCCAGGATGGAGGCGGTGAGCATACCGGTCCACAATGGAGCAGTCGACCTGGCGAAAGAGGGTATGGTCCCTGGGGGGGCCAGGAACAACCAGGCCTTTCTGGCGAATCATGTTGACGTGCAAACCGACGTCCTGCCAATCGAGCTCCTTTTCGATCCCGAGACGTCCGGCGGGCTTCTTATCGGCGTCGAACCGGGCAAGGTCGACCCCCTCATCCAGGCTCTTGCAGTCAGAGGAGTCGAGACGAGAGCGATCATCGGAGAGGCACTGGAGGGCAAGCCCGGCCAAATAGAAGTTGCATAAGGCAGATACTGGATGCTGGATGGCGCCTCTAGTCTCTTAGTTTCATGGTTTCTTGGAGTCTTTATGTGTTTATCTGAGGCGCTATTCGCGGTGGATGGGGTTGCCGGGTTCACGGGCGAGCAGGTGTCATTGCGAGGGGTCTGCCCTTCAAGACCCGAAGCAATCTCACGATAAACGCGAATAGCGCCCTATGGTATCGCCATAATAGGAATGGTTCACATTGGAGGCGCTGATTACGGTGTAGATGAGATTGCTTCGTCGCTTCGCTCCTCGCAATAACATCCTTTCCGATTTCTGGTTTCTTGAAGGAGGTCCCATGAAAACGATCGATGCCCGAGGTCTTTCCTGTCCTCAGCCGGTGATCCTGACAAAAAAAGCGCTGGATTCGGATGATGAGATCGCCGTTCTGGTCAGTGAGCGTTCATCCGCTGAAAACGTCGCCGAGATGGCGCGCTCGTTGGGGGCGGCGGCCGGCATCGACGTCGAGGGCGCCGATTTCCGGGTGACGATAAAACGGCTGCCCGCCGCTGGACAGCCCGGTCCAGTGTCGGGTGAGCAAGCGGTCAAAGTGTCCGGCGCTGGAACGGGGGTGGCCTGGGTCGTTAACTCCGAGGCCATTGGGAGGGGCGACGATGAGCTCGGGCGCCTCTTGAGGAAGAGCTTCTTCGGAGCGCTCGTCGAAGTTGATGCTCGACCCGAGAAGCTCATATTCATAAACTCCGGCGTCAAGCTGGTATCAGAAGGCTCCGCCGTTCTGGAGCCGCTGTCCAAGCTGGCCGATTTCGGTGTTGAGATTCTCGCGTGCGGGACTTGCCTCGACTTTTATGGCCTCAAAGATAAAGTGGCTGTGGGAAGCGTCTCAAACATGTATAATTTTATAGAGCTCCTTATGGGGGCCGGTAAGGTGATTACATTTTAGTATTCTGATTCTGGTATCCTACCATTATGGCACCCTGCTTCCCGGAGACGTGCTGAGGCGCCGAGACGCCAACACCAAGGTACCAGGGGACTAAGATACTAAGGAGCTAGTACCGTGGGCAAAAGCGAAAACTTGCGCTCCCTTCCGAAAGTCGACGCGGTCCTCGAGGCCCCGGTGGTGCAAGAGCTGACCGGGCGGTATCCTCGGGACCTCGTCGTTGACGGGGTCAGGAGCGTTATCGACGCCTGGCGCCGGGAAATTCTTGAGGATGGGGACGCAAGCGGGGGGCGCGATCTCTCCATCGAAAAGCTGGCGCGCGATCTTCAAGGCTGGCTCGAAGCGAAGTTCGAACCCTCGCTCAAAAAGGTGATCAACGCGACCGGTGTGGTGATCCACACCAACTTGGGCCGGTCGCTTCTTTCCGCTTCCGCAATAAAGGCGGCCGTTCTGGCCGCTTCCAGCTACTCAAATCTTGAGTTCAACCTGGAAACGGGAGAGAGGGGGAGCAGGCATTCGCACATCGAGAGAATCCTGTGCGAGCTGACCGGCGCTGAGGCCGCGATGGCCGTCAACAACAACGCCGCCGCTGTGCTCCTGGCCCTCTCCGCCATGGCCGCCGGCAAGGAGGCCATCGTCTCGCGCGGTGAGCTCGTCGAAATCGGCGGCTCGTTTCGGGTCCCGGACGTGATGCGCCAGAGCGGCGCCGTTCTCAAAGAGATCGGCACGACCAATAAGACCTACGCCTCCGACTACCGGGTGGCGGTGACCGAGGAGACCGCTCTCCTTATGAAGGTACACCCCAGCAACTTCCGCATCGTCGGTTTCACCCACGAGGCGGCCCTCGCCGAGCTCGTCGAGTTGGGGCGGGAGATTTCCATCCCGGTAATGCAGGACCTCGGGAGCGGCGTCCTTGTCGATCTGAGAAGGTTCGGGCTTCCCTACGAGCCGACGGTTCAGGAGTCCATTGAAGCCGGCGTCGATATCGTCACCTTCTCGGGTGATAAGCTGCTGGGCGGCCCGCAGGCCGGCATAATCGTCGGCCGGAAAGAGTACATCGACAAGATGAAGAAGCACCCGCTGGCCAGGGCGATCCGGCTGGACAAGATGACGATCGCGGCTCTCGAGACCACGCTCAAAGAGTATCTCGATCTTGAAAAAGTGGTTACCACCAATCCGACCCTGCGGATGATCACTGAAGATAAGGCATCCGTTAAGCGGCGAGCCGATCGACTTGCCAAGAGAATCGCCGGCGTAGCCGGTGGGCTCGCCGACATCTCCGTTGACCGCGAGGTCGCCCGCGTCGGCGGCGGATCGTTGCCGCTCGCCGAAATACCCACCGCGGTGGTCGTCGTGCGCCCCCGGATCTCCTGCGCCGCCCTCGAAGCCGGTTTGCTGGCGGGGGGCTCACCGGTCGTCGTCCGCGTCAAGGACGACGCCCTCCTTATCGATCCCAGAACGATTCAGCCGGACGAGGAGAAGGAGCTCGTGGAGGCCTTCAGAATCGCATTGTCCGGCGGTGATGCTTAAGTTGAGACCGCTCGTCCTGGGTACGGCCGGCCATATCGATCATGGAAAGACTCTTCTTGTTAAGGCGCTTACCGGTATTGACACGGACCGCCTGGCGGAGGAGAAGAAACGGGGCATCTCGATAGAGCTCGGCTTCGCCCACCTTGACCTGTACTCCGGCCAGCGCCTTGCCGTCGTCGATGTACCCGGTCACGAGAGATTCGTCAGAAACATGCTCGCCGGCGCGAGCGGTATCGACCTTGTGCTTCTCGTCGTGGCGGCGGATGACGGGGTGATGCCACAGACGAGGGAGCACCTGGCCATCGTCGATCTTCTGGGGATAACCGAAGGCGTCGTCGCCGTAACCAAGTCGGACCTCGTCGATGGGGACTGGCTCGCCCTAGTCGAGGAAGATGTGCGCAATCTCCTCGCAGAAACCTCGCTTGCCGGCGCCTCCATCGTCGCCGTTTCCGCTAAAACCGGGAAGGGCCTCGATGAGCTGCGTTTTGCGCTTGACGAGGTGGTGTCAGAGGTTAAAGAGAGAAGGGACGACGCACCGGCAAGACTTCCTGTGGACCGGGTCTTCTCCATGGCGGGCGCCGGCACGGTCGTCACCGGTACGCTCTGGTCCGGGGAGCTAGCCCCCGACCAGCTTGTCCTCATCCAGCCGTCAGGAAGGCAGGCCAGGGTAAGGAGCATTCAAGTCCATGGCGAAAAGGTGGGGACCGCGGTGGCCGGGCAGAGGGTCGCTCTCAACCTCGTCGGTCTCGGTAAAGAGGAGATCGAACGGGGCGACGTCGTGACCGCTCCGGCTTTTCTATCGCCGAGTTTCATGATCGACGTTCGATTCACGCTTCTCAGAGGGGCAAGAGAGCTCAAGGACCGCACCCGCGTCCGCGTCCATCACGGAACAAAGGAGGCTCTCGCCAGGATCGTCCTCTTTGATCGGGAGGCTTTAAGGCCGGGCGAGTCGGCTTTCGCCCAGCTTAGGCTGGAGGAACCGATCGTGCCCCGCTATGGTGATCGGTTCGTGGTGAGGAGTTACTCGCCGATAGAGACGATAGGCGGGGGCAGGGTGCTGGATAGCCATCCGGCCAAGCACCGGAAGAATGAAAAGGGCCTATTTGAAAGGCTTGAGGTCAGATTGGAGGGAAACGAGGCCGATCTCATAAAGTTCGTCCTCGGTGGCGCCGGTATCATGAGCTTTGCGGACGCGTTGAAGAAGACGGAGCTCACCGAAACCCTCCTGAAAAAGGTGCTCAGGGCTCTTGCTGAAGGCGGTGAGGTAATCCAGGTCAAACTGGACAAGGAATACTTCTCTCTGGCAAGCGAGATCGGGGAGAAAGAAGATGCGATCATGCGGCGTCTCTCCGCTTTCCACAAGGAGAATCCGCTGAGCCACGGGGTGGCAAAGCAGCAACTTAAAGCCGATCTCTTTCCCAAGATGCCCGAACGCGAATTCGACGTTCTTCTTTCGCGCTTGACGGCGAGCGGTCGCATTATTCTCGAGGGAGCGCTCGCCGCTGATCCGTCGGCCAAGGTCACCCTCAGCGCTGAAGATAAGGCCCTGCTGGAAAAGATTGAAGAGCGCCTTAAAGAGTCAGGCTACTCCCCACCGGAGGTCGCCGAGCTCGGCGGTGAGCTTAAGGTTGAAGACAGGAAGCTTGTTACCCTTCTCGACCATCTGGCAAGAGAAAAGCGGGCGGTCAGGGTCTCCCACGAGTTCTATTTTGGTTTTGAAAGCGTCGAAGAGGCAAAGCGCCTCCTCAAAGAGAGATTTGCCGATAAAGAGATAAGCGTCTCGGAGTTCCGCCAGCTCCTTGGGACTTCTAGAAAGTACGCGTTACCTCTGCTAAACTATTTTGACACGACCGGCCTCACCCGCCGCCACGGGGAAGCTCGCATACTTCGCTAGAAGCGCCGGTGCTCCAGCGGCTCAGCACCTTGAAATGTAAGATTTATTTTAGCCAGACCACTTAGGAACTAAAACGCTCGGTTTTAAGCCTAGCCATCTAGACAGGGTCCAGTGTCTAACGTCTAACGTCTGCTTTATGGAGGTGGATTGGGCCTGGTGGCTCAGCTGGTCTTCAAAACCAGTCGGCCGGGTTAATCCCTGGTTGGTGGGTTCGATTCCCACGCACCTCCGCAAAAAATTAAGGCCCCTTACACGGGGGCCTTAATTTTTTGCAGAGCAATGGAACAATGGAACAATGGACAATGGAGCTTATGGAACATGGAGAATGGAACCTGCGTGCGATTCAAGAAGCGCATTGTTCCATTGCGTTCTATTGCCGTTTTCTATGCTATTGCCAGTTCATTAAGAACTTCAAGGAAGGCGTTGACGACATCGGGGTCAAACTGATTACCCGAACAGCGCTTAAGTTCCTCTATCGCTTCCGAGATGCTCAAGGCGTTTCGGTAAGGGCGGTCGGATGTCATGGCGTCAAATGAATCGGCGACCGCGAGAATTCTCGACCCCATGGGGATATGCTCACCTATTAGTCCATCTATATAGCCCTTGCCATCATAGCGCTCGTGGTGATGGTAGATGATAGGAAGCACGGAGGATAGGTGCTCAACCGGTTCGATTATCTGGACCCCAGTAAAAGGATGGAGCTTCACAACGTTCCGCTCGGATTCGTCGAGCTTTCCAGGTTTCTTAAGGATCTCCTCCGGAATGCCGATCTTGCCGATGTCGTGGAGGAGGGCCGCGGTTTCAAGGCGGGCGGTCTCATTCCCGTCCAAATTCAAGCGCTCGGCTATGGCCACGGCATAACTGGCGACCGCCTGACAATGACCTCTCGTACACGGGTCTTTCGCCTCGATGGCCAATGCGAGCGCCGCTATGGTGCTCAGGTACGCGCGCTCGGCTTCCTCGAAAAGGCGCGCATTTTCCATCGCGATTGCGGCGACATCGCCGATTATCATCAGCACGTGTAGGTTGCTTTCGGCGTAGAGACGTTCGCGTTTGAGGTTGGTTACGTTGAGGACGCCCACGATCCTGTTCTCAAATTTTAAGGGAAGGCATATCGCCGAGCGAATTCCCTCGCGCTTGATTAGCGGTTTGAACCTCGGGTCCTTGATTTTGCCGACCAAGAGAAGGGGTTCACGGTTTTGCGCAACCCAACCCACAATGCCCTCGCCATACTTTACCTTTGTTCTCTTGGCCTCCTCGCTAAGGCCGACGGAAGCCTTAACAGTTAGATACTCTTCATCGTTTGTCGTGGTGAAAAGCGAGGCCGTATCGGAGGGCAGATAACGGGTCGCGGCGTCGATTATCATATCCGCAAGCTTGGTTCTATCTATGGCGCTTGCCATGCTTTCGCTGACCTCAAGAAGCATGGCGAGCTCAGCCAGCCGCTCCCGAAGCTGTTTTTTGGTCTCCTTCAGCGCTTTGAGTACGGCCTTAAGGTTTTTCTCCCTGTCCGGCTTCCTCTCACCCTGCGGACTCTCGCTTGTGGCACCGGGTCGCTGTTGATTATCTGTCACCGCCGTCTCCTTCTGACCTCCCATTTGCCCCCGTTCTTTCTTTTAACTTCTGCAAGACGGTCAACTTCTCGATCTGGCGCTCTTTCTTCTGAAGGTTATACTCCTCTTCTCCCAGTACTTTTTGGACGATCTCCATCAACGTTGCCGGATTAAAGGGCTTGGTTACGTACTCCGACGCTCCGCCCGACCACCCCTCGATCTGGTCCGTCGTGTTGCTTTGAGCGGTCAACATGATGACCGGAATGGCCGCCGTCTTCGAGTCGGACTTCAGAACCTTAAGAGCGTCGAACCCGCCCAGCCTGGGCATGACGGCGTCGAGAATTATGAGATCGGGATTTTCGTTTGCGGCCTTCTCGATGCCGTCGTCTCCGTCCTCCGCCTCGACGACCTCGAAGCCGGCGGCTTCCAGGTTCGTTCGGACCATCAATCTCATCATCCGGCTGTCGTCAACGATCAGAACCATCTTGGACATCTCTCCACCTCAAATACTCTGCGTTCTGTTGCGTCCCCGCCATTTCGCGGCGTAAAGCGCCTCATCCGTCTTTTCGATCAGGCTTTCCGGGGTTTTTGCGTCATCCGGATAACAGGCTACCCCAAGGCTGATCGTCTTGTTCACTATGGGCAAGTTCTCATTCCCTGCAAACTCGGTTCTCTCCACCGCCATCCTTATTCTCTCGGCAGCCACCAAGGCCGTCTGCTTTTCGGTTTCCGGCAGGATTATAGCAAACTCCTCCCCGCCATAGCGTGCGATGATATCGATATCTCTAGTGTTGTCTCTGAGAATCTGTGCCAATCTCTTTAAAACAAGATCCCCTTTCGGGTGGCCGAACGCGTCGTTGTAATCCTTGAAGTAGTCGATGTCGATCATTATGAGGCTTATCTTGTGGTCCATGCGTTCAGCCCGGTGCAGCTCTTCCCGAAGTCTTCCCTGGAAGTAACCGTAGTCGTAGAGTTCGGTCAGCCTGTCGGTCACCGACAGCCATTCGAGTTCCTCGTTCAGAAGGGCGTTGTGCAGGGCGAGCGTGCTCATGTTGGCGATGTTCTCAAACCTCTCCCGCTCGGCTGGAGTAAGCTTGTTGCGCTTGGCGGTTGCAATTGCCACCACGCCCAGCGCCGTCTCCTGTGTCTTCAACGGTATGGCGGCTTGCAAGCCCGTCCAAGATGCGCTGTTGGCGAGGAACGAATCGTCAGGCGATGGATCTACGTGCTCCGTCAGCTCTTCTCTTTCGATCGCCACTCCGATGACCGTTTCGCCAAGCTTGACCGATTGCTTGAAATCGGAGAGCGAGCGCCCCTGAGCGCCCTTGGGTTCAAGTTCGCTCTCTCGATGATTGAAGAGGTAGACACAGGCGGTCTCGGAACCCAATATGCCGACCGCTCCATCGGAGATGAGCGCGGATACCTGCATGACGTTCACCCGTCCGGTCAGCGCTTTAAAGAACTCGTGAGTGAAGTATATCTCGGCCAGCTTATCCTCAAGCTCGGCGTTTGTTTTTGCGAGCTCCCAGCATTCTTTCTCGAGCGCGCTACACCTCTCGAGACTTTTATCTTGCGCTTCGACCGCCTTTATCTTCCTCATAGAAACCCCGGACCTCACATCCGCCTCGTCTCTCCGTTTACAGAGCGCACCATTAAGAGGCCCGTTTCCGTATCGAAGAAGACGGAGCGCGCCTTGTTCCCGCCGACGTCCGAGGCGACGACGGGCACCTTCATCTTTCTCAGCACCTGCTTAACCATCTCGATATTGTTCTTGCCTATGGTGCCGATAGAAGAGCCCTTGCTCTTAAACATCTCTGACCCACCGGCTATTTTGGCCACGACCGTGCCGTCGCAGCCAAACTTCTTCATCTCCAGAAGCAAGTTGGAGATGGCCTCGTCAGCGAATTTGCCGGCCGTACCAATCGATCTCGAAGATCCTTTTGGCAACATCACATGGGCCAGACCACCAACTTTGCGCTCTCTATCATAGAGGGCGACCGCGATGCAAGAGCCGAGCGCTCTGGTGACCAGGACCACCCGCCCACTCGACGCCTTTAATTCACCGAGGCCCACGTTATGCTCCGTGCTCTTTACCTCTTCTCCAGCCATCGTTCAATAAACTCCAATTTTCGCCAAAATCGAACCTAGGGACTTGGGGGTTGGCAGAAAGACGATGCGTCCATCCACCTCTTCATCGTCATCGACGAACCTGGTTTCGACCACGATGCCTACTTCCGCCTCGAGATCGAGTTCGATCGCCACCGCCTCGACGAGAGCCCCGGCCATATCAAAAGCGAAGCTCGGTTCGGTGGCTACAACGCGCAAGCCGGTGAACATGGCCAGAGCGTTCAGGTAAGAGCTGACCATGATGCCGCCGATTCTGTTCAGCAAGTTTTTGCCCTTGCGGCTCAAGTGAATTGAATTCTCTCCGTCGTTCAAGAGAACGGAGGCAATCCTCCTGGCGCTCTCGCTTGAGAGCAGAAAGAGCGTTGTCCCCGTGATATCCCCGGTAATTCTGACATAAACGGCGGTTACCGGCTCCTCCACCCGGTCGGCTGCTTGCTCCGGTAGCTTAACGAGGGGAACGATCTTTATATTAGGCACGTCGATCAGGATTTTCCTGTCCAATACATGCGAGAGTGAGGTCGCCGCATGACCGGCTCCAATATTGCCGATCTCTCGCAGGGCGTCGAGTTCGAAATCTCCCAAGTTCGTATCGTTAGACATAAGCTCCCCTTAATTTGCGCTCACATTCGAGAAGGTTTCTGGGGTCGACTACCAGGGCCACCGTACCGTCGCCCAGTACGGTTGACCCGGCAAGACTTTTAATCCCTCGTAAAAAGCAGGTGAGCGGTTTGAGAACGATCTCCTGCTTCCTGATTACGCGCTCGACCTTTAATCCGACCCTGTCGTCGCCGACCTGAACGGTCACCACATAGCCGGGCTTTCGATCGGGGTCGGGACCGCCGAAGATGGCCCGTTGATCGACGAGGGGGATGGTTTCTCCCCTAAAGACGATGACCTGGCGGTCGCCTATCCGGTGCGTCTCCACATCGTGGGACGACGCTATGTCTATGACATTGCTCAAGGGCAACGCGAATATTTGCTTTCTTACCGTGACCATCAGGGCAGGGATAAGAGCCAGGGTCAGGGGCACTTCTAGGCCGAAAGAGCTACCGGAACCCAGCATGGAACGGATTCTCAAGATTCCGCCAAGGTCGCTGATCTTGTCTTTGACCGCATCCAGCCCAACCCCTCGCCCGGATATCGCCGTCGCCTTGCCGACGGTCGTAAATCCAGGCTTCCACATGAGGGAGTAGCAATCGTCGTTCCCCATGGATGCGATCTCCTCGGGGTCGGCCAGGCCTTTTTCAAGGGCGATCTTTTTGATCTTCTCCGGGTCGATCCCTCGCCCATCGTCGGCGACCTCGATGACGACGCTCCCATGTTTCCTGGCAGCCGACAACTTAACCGTGCCCGTCCTCGGTTTGCCTGAAGCGACCCTGATCTCGGGCGGCTCAATGCCATGGTCGATCGCATTCCTCAAGAGATGAGTGAGCGGTTCACTTATTTCGTCCAGGACCATGCGGTCAAGATCGATATCCTGGCCCTCAATAACCAGCTCTACTTCCTTGCGAAGCTGGTGGGCGACGTCTCGCACCATCCTAGGGAAGCGATTGAAGACATAGCTTACCGGTATCATCCTCATCGCCAGTATCTCTTCTTGAAGGCCGGATGTGATCTGCCCCAATTCGTCGATCGCATCGGTGAGCGACCCGAATTGCTCGGAAGATACGAGCGTTTCAAGTCGCGTCCGGTTGACGACCATCTCGCTGACCAAGTTGAGCAGATTGTCCAGATGGGCCGCGTTTACCCTGATCGTTTCGCTTAGCGATACCCCCGGTTGCCTTGTGCTCTCATCAACTTCCCCGACCGCCTTTTTTCCAACCGGCTTTTTCTTATCTTTAAACCTGGTTACGCTTGCAGCCTCCACTTCCGAGACGCTCAAGAGAACGCTCTCTATCGTCGCCCTGTCGGCTGTTGAGCGGATGGTAACCTTGAAGCTATCCGGTAAGGTTCCCTTCGAAAGCTCTTCCATGTTGGAGCTCTCAACCGTAGCTATCTTCTCCAGGGCTTTTATAACGACGTGGGAACGCGCTTTTGGCATCGCACAGCTCTTTAAGAACTTTACGCTCACCTCGTAACCGCTCTCGCTTGGACAATGCCCCGTGCTCGCGGCGTCGAGCGCAGCCTTCAGCTCCTCCAGGCTTTCAAGCTCGCCGGTCTTAAGGAGGACGCTTAAGGCATCCAGGCAGTTGAAGAGAAGGTCGAGCAGCTCCGAATTGATGGTACGTTGGCCTTTCCTGACTTTTTCGAGGAGCGCTTCCATGCCATGAGTGAGCTCGGCCATCTTGTTGAAGCCCATCGTCGCCGCCATGCCCTTCAAGGTGTGGGCCACGCGAAACGTCTCGTTGATCTGAACTGCATCGACGCCGTTTCTTTCCAGGGCGAGAAGAGCGTTGTTAAGACTTGCGAGAAGCTCCGTGGCCTCAGTGTTGAATATGTCCAGGTATGCCGACATATCTACGCTCATTATCCTCCCACCTTTTTAGCGCAGATCTTTCCTAACGCTCTCGCGATCTCGGTGACGGGGAGAACCTCATCGACCGAGCCTTTTTCTATGGCCGCCTTGGGCATGCCGAAGATGATGCTTGTCGCTTCATCCTGCACAATCGTCTTGCCATGCCGGCGCTTGATAGCCGACAGCCCGTCGGCTCCATCTACGCCCATCCCAGAGAGGAGAACGCCGACACTTCTTGTTCCAAACCGTTCGGCAACCGAGACCATCAGCTTGTCTGCAGCCGGCTTGACTCCCCACAGCTTTTGTCCGTCCTCAAGCGCAACTCTAGGCTGGCCGTTCCCTTTGGCAACGACCATATGATAACCGGCTGGAGCGATCAGGGCGAACCCGGGACAAATCTCATCGCCGTCTTCCGCCTCCTTGGCCTGTATCGTAGACCTCTCGTTGAGCCTGTCGGCAAGCGCTTTTGAAAAGCCTACCGGCAAATGCTGGACTATCAGCAAAGCCGCCGGTAGCTCTTCGGGTATCGATTCGAGAACCGTTTCCAAAGCTTTTGGGCCACCGGTTGAAGACCCGATCGCCACCACCTTGTTCATAAAGAGCGCCTTACCGTATCCAAGTCGCCGGACTTTTTTAGCGGGCGCAGTGGCGACCAGCTTCGAAAGGCTCACCATGGCGGCGGCTTTAATCTTATCTATCAATTCGCTCACGAACTCTTCCTTGGCAAGGGGCGCTCCGGGGGGGGGCTTCGCAATGAAGTCGACCGCGCCCTGGCTTATCGCTTCGTAGGTCGTCTCAGGCGAGCTCAGGCTGCTCAGCATGATGACCCTGGTTGGGCACTCTCTCATAATGAGCTTGAGAGCCTCCAGGCCGTTCAGCCTTGGCATCTCGATATCGAGCGTCACCACATCGGGAGAGTGAAGCTTTGTCTTTTCGACCGCTTCAAGCCCGTCTCGGGCGATATCGACGATTTCCAAAGCGTCATCCGTCGAGAGCATATTCACGACAATCGAGCGCATGAGCGCCGAGTCGTCGACGACTAAAACACGAATCGGCATCCGGTCTTCCTTATCTTCCGCTTACTTGTTGAGACAGCCGTTGAGCGTTTCAACCACTTTGCTCGGCTGAAACGGCTTGGTAATAAAATCTACCGCTCCGGCATCGAGAGCTTCGAATATCAGCTTCTCCTGACCCATTGCGCTGACCATCACGACTCGGGCGCTCTCGTCCTTCTGAAGAATGCTCTTGAGTGCCGTAAGGCCGTCCATTTGGGGCATCGTGATATCCATCGTCACCACATCGGGCTTGAGATCGCCGTATAATTTAATGGCCTCGACGCCATTGCCGGCCTCGCCGACAATATTGAATCCCTCGCGCGTCAAGATGTTCTTAATCATCACGCGCATAAAGGCGGCGTCATCGACGATTAACACTCGTTTCACTCAACCTCCGCCTCCTCGCCCGCGCTATGCTCTTCAGCAGCAACAAACGTCTGCTCAAGCTCGGATGGGGGCAGAATCTTCTCCGGGTTCAGAAGGATTATGAGACGATCGTCGCGGTTGGCGACAGCTCTGATCGCTTCCTTAATTCCATCGCTTAGCGCGAGGTCCGGGGCCGGACCGATCTCGTCGCCGCCGAGCGTCAGGATTTCCGTCGCCGCGTCTACTCGAACCCCTATCAGTTGGCCGTCGTCCATGCTGAGTATGACGATGCGCTCGCTTTGCTTGGACTTCACTTTCGGCAGGTCAAACCTTTCACGGGCGTCGATGACCGGTATGACTTTTCCTCGTAAGTTGATCAACCCGACGACCGACTTGGGCGCTCTGGGCAACGGCGTTATCTCGGTCGGTCTGATTATCTCCGCGACGACGAGGATATCAACGCCGTACTCCTCATCGCCCAGGCGAATAACGACGACTTTCTCTTCGTTTGGAGCATTATTAACCATTTTGGGCCTCGCTATATCTTAAACCGGCCAATGGCCTCTTCGAGTTTACCGGCCATATCGGCAAGCTCCTGGGCGGCGGCGGTTATCTCTTCCATGGACGCCGTCTCCTCCTCGGTCGCCGCCGCCGTCTCCTCCGCGCTCGCCGCGTTCTCCTCGACGACGGAGACGATGTCGCTCATGGCGTTTTCGACCGTCTCGGAGATGACGATCTGTTCCTGCATCATCTCCGAGATTCGCACGGCTATCTGGCTGGTTTCCCGGGCGGCCCTGGTTATATGCTTGAGCGCCTCGCCTGCTTCGTTGACCACCTCGACGCCATTTTCAATTTCGCGCTTGCCGACGCCCATGGCGGAGACTGCCGCTTCCGTGTCGTTTTGAACTTCGCTTAAGAGCGAACCGATCTGGTCTGCGGCTGACGCCGATCCCTCGGCTAGCTTGCGAACCTCCTCGGCGACGACCGCAAAGCCCCTGCCGGCCTCCCCGGCTCTCGCCGCTTCGATCGCCGCGTTTAACGCGAGAAGGTTGGTCTGGTCCGCTATGTCCGTTATGACGTCGATTATCTTTGTAACCTGCTTGGACCTCTCCCCGAGGGCGGTGACCGTGCTCGCCGAGCTGGCGATGACGTCGCGCACCTCCGTGATCTTGGCCACCGCGCGGTTGGTGGCGATCTCGCCGCGCTCCGCGATGGTGGCCGCTTCTTCGGACGTCTCGGCAGCCGCCTGGGACTGGTGCGCAACGTCGTGGACGACCTGGTTCATTCGCTTGAGTGCCTGGGCCGTCTCATCTATCTTCTGGGCTTGGAGCTCGGCGCCCTTGGATATCTGCTGGATGCTTGTCGAGACCTCCATCGTGGCGGTATTTACGTTCTGAGCGGAGAGGGAGAGCTGGTTTGCCGCCGAGCTCACGACCTCCGTGGAACTCTTGATCCGCGAAACCGTCTCACGGAGGTTCGAGATTACCCCGTTGACCTGTTCTGATAGGCGTCCAACCTCGTCATCTCGCTTTATCTTTACCAAGCCGGTGAGATCGCCGGTGGACGCGTCGGTCAGCGTCACCCCCAAGCCCCTGATGGGTTTGGTGATGTACTTGCCGAGGGCGTAAATCCAGAGCGGGCTGCCGATCAAGAGCGTCACGGCTGGCATTTTTACCAATGCCGCCAGGACAAGTGTGCTTACCAGCGGCTTTACGTCAGCACCCTTGGGCATCAGTTGGACCACATCCGGCATCATCCAGAAGAGACCTACGAAGACGGCCGGGCCGACTGTCAGGAGAGTTATCACGTAACAGATAAAGACGACGCTGCGATAAAAGGGGATCCTAACGGCTGACTTTTCCATCTTTCCTCCTTACACATGAAGCATTAGCGCTTCCTGTAAACCCGGAGAAACACATTTACCGGCTCCATGAGCCCGGCTGCTTCTCCAACCAACTTCTCGCTCCGCCCAAAAATAAGATAACCGGCGTTAAGCAGGGAATCGCAGAGCGATTTTTGCAGCTTCTCCTGCTGTGAACGGTTAAAGTAGATCATCACGTTCCGGCAGAAGATAACGTCTACCATTCTTAGAGGTTTTTCGGCAAAAAGGTCTAACCGCTTGAATCTTACGAGTGATCTGATCGCCGGAGATATCTTCAGATAATCACCGTGGTCCGTGAAGTACCTTCTTTGATAGCGCTCCGGTACTTTGCCGGCGTATCTCCGGTCATACTGGCCAAGTTTAGCCCTCTCCAGGGCGCGGCTGTCTATGTCGGTTCCCGTGACCGAGATATTGAATTTCTCTTTGCGGTGGATCGTGCCCTGATGCAGGGTCATCGCTATCGAGTAAGCTTCCTCTCCGGACGCACAGCCCGCGCTCCATGATCTTATCAGGCGATGGCCGCTCGTGGCGATAAGATCATGGAGCTCGGGTACCACGGCATCGGCAAAGAACTTGAAAACCTCGGCGTCTCGGAAGAACTCGGTCAAGTTGACCGTCAGCGCGTCCATCAGCAGCTCGTACTCTGCCGGTTCGCTATCAAGCAGCTTTCGATATTCGGTATAGCTCTTTGACTTGGTCGCTCGCAACCTAACCAGTAGTCTCCTCTCGAGGTATGAAGGGCGGAGCTGCCGGCAGTCGAAACCGTACTTCTCGATTCTCTTGATGATCGCTTCCAATCCAAACCGGTCTGTAGCTATATCCGCCAAGACGTTCCTCTCTCTTATCATGCCATTATTGTCGGCTTTTAGCAGGCAAACTTAAGAAAGGCAAAAGATTGGTCTATACAAAGGTGTACACACGTAGTATGAAGGCTTTACCAGGCTTCTGGCAAGTGTGGAGCTACTCTCCCGGGTTCCTTGTTCTTGTTAAGGTGAGAGGCGGGCAACCGGATGTCTAACTAAACGTGCGGAATTGCGCAGCCGAAGGTGAGCGCCGCTCCACCGAGAACCCCCGCCCGGTTTCCCAACTTGGCAAGGACGAGCTTGGCCTGCTCGCCGTTTGGGGATATGGCCGATTCGATCATCACCCGGCGGGCCTCTTCGAGGAAGAGCTCGGAAGAGTCCGCCATACCGCCTCCTACGATGATTATCTCGGGGTTAAAGATATTGGCCACGTTGGCAAAGCCTATCCCCAACCAGTAGGCCGTCTCCTTGAAGGCAGAGAGCGCCAGCTCGTCTCCCAGACGCGCCGCCTTGGCGATCGCCTCGCCGGTTATGGACTCGATCGATCCGCCCGAAAGCTCGAAGATGAGCGAGCCTTTGCCGGCGCTGATATGCTCCTGAACCCTTTTGACGAGGGCGGTGCCGGATGCGAGCGCCTCTAAATCGAAAGCCTGCCCCGGGCCGACGGAGTGTATGAACATGTGCCCAAGCTCTCCGGCACCCCCGAAGCTGCCCCGATAGATGCGCCTGTCGATGATTACCCCCCCTCCTATACCGGTGCCGAGAGTGAGCATCACGATGAACTTTGCGGCTCGGCCGGCCCCATAGACCGCTTCCCCGAGGGCGGCCAGGTTGGCGTCGTTATCTACAAAGGTGGGGAGGTTGAGCTCGCTTTCGACGAGTGTTTTTATCGGAACGTTCCGAAGTGGGAGATTGGGGGTGTAGACGACGATCCCGTGTTCAAAATCGACCGTCCCAGGCGCCCCCAGACTGAGCCCGACAACGCGTTCCCGCCGCTCCACTCGTGAGAGCAAACCTTGAGCAAGCGCTATCGCCTCCCCGACGACCGCCTCAGCGGAGGCCGACGGCGTCGGGACGCTTAAGAATTCAAGGAGATTTCCATGGCGGTCGACGACGCCCGCCGCGGTCTTAGTCCCGCCTATATCGACACAGAGCGCAAGATCCATCATCGCGGATTTCTCCAAACCGAATGCTGCGAAACCTAACGTGAAATACGACCGCCGACCGCCGCTATGTGGGGGGCACGCAGGTGGCGTACCCGACCGATGACCGCCGACCGGCCACCGCATTTTCATTCGCTGATGACGCCTCGAAGCGGCATGATCACTCTTAACAATATTACGCATAACGCAGAAAGAAGAAAGTATATCTCGGTGACCGTGCATCTCGATGGCGGCTTCTAATAGGGAATCAGCCAGTGGGTAATCAGCCAGTTGCCGCTCCACATCATCGGTGCTAAAGTAGTGGCGATTTAGCCGCGGACGGAGTGATACTTTTGATTTTAGCCGCTTTCTTGGCCGGCCTTCTCTCTTTCTTATCACCATGCGTGCTGCCGCTGATTCCCGGATACCTCTCTTTTATCTCCGGCGTTTCGGTAGACGCCCTGGAAGAGAAGAGGACGCGCGTCATTATGGCGAGCGCCCTTTTTGTTCTGGGCTTTTCGGTAGTCTTCGTAGCCATGGGGGCGTCAGCCTCTCTCGTCGGGGGATTTCTGATAGGCTATCGCCGTCTAATCGAGCGAATTGCCGGCGTGTTCATTATACTCTTCGGGCTCTCGCTGGCCGGTGCGATTGACCTGCCGTTTCTCTTCCGGTCCGGCATGTCCGCGGGCAACCGCCGTTTTGGACTTGCCGGCGCGCTGCCGTTGGGCATGGCGTTTGCGGTCGCGTGGACCCCTTGCGTCGGGGCCATCCTCGCTTCGATACTCCTGCTTGCCGCGCAGGGTGAAACGGCCGGACGGGGCGGGATATTGCTCGCTTCCTACGCCGCCGGGCTCGGCATCCCGTTCCTTTTGGCCGGCGCCTTCTTCGCCCGGGCACGCGGTGTTCTGCAATGGTTCGGTCGGCATAAGCGAATCGTAAGCGGTGCCGCCGGGTTCTTTCTTATCGCCATGGGGCTCCTGATGCTGAGCGGACAGCTTACCAGGCTTTCATTTCTCGCCCAGAGACTCATCCTTTATTAACTCCATCGCTCCCAGCTTGTAAAAGTGGCGTTTTTTGGTAGTATTGGGATAGTGCCCTGAATCACATATTGGGAAAACGTTTCGTGAAAAACCTGTTGCTTCTCTTCAAAGACCAGGCCTTTAGAAGAAAAACTGTAACCCTCCTCGTCATGCTGGTGGCGATATTGGGCGTCATGACGGCGTCGGCGCTCACACTGACATCGACGCCGGTTTTTTGCGGGCTATGTCACGAGATGGGCGCGGACCACGCTTCCTGGCAGCAATCGGCCCACAAGAATGTCTCTTGCATCGCTTGTCATACTCCGCCGAACCTCATCGGCTTTGTCCAGCACAAGATGGCGGCTCTGCCCGAGTTGTACCTGCATTTAGCGGACAGGTACGAAAAGCCGATCAATAAGGAGAGCAAGGTCGCCGAAGAGCTCGGCTCCGAGAACTGCGGTCTCTGCCATAAGATGGTGAACCGCAGGTCGACACCGTCGACCGGCATTATAATCAACCACGTCGCACACATCAAAAAAGAGATCAACTGCACGACCTGTCATAACAGGGTGGCCCATCCCGGGCTGAAAGAGTATAAGAATTTCATGAAGATGGGTGCTTGCTACCGTTGCCACGGCCTTGACGCCAAGGCCAAAGCGCCCGGAAAATGTTCCACCTGCCATCCAAAAGACTTCGATCTCAAACCGGTCAACCACAAAAGCGCGGACTGGCTACCTCCTGAGCACTCCAAGGCGGCGAAACAAGAGCGTAAGAACTGCCAGATGTGTCACCAGGAGACCTTCTGCTCGAACTGTCACGGTATGCAGATGCCCCATCCGGCCGACAACTGGACGAAGGGCGCGAAGCAGCATACGGCCATCGGCAAAGCCAATCCCGCATCTTGCACCAAGTGCCACCGTCAGCAGGATTTCTGCTCGACCTGCCATCATAAGGGTTACGATCCGGGCAAGGGCGCCTGGATACAGTTCCATCCCTCCCAGGTGAAAGAGAAGGGTGCGGAGTCCTGCTTTGAGTGTCACGGACCGACGTACTGTGCTTACTGCCACGTCAGAGGAGAAAGGCCCGCCAGCGTCAAGGGACCTGCTAGTGCCTTAGCACCATAGCGCAAGAGTATTAGCGGGTGATGCCGATCTGGGCGTGGCAGATCAAGCAGAGTTCATCCGGTTTCCACTTCAAAAGGGCGTTTTCGGGGACGTAGTGGACCCAGTGGCAGGTGCTGGTGCAGGTGAGCTGTGCTTTCCGGCGAACGTCGTAGTAATTGGCTCCGGCCGGGTGGTTTATGAGCATGACCTTATTGGCCTTATCCGTATGGCATCTGGAGCAGGTTGTTACCGGCTCGTTTGCCAGGAGCGGTCTGTAAACTGATCCATGGTAAGCGTGGCAGCCAAGACACGCCCCGCGCCCCCGCTCGAATTGCAGGGTCGAATGCTTGGTCACCTCGAACGACGCTCTTATCTTCTCATGACAGCGATAGCAGACCTCGTTGCCCCGTCCGAAAAGGAGCGATGGTTCCTGGCCGGCATGAGGCCGGTGGCACCTCGCACAGGTGAATAAGCTGCTAACCGGATGTTTTGACGGTCGGTCAAAATCGCTCTCCGTCTTCGAGTGGCAGCGATAGCAGACTTGGGGCATGTTGTCGATCAGAAGCACGGTGGCGTCGGATGCGTGGGGCAGGTGGCATCCCGTGCACTGCCCATTTTCAAATGGCGGATGCTGGACGGGCATGTAGAGGAGGGGCGCTATCCTCTTGTGGCAGGTGAAACAGACCTCCTTTTGGCTCGCTTTAAGCAATCGAGAGTAGTCGGAAGCGTGTCCGGTGTGGCAGCTCGCGCACGAATTTATGGCGAATGGGGGGTGCTTAAACCGCCGAGCCCTGTCCTTGTCCATCCGGTGGCACATCGAGCAAAGCTCGGTCGAGTTGCGGCGCGTCATGGATGTAAAATTTGAAGCGTGGGGGTCGTGGCAGCTCAAGCACTTCTTTCCGTTGAAAGGGGGGTGTGCGAACTTTCTCCCCATCTGCCGGGCGATTTTCTGGTGGCACGTCATGCAGGTCTCTTCCTGCGGCTTCGTCGGGTTCTTGGTGCCAAGGACCGACTTGACCCCTTTCACTTTTGTGCTCGTCGGCAGCCCCAGGATCAAGTTCCAGATGTCTTCACGGACGAAGCCGGGAAGCAGCCTCTCAACGGCGCGACCCCAGAAGCTCCGGTTCTCACTTTTGCGCTCTCGCCCGGGAACGGAGGCGTGCTGCCTGTGACAGGTGGTGCACTGTCGCAGCATGAAGGGATTGTGGACATTCTTCTCGCTGAACTTCGCCTGCATCTGCGGGTGGCAACTGAGACAGGCGACGCTCTGCGCGTACCAGACGTATCTCTGCGCTCTCTGCGGGATTATGAGGACGATGAGAATTAGGATAATGAGGGCGATACTCTTAACTATGCGACCGCGCGCACCTCTTCTCTCTCGAGCTTTCTCTTTTACCTCTTCCCGTGAGGGCTCGGTCCTATCCACCACCGATCTCCTGGCCGAATTCCATCCGAAGCCACCGTCGCTCTTCCACCTGCCGGTCTCAAGTAACAGCTACGAGCGCTGCTCATGCTTGGACGAGCGCCTTTAATACCTATTAACCGGCGGGCTGCTTATGCGTTCGCCAGAATCAGTACTAGCGTAAGCAGGTAAAACGCACAACCCGCCATGCATAAGGGTATGGATAAGCTTATGCACAAAGCATAAACACCAGCACTATTATAGGTTAAATCGTAACAATTTAACCTCTTCTTAAGCAAAACTTTTCACGAAGTGCCCCTTATGGCTTGTAATGAGGCGCTTTCGCTCTCGGAATGAGAGAGTCGCTCGTCTCTTAAACCCAAAACCGGTAGCCTGTGTGTACTCTGAAAAAACATTTGATGCTTTCGGTCTGAGAAGAACCGGGCGGCTTTCAGGCTGGCGCCCCTCTGCATCTGCTGGCTTTTCTTTGTGCTATCATCCAAGCAGTAGAGCATCATCGAGGAGTGACGAAGATCGGTAAGCGCATACTCCTGTCGCTGCTGTCGTTAGTTGCCCTTTCCGCCGGCGTGGGCGTGGCTACCTATTTATATCTGGACGCAACCTTCAATTCCAAGCCATCGGGTCAGGTGGACGTCGTTCCCCAATACTCCTACTCGATTACGGGTGTGGGGAAGAGCGCGCTTAAAGGTCCCCTCGGCGGGGCCAGGGTCGGGGATAGGGTTTTCGTCGCTGACTCGGCCAACAGGAAGATCGCCATTTTTGATCTCAATGGAACGCCGATCGACTCGTTTAAGCCCGTTCCGGAGGTCGAGACGGCCTATCCCATGATGGTAGCGGCTGACCGGAAGCAAAGGGTTTACGTGACGGTAACCGTTGGATCGGTCTACAAAATAATGGTCTATGACCGGAAGGGCAAATTTCTCTACGCCTTCCCTGACGGGCTCATGAAGGGCTTCGGCGTGGCGGCCTCTCTTAATAAACCGGTGGGCCTCTTCGTCACCGATGATCGCTTATACGTGACCGACATCGGCGACCAGGATGTCAAGATCTTCAATCCCAACGGGCAGCTCGTGAAGAGGTTCGGCGGTCCCGGTCATGGTGAAGGGGAGTTCTCCTATCCAAACGGTATTGCGGCGGATCGACCCGGCAATATCTACGTGAGCGACTCGAATAACGCGCGCGTTCAGGTCTTCGATAAGAACGGACGTTATAAGCTGACCTTCAATTCCGGCGCGAAACGCCTCGCCTGGCTGCCGAGGGGCATCGCGGTGGACGCTTTGGGCAGGATCCATGTGGTCGACGCCTTCAACCACAAGGTCCTGGTATTCAGCTCAAGCGGCAATTTGCTCTTCTCCTACGGCGAGCAGGGGAACGCGGTTGACGCCTTCTACTATCCGAACGGGATAACGATCGATCAAAACGGCGGGACATTCATCGCCGACCGGCAGAATAACAGAATCGCCGTCTGGCAGGTTAAATAGTGGCCATGCCATGCTCGGCACCATAAAAGCAACGAAGAACATAGGCCTTTAAGCGGCGGTCGTCGATCGTCGTCTGGTCGGATTTTAGGTAGCCGCCGGTTGCGAAAAAATGCACAAGTCAACTTGAAAGCGGCGAGGCTTATGAGTAGAATCTAGTAGTTGATCAAAGGGCCTTCCGGGTCCACGGATAGGAAGTGAGCATTTTGGAAGAGATCGTCGAAACTGGAGAGATTGCGAGCGGCTCCCCTGATGCGGCGGAGAGAACCCTCAAGCGCATCTACTTGGTATTAATCGTAGCCGTCGCCGTCGCCGTCGCGTTTATCGCATATTCGCTCTTTTCGGGAACGGAGGCGCCCCGGACGAGACTTGAAAGGGATATCGCGCTCTACGCCGATCTGGCCAAGAAGAATCCGAAGGATATCCGAGTGCGTATGAGCCTGGGTGGGGCTTACCTGGAGGCTAAGGAGTATAATGAAGCGCTGGCCGCTTTCAAGGAGGCGCTTAAGATCAACCCCAAGGTACTCAACGCCAAGCTTGCCGTAGGCCTCACCTATCAGGAGATGGGTGAGCGAGACAAAGCCATCAAGACCATGGAAGAGGTCATCAAGGTCTGGCCGAACAATGCGGTGGGCTTGATGGGACTCGCCAAAGCCTGGTACGACAAGGGCGATTACTCGAAAGCTTTAACGTACGCCAAGAAGGTGCAGGACGTCGACCCGTCCGAGGTTGACGCTCATTATCTCGTCGGTCAGATCTATGAGAAACAGGGAAAGAAGTCGCTCGCTAAAGCCGAGTATAAGAAAATACTCGCGTACGATCCCGGATCGGTGGACGCCAAGAGCGCCATCGAGCGGCTCGGAAACTAAGAGATAGGCGGGTTATTCATGAGTAAGAGAGTTTTAATCGCGCGCATCATCACACTTCTAATCGCCCTCGTCGCCCTCATCTACCTCTACTCTACGCTCACTCAGCCGGTCGGCGGCAACGAGCAGGCTTCCGTTGAGAACTCCCGGCTCGTCTGGGCGTTTTATGGAACGGGCAAGAGGGTCGACAAACTTCTTAGCAAACCTCACGGAGTGGCGGTCGACAAGAATGGCGATATCTACGTCTCGGACGGCCGACAGCGAGTTCTTGTTTTTGATCGAAACAGGCGGCTCAAAGCCACGCTCGATCCCGGGCTCGATCCCAAGAAGAAGAACAACTTCCGGGGCTATCTTGGAGTGGCGGTCGCCGACAACGGGAACGTCTACATCGCCGACAAGGTCCAGAACAAGATATTCATCGTCGACCCCGGTGGGCGCAGAGTCGGCGAGATAAACGTGATGATGCCGACCGCCCTCACGGTAGCCAACAACAAGCTCTATGCGGCGACCTACGGCCCCGTCATCGTCTACGACCTCAAAGGGCGCCAGCTTAAGAAGTTCGGCAGGCGAGGCGGCGGGCCGAACCAGTTTGACTTCCCCGGCGGCATCGCCGCCGATAAGAAGGGCAACATCTACGTCTCTGACTCGAACAACAATCGCCTCGTCGCCGTCGACCCCGACGGGAAGCCCCTCTGGACGGTCGGCAAAAAGGGCGCCACGATGAACGACCCGAACCGCACCTTCGGCCTGCCGTCGGGGTTGACCATCGACGACAACGAGATACTCTACATGATCGATGCTTTCAATGGGACGATTTACGCGTATAACACGAACGGCAAGAAGCTCATCGAGATCGGCGAGTGGGGCCAGAAGGAAGGGCAGTTCTACTACCCGGCCGGTATGACCTTCGCCGGAGGGCGAGCCTTCACCATCGCCGACAAGTACAACGATCGTCTGCAGACCATCGAGCTCAATGTCCCCGGCGTCAAGGGCGCGATGATCAGAGAGGATATCGTGAGCGAACTTCTCAGGAACCCGGCGTTCCTCTGGATTATCATCGCCCTCGTCATCTCCGTCTGTGCGGCGATCATCTGGCGTAGGCTCCAAACGAGCAAGGCCACGGCCGATGCCAGGTCGATCATCCCCGGCAGCTAGGGACGGCTAAAATCTTTATTGATCCGTAGGGGGCACGCCGATGGCGTGCCCTCTCACGTTTGGCCCTTTTCCATATTAATGTTTTCACCCAAGGTAACAGAATTGCTCATGATGCAGCATAAAGAACGGCCGAGGACAGTTGTGGCA
>JAMCWL010000069.1 GCA_023481285.1 Actinomycetota bacterium | reverse complement strand
CTAGTCGGTCTCCTATACGCATGGCGCAGGGGGGTCTTGAAGTGGGTTTAATCCACCGGGCGCAGCATCCGAACGTCATTACGACCAGCCTCGACCAGGTCATCAACTGGGCTCGAGCTCATTCGCTTTGGTGGCTTGGGTATGGCATCGCCTGCTGTGCTATCGAGGGCCTGATGTCGGCCAGTATGTCCCGGTACGACTTCGACCGCTTCGGCGTTATCTTCCGCGAGTCCCCGCGACAAGCGGATTTCATGATCGTTGCCGGGCCGGTGCCCAAGAAGATGGAGCCGGTCATCAAGCGTCTCTACGACCAAATGGCGGAACCCAGGTGGGTTATGGCGATGGGCAGCTGCGCGATCTCCGGCGGAGGGTTCGCCGAATCTTATCACGTTCTCAAGGGCGTGGATTCGATCCTGCCCGTCGACGTCTACGTTCCCGGTTGCCCGCCGAGGCCCGAGGCGCTCTACTACGGCGTCTTTCAGCTTCGCAAGAAAATCATGACGGAGACGTTCGTCGGCGGCGGAAAGAGAGAGCCCATCATCGTTCCGGCGGAGCTTACAAAAGAGATGGAGCGGGAGATCGAGGCGGAGCTGCTCGCCTCGGAGGAGAACGTCAAGCAGCTCGAGGCCGGCCATGCGGGCGGCAAGGCCCTCGTCAAAGAGGAAGAAGGGGAGACCGATGAGAAAGCTTAATCTCCCCGAGGTCGTCCGGCGTTTTGATGGGGCGCGGATCGAAGAGATCCCGTTCGGCCGGGTGCTGAAAGTTCCACGGGAAAGTTTTCGCGCACTTTGCGAGGCGCTGAAGCTTGATGGCTGCGAGCTCTCGAGCATTACGGCTGTCGATCGCATTGAAAGTCTCGAGGTGGACGTCCACCTGTTGATCTCGCCGTCCGAGCAGCTGACGGTCAAGACCGAGGTACCGGTGGATGATCCGAAGGTCGACTCCCTTTGTCCTGTTTGGACGGGAGCCGAGTGGCAAGAGCGCGAGGTGTACGACATGTATGGGGTCGAGTTCTCGGGCCATCCAGACCTCACCAGGATACTGCTCACCGATGATTTTGAGGGCTTTCCGCTTAGGAAGTCCTATGAGTTGGAGGAAGTGGAATGGTAGATTTCCCGCGCGTCGGCATGGTCGGCGGCACGGAAACGATCGTTCTCAATATGGGCCCGCAGCACCCCTCGACGCACGGGGTCATGCACCTGCTTGCCGAGATAAACGGCGAGCAGGTCGTCGCGGTCAAGCCGATCATCGGCTATCTGCACCGGGGGATCGAGAAGCTCTGCGAGCACCGGACGTATCCTCAGGTCCAGGTGCTTGTCGACCGGTTGGATTACGTTGCCGGATTCTCCAACGAGCTGGCGTACTGCAGGGCCGTCGAGAAGCTGTGCGGGTTCGAGGTGCCCGAGCGGGCGGAGTACATACGGGTGCTCTTCACCGAGCTCGTCCGCATAACCAGTCATCTTATCTGGCTCGGCGCTTTCGCCAACGACCTCGGGGCTTGGACGCCGGTTCTTTACGCCTTCGTCGATCGGGAGGTCTTCAATAATTTTTACGAGGAAAACACGGGCAGCCGCATGATGCCGAACTACTTCCGGTTCGGCGGTGTCAAGGAAGACCTGATCGATGGCTCCCTCGAGCGGCTGCATGCGTATATTGCCGAGAAGCTCTTCAAGAACATCGACGATCTCGACACTCTGGTCGGTGGAAACGAGATATTTCAGAGCCGCACAAAGGGCATTAGCCCGATAACTACGGAGCAGGCGATCGAGTGGGGCATCACCGGTCCCATGCTGCGCGCCACCGGCGTTCCGCGCGATCTGCGCAAGGACGATCCCTACTCTATCTATAGCGAGCTCGATTTCAAAGTTCCGACGGCGACGGAGGGCGATGTATTCGCCCGCTACGTGGTGCGAATGGAAGAAATGCGGGAGTCCGCGAGAATGATCCTGCGGGTAATCGAGCGGATGCCCGAAGGGGAGGTTCGCGCGAAGGTTCCGAAGGCCATCAAGCCGCCGGAAGGCGAGGTTTACGTGCGCACCGAGTCGCCCAAGGGAGAACTCGGCGTCTATATCGTCTCCGACGGCTCGACCAAGCCCTATAAGATACATTTTCGCTCGCCGATCTTTCAGAATCTTTCCGCGCTGCCCCAGATGGCGTGCGGTTGGAAGATCGCCGACCTTATCTCTATATCCGGAAGCGTTGACGTCGTCATGGGGGAGATCGATCGATGACCCTCATGGTGTTTCTTAAAGATCTGCTCATAGCGGTAGGTTTGCTGCTCTTCATGACGCTCAACGCGTTCGCCTGGATATTCGGCGAGCGCAAATTGCTCGGCCACATCCACCTGCGTTACGGTCCCATGCACACCGGCCCCCATGGCGCTTTTCAGATGATCGCCGATGCCATCAAGATGATGGCCAAAGAGGATGTCATTCCCGGGAGCGCCGACAAGCTTTTCTTCATTTTGGCCCCCATGATCGTCGTCGTTCCGGCGTATGTCGTCTATCTTACGCTGCCCTTCCAGAACGGGGCGGCCCTGGCCGATCTGGGCTTAGGCGTCTTCTTCGTCTTCGCGGTGACGGCAATTATACCGATCGGCTTGACGCTCGCGGGGTGGGCGTCCCACAATAAGTATTCCCTTCTCGGAGCGCTTAGGGCGGCCGCCCAGCAGATCAGCTACGAGGTGCCGCTGCTGCTTTCGGTGCTCGGCGTAGTCATGATGGCCGGCAGCATGCAGTTCTCAAGAATCGTCGAGATGCAGCATAATGTCTGGTTTGCCTTTAAGCAGCCCATAGGCTTCCTGCTCTTTTTCGTCGCCGCGCTCGCCGAGGCCAACCGCACGCCGTTCGACATGCCGGAGGCCGGTTCCGAGCTTGTCGCGGGCTATCAAACCGAGTTCTCGGGCATGAAGTGGGGCCTCTTTATGCTGGCCGAGTACTCGTCTCTGGTCGTTTCGGGTTTGGTGATATCCTTGCTCTTCCTCGGCG
>JAMCWL010000089.1 GCA_023481285.1 Actinomycetota bacterium | reverse complement strand
GATCGCCGCGGAAGCCGGCGTCGACGACTTCCTGGCCGAGGCGACGCCCGAAACGAAGATGAAGCTGATTCGGGAGGAGCAGGCCCAAGGCAAGCTGGTAGCGATGATGGGGGATGGAACCAACGACGCGCCGGCGCTCGCCCAGGCGAATGTCGGGGTCGCGATGAATTCCGGGACGACCGCCGCCAAGGAGGCGGGCAACATGGTGGACCTCGACTCGAACCCGACAAAGCTCATTGAGATCGTCGAGATAGGAAAGCAGCTCCTGATGACAAGGGGGGCGTTGACGACCTTCTCGATCGCAAACGACCTGGCCAAGTACTTCGCCATCATTCCAGCGATATTCGCCGTTCGCTACCCGGTCCTCCAGACGCTGAACATTATGAGGCTGGCGACGCCTGAATCGGCCATCCTGAGCGCGGTCATATTCAACGCCCTCATCATCGTGGCGCTCATTCCTTTGGCCCTTCGCGGCGTATCCTACCGGCCTCTGGGAGCGGCCAAGCTTCTCCAGCGAAACCTGCTCATTTACGGATTCGGCGGGATCGTTCTCCCATTCATAGGGATCAAGCTGATCGATTTACTAATCAATGCTTTGAGGCTGGTGGGTTGAGATGAAAGGCACGAGTCTCCGTAGGGTCTTCAAGAACGCCGCGCTGCTGCTGGTCTTGTTCATCATCTTAACGGGCCTAATCTACCCCTTCGTCATAGTCGGTTTGGGAGAGCTCGTCTTCGGCGGCAAGGCCGGCGGTAACCTGGTTTTTGTGGACGGCAAGCCGGTCGGCTCGTCCCTTATCGGGCAGGCGTTCACCAGGGACGAGTACTTTCATCCCAGGCCGTCGGCGGTCGACTATGACGCCTCGCTTTCCGGGCCGGCGAACTTCGGTCCCACAAACCGAAATTATATCGAATCGGTCGGCAAGCGAGTCGACAAGCTCGGTAAGGAGAATAACGGACAGGTAATAAAGGGCGAGATTCCCGTGGATATCGTCACCTCATCCGGATCGGGGCTCGATCCGGAGATAACCCCGGCCGCCGCACGCCTGCAGGCCGCTCGGATCGCCGTCAGGAGAGGCGTCTCAAAAGAGAAGATAGATTCCCTGATCGAGGAGATGACCGTCGGCAGAGAGCTTGGCTTCTTAGGCGAGTACCGCGTTAATGTGCTAATCTTAAATCTTGAGCTGGATAAGCGTTTTCCGCTCAAAAAGTAGCAGGGGGCGGTTGCCACTTGGATCGGAGTAGACGGCCCACGCCGGAAGAGATTCTGGCCAAGATAGAAAAGGATGAGCAGGGCGGGAAGGGCGCTCGCCTGAAGCTTTATATCGGGGCCGCCGCAGGCGTCGGTAAGACCTACGCGATGCTCGAGGAGGCCCAGCGCCTTAAGAAGCGCGGGGTCGACGTAGTCGTTGGCTTTGTGGAGACGCATGGACGCTCGGAGACGGAGGAGAAGCTAGCCGGCCTTGAAGCCGTCCCTCGTAAGAAAGTAGAGTACAGGGGCGTCGTCTTCGAGGAGATGGACGGCGATGCGGTTATCACACGCAAGCCCACGGTTGCTCTTGTCGACGAGCTCGCCCACACCAATGTCCCGGGCTTGAAGCACGCTAAAAGATTCCAGGATGTCCAGGATATCCTGGAAAGCGGGGTCAACGTCATCTCCACCATCAATATTCAGCACCTCGAAAGCTTGAATGACGTCATCGCGGAGCTTACCGGCGTGCGCGTTCGGGAAACCATCCCCGATAAGATTCTGGAGAGGGCTGATGAGGTCGTCCTCGTCGACATCTCCCCGGAAGCTCTCCGCCAGCGAATTCAAGAGGGCAGGGTTTATGTCCCTCAGAAGATACAGCAAGCGCTTAATAACTTTTTTAGGACGGAGAACCTGGCGGCCTTGCGCGAGATAGTCTTGCGTCAAGTTGCGGACGAAATCGAGGTGAAGCTGGAGGACGTCCAGCGTCGTGAAGGGGTGCCCGCGGTTGCCGAGCGGGTGATGGCCTGCGTAACCACGCAGCCCGAGTCCCAGAGAATCTTGCGCCGTGCTTGGCGTATGGCGAAGCGCCTCCACGGCGACCTCTACGTTTTGCACGTTCAGACGGATGAGGAGCGCAAGCTCTCCGAGGACGAGAAGAGAAACCTCGATTCTCTTAAGCGTCTGACGGGTACGCTCGGCGGGCACTGGCTCACCATCGTCGGCGACGATGTCGCCAGGGTGATCGCTTCTCAGGCGACTCAGCAACACATAACCAACGTCGTCGTGGGCGAGCCAAGGGAGCGCGCGGCCGTCTTAGGAGCTTTTCGCCCCTCTTTCATCATGCAGGTTCTCGAGATGCTTTCCGGGATTGATTTACATGTCGTCACACGCGAGAAGCGAAGGGAAGCGAGGTAGGTAAATGCCTTCAGGAACCGTCGGCCTTATCGTCGCGGCCGTTCTTTTCGTAGTCGGCATCGGGGTCGGCCTCATTCTCTTCTACCTGATCAGTCTGGGTCGTCGGCAAAGACCGGTGACGGCGGCGGCCCCTGCGAAAGGCGGGCGCATTCTTCTTCCTTTCAGCGGCGAGAGTGCCCCCAGGCAGGCGCTCGAAGTGGCCATAAACCTCGCGAGGGCTCGCGACGCCAAACTCGTCCTTTTTTATGTGGCCATCGTTCCGGTGACCCTCAACATCGAGGCGGAGCTGACGCGAGAGGTCGAAAAGGGTTTCAACGCCCTGGAGAAAGCAGAGCAGATAGCCAAGTGGTCGGGGGTTGATACGGAAATCCGGCTGGAGCGTGAGCGAACGGCCAGAAGAGGTATGATAGAGATGCTCAAAAGGGAACCCTTTGATAGCATGGTCATTGAGATGAAAGGGGCGGGTCCGGGCTTGAAACTGGAACGCCAGATCGAGGACATCAGCTACCTTTTCCAACGGGTGAAGGAAGAGGTCGTCATCGTCAGGTCGTCTAGAGAGACGGCCGTGGCACCGAGAGGAGAGTAGAGTAGAGGTGTTTGCGCTTATCGTCGGAGGGGGGAGAGTGGGATCGAACGTCGCCAAAACGCTTCTTCGTGAGGGATGGGAAGTGACCGTTATCGATGAGAGCAAGGAGTCGCTTCTCAGGCTCGGCGAGGATTATGCGGGCGGCTTCATCCTCGGTCCCGGACTGGACATCGACATATTAAAAGAGGCCGGCGTCGAACGGGCGGACGTCTTCGTCGCGTCAACCGACGGGGATAACACGAACCTCGTCATCTGCCAGATAGCATTGAGGCAATTCAACGTGCCTTACGTCGTCTCCCGCGTTCAGGATCCCTTCAGGGCGCAGTTTTACTCCGATCAGCTTGGGATCAAGACGGTGAGCCCGACACTTTCGACCATCCACATGCTGCTCGACGGCATCCATCGCTTCCAAAGGAGTGAGTCTTAATGTTTGCGCTTATCATCGGCGGGGGAAAAGTCGGCTTCAACCTTTCCGAGATACTCATCGAGATGGGAAACGAAGTCATGCTCGTCGAGAGACGTCCCGAGCGCTTCAACTTCCTAAAGGAGCGGCTTGAGGAGTCGGTTATGTACGGCGACGGGACTGAGATCTACGTCCTGGAGCAAGGGGGGATCGAGCGGGCGGACGTCGTCGTTGCGGTCACCGGAGATGATGAGGACAACATCATCGTCTCCCAGTTGGCCAAGGAGAAGTACGGGGTTCAGAAGACGATTGCCCGCGTCAATAACCCTCGTAATCAGCAGACATTCGATCTTCTAGGCATCGCGCCGACCGTCTCGTCCACGGCGGCCATCCTCTCGCTCATTGAGCATGAGGTCGTACCGGCTGATCGCCTCGTCCACCTGCTGACGCTAAGAGAACAAAACCTCGAGATAGTAGAGGCCGCCATAACCGGGAGGTCGCCGGCGAAGGGCAAGGAGATCAACGAGCTCAACCTCCCCGAGGGCATACTTATCATCTCCATCCTGCGCGGCATCCACTCGATAGTACCGAGCGGCTCAACGGTCTTGATCGAAGGCGACCGGGTTCTTGCCATCCTCTCGCCCGGCATGGATGAAGAGCTCCGGAACATTCTGGTGGAGGCTGCCAAGTAGGGGCACGCCGTTGGCGTGCTCACAAGAAACAAGTAGCGTGCTTCTACTCTCTTACTTAAATATTGAAATTTAGCGCTCGCTTGGCTATCATTGGTCGTGCACGTATAGTGCAAAAGCCAAAAATATCCTCAATATTTTGGCAAAACTGCCGATAACCGGATTAAGTGCTTCTGTACTTATTGTAAAGGAGAACGCGATGTACGGGCAGGATGTGGGGTTGAGGCTCCGCCACGTGCGCGAAAGCTTAAGACTAAGTCGCCGAGAGGTTGAGGAACGTAGCCGGGGAGAGTTTAAAGAGTCGATCCTCGCCATGTATGAAAACGCGAAGAGACGTATCCCGACTCCTCGTCTGCAGAGGCTTGCCGATATTTACGGCGTGTCGGCCTCTTTCTTGCTTGGAGAGTCGGTGATTCCGGAGAGAGGGGCGCCGATGGATGTGGAGGCGCTCCTCATGTCGGATCCGAAGTTCTCGGAGGACGAGCGGGCGCTCATCAAGAATGTGCTCAGTATCATCAAGGCCAAGCGTCGAGCTGAAGGGAAAGAGTAAGATGCCTATCTTCACCCACAGACACATCAAAGATCAGGCCGAGGAATTACTGAAGCACTTTGATATCTCCCGCCCCCCGGTGGATGTCAGAAAAATCGCCAAAGGTCTGGGCCTGGAAATCATCGAGATGACGCAGGACACCTGGTTCTACGGAATGCTCCTTGGCTTTCACGACGAGTGCTACATAGTCATCAACAAGTTGTTTCCGGAGGAGAAGAAGCGGTTCACGATAGCGCATGAATTGGGGCACTATCAACTTCATAGAACCAACATGGCCTACTCGACAGCCAAGGAGAAAGAGTACCTCCACCGGGAGGCGGATATTTTTGCCTCCGAGCTTTCTATTCCCACCAGGCTCGTCAGGCGCTATGCAGCCGAGTGGTATAACGATCACAGGGTCCTCGCGGGGATATTTGGCGTAACCGAAGCGGCCATGGTCGAAAAGCTGGATGAGCTGGGACTCGTAAAAAAGGCGAGGTTCAACTGGAATTTCGCCAACCCCCGTCACATTTAAATCCTGTGCAAGAAATCGCTTAAGATAGCGAGCAAGGATCGGGATTCAGTCTTTTCTAAAGATATGCACCGCGTTGGCCGATAAAGAGTATCAATGATCGGATTGTAAGTTGAGGTGAGAGAGCGGTTGTTCAAGCTTCTAAAAGAAAAGCAGGGAAAATTAATTCTGTTGGCCGACGACTCCCAGCAGGAAATGGTGGCGCTCAGGAATATCCTGGAGGTGGCTGGCTATCGGGTTGTCACGGCCAACAATGGGAGCGAAGCCCTCAGGCTTGCCGCCACTCATCTTCCCGACCTCATCATCCTGGACGTCACCATGCCGATGAAGAACGGGTTCGCGGTTACCGAATGCTTGAAAGGATATGAGAAGACCGCCCGGATTCCGGTGATTTTGATATCCGCGAGGCGGACGAGCGTCGAAGATATGAACCTCGGTTATCGTTCCGGTGCCGCGTACTACTTCACGAAGCCTCTCGATAAACCCAAGCTCATGGGGGTCATTGTTAATATTTTCAGAGATCCGGATGGAGCGCGTTCAACCGGTGGTGCGCTTCCCATAGCCTCGACCGAGCACCCATAAGGTGACCTTCATACCTAAGGCCTATTTACGGACAAGCCCTTAAGCTTGGCTACTTTCCTGTCGATTACTAAATCAGTGTACGGCCTAAGGGGGAAGAAAATTGAGGGTTAACGAAATCATGATACGCGATGTTTCAGAGATAGAACCCTCCGCTTCGCTGACAGAGGCGGCGGCAAGGATGAAAGAAAAGAACGTGAGAAACCTGCTCGTAACGAAGGACGAGAGGCTCCTCGGAGTTATAATGGACTCGGACATCCTTTGGACGGTTGCCAACGGTGACTTGCCGGCGGATCGACTTGTCTGGGAAGTGATGTCACCATGCCCACCGGTGACTTCACCAAGCCTCGACATCCGCGAACTGATCGGATTGATGAGCCGTCATCGGGTCTGCTGGCTGCCGGTGGTGGAGAAGAAGCGTCTTCTTGGAATCGTTTCGGTGGCGGATGTCGTCGCCAGCCTGGAGCTCGTTTAAGACTTTAGCTTCTTAATGCTAATGCATGCGCTTTCTCTACTTTGCTTCTGTGCGCTTGAATGCCATCCATCCGAGAATGACGTTGGCGACGGTGCTGACGAAGAGGGCTCCGCCCAACAGCATAATGATCGTCACCGGAAACATCGACATACCTCCATCTAGTATCTTAGTACCCTGGTATCTTGGTCTCTTGGGAAAAGAGCAAATCTTACTACGGTGTCAGCGCAAGTATTAGAAGATGACGCTTTCTCTATGAGGCATGCATACTGACACTCACTTGATTTTAAATCGGTGAGCCGCTAATCACAAGTGCTAAGGCTACGAGTGTGCTATGGCGACAAGATGCCTCTCAATATAAATTGTATTGCCTTATTGGCAAGTATTAGACATACTAATAAAGAGATTGGGCCGGCCCGTGCTGGTCTCAAGCACCCGGAGTTGGTGGGCGTGCTCAGTGTAGCTCTGCTTGCCAGGTTGGGATGATGGGGGATGCTCGTGGCGGAAACCTCTCTAATAATGACCTTTCCTTCGACCCACTCAGCCATGAAGGCTGAGCGGGCTCTCTCCGAAGCCAACCTGCGGGCGATCGTGATTCCGGTTCCTCGCCACATCACCGCCGATTGCGGAATAGCACTTCGATTTTCGTCAGAGCGTCGAAGTGAAGTTGAGGCGGTGTTGGCGTCAGTAGGCGTCGAGTTCAAGGGAGTATATGAAGAAGTAGGGGCGGTTCGCGAACCGCCCGCTAGATACTAGATACTGGATACTGGATACTGGATACTGGAAAGGCGCACCTTTGGTGCGCCGACCGAAAACGGATGAGCGCAGACCGCCGAAATATTTACTTAGACGCTTAGATATGGATTAACATCGTCGGTCGATGGTCATCGGTGTCGGTAATAAAGCGCTCAGTCAGCATCCAGATGTGTTCTGGAATTCAGAATCTGTGGAGGAATTTTGATAGAGATTGATATACCCGGACGCGGTAGGCTCCTTATAGAGAATGCCGTCTTTGACGTGAACGGCACCCTTGCCGAGGATGGCGTTATTAATGAAGCAGTTTTAAGTCGCCTGAAAGAGCTGGCTGCTTTAGTAAATGTCTACCTCCTGACCGCCGACACGTACGGAACGATAAGGTCGCAATTGGAAGCGCTCCCCGTCGAGCCCGTGATCGTTAATCCGCCCGGTGAGCGGGAGCAGAAGGCGGATTTCGTCTTCCGGCTGGGCTTGGACCGCGTAGCTGTCTTCGGTAACGGGGCAAACGACTTTGCCATGTTCGAAGGGGCGGCTTTGGGCGTCGCCGTCCTCGGGCCGGAGGGGTGCTTCACGGGCCTTCTGACCGCCGCCCATATCGTCGTGCCGAGTCCCGTATCGGCGCTCGAACTCCTTTTAAAACCCAAGAGACTGATTGCAGCATTGAGATACTGACAGTAGACACCGAGGCTCGACTCTCGTTAGTTATACACTCTATTCTGCTATTTTCATCTGATGGTGCCGAGTAGCTTTGGGCCGTTTACCTGGTCAAATAATCAATCACCCACCATATCTTCACTGTATAGGCGACCGTTTTGGGGAAAATCCTTAAGTTTTTTAAAAAAAAGTCGATAAAATGGAACAAAGGGGTTGCGTTGTGGCACAAAGTGGAGTAAGGTGGAGAAGACACTCGTAAGTAGAGGAGCCGGATAGTGTTTTACGGGCAGTACCGTCACTCACTCGATGAAAAAGGACGGTTGATTATGCCGGCTAAGTACAGAGAACCGCTAGCTGACGGTCTGATGATGACCAGGGCTATCGACGATCCCTGTATTTTGGTCTATACGCGTACCGAGTGGCCGGGGCTCGAGAGAAAGCTTTTGGAGAAGCTGCCGGTCATCTCAAACGACATCGCCAGACGCGCTCAGCGGGTCGTCTTCTCGAACGCCTCAGAAGAAGAGATTTCCAAGCAGGGCAGAATATCGATACCTTTCCACCTGAGGGAGTACGCCGGCATTGAGAAAGACGTGGTCATCGCGGGCAATGGGAGCTGGCTTGAGATATGGTCGCTTGAAAACTGGGAGAAGCACGCCCGGGAGTCCGAGGAGAAGGTCACCGGAGAGGCTCTCGCCCAGTTCGGGATCTAATTGACAATGGAATATGAGCACAAACCCGTTTTGCTGGCTGAAGCCTTGCACTATCTACGCATCAGGAGCGGCAGCACAGTCGTTGACTGCACTTTAGGCGGGGCAGGTCACGCGGAAGCAATATTGGATTTACTAGGGTCAGATGGCGTTTTAGTAGGGATCGACAAAGATGACGCAGCACTTAAAGCAGCAAGGGCACGTCTAGCCGGCTTCAGCCAGCAAATCAAGTTTATGAAAGGCGGCTTCGAGAAGCTCGACCGCCTCCTTCCCAAGGCGGGGGTGCTGGAGGTCGACGCCTTCCTGTTCGACCTGGGGGTCTCGTCTTACCAGTTCGACCGGCCGGAACGCGGCTTCAGTTACCGCTTTGAAGCTCCACTCGACATGCGGATGGATCTGAGCCAGAAGTTGACGGCGGCGGACGTCGTGAACGGTTACTCGGAGAAGGAGCTGGCGGGAGTCATCCGGAGGTACGGGGAGGAGAGGTGGGCATCGAAGATCGCCGGACTCATCGTTAGGACCAGACAAAAAAGGCCGATCAAAACCACTTTTGACCTGGTGGCGGTCGTCAAGGATGCGGTCCCCGCGCCGGCGAGGCGGCGCGGGGGGCATCCGGCCAAGAGGACCTTCCAGGCGATAAGAATAGAGGTAAACGGGGAGCTGGAAGCGGTGGAGGCCGGTTTGAGCCGGAGCATTAACTGGCTTAAACCTGGTGGCAGGGTGGTCGTTATTTCGTACCACTCCCTGGAGGACAGGATCGTCAAGCGCACCTTCGCCGATCTCGCGAGAGGATGCCTTTGTCCTCCCGAGCTTCCAGTATGCATTTGCGGCAAGCGACCGATGGTCAAGATATTGACGAAGAAAGCGGTCAGGCCGACAGACGAAGAGTTGAGGGCAAACCCGAGGGCGTCGAGCGCGAGGCTGAGAGCGGCCGAGAAGGTTGGCGATTGACAATGACGCAACCTGTAAGGAGAGAAAAGAATAGGGGAAACACCAGGCATAGGCAGTTAAGCGTTGCTCCAAAAGAACGTGCTCCGAAACAGCGGGCAAAACAACGGCGACGAGGGTCTACGCTGGCACAAGTCTTTCCGTTCTTCGTCGTTCTGGCGATCGCCTTGGCCGCCGTCCTCCTCATTAACTCCGCCCAGAAGGCGTTGATTGCCCAGGGATCGGTCGATCTGGAAAGGCTCAAAGGAGAGTATCTATCCGCCAAAGAACTCAACGAGACATTGAAGGTCGAGAGGGCGAAGCTGATCTCCCCAGAGCGAATCGAGCAAGTTGCCATGGGTAAGCTCAAGATGGTCAAGCCTGCGAAAGTCTCTTATATAAAGCTTGAACCGGCAAAAGCGGCGAACAAGGATTCGCTGGCTATGGCCGGCGGTACCGGTACGGGCAGCTTTCTCGGCGGTATATGGGAGCGGATGGGGGCGCTTTATTCTGATAGAGTACGCTAGATTAGGAAACGAGCGTGAAAACTCTTCAGCGGACTGATAAGAGAATCCTCATACTCTTGGTTATCCTCTTGATCGGGTTGAGCACTGTGACAATCCGATTATTTTTTCTCCAGGTCGCCAGGGCGGCCGACTACCGGCGGATAGCCGATATGCAGCGCCTGGAGACGGTCGACCTGCCAGCTAGAAGAGGTGCGATACTTGATAGAAACGGTGAGGTACTGGTGGACAGCCGTGAAGCCGAAACGGTCTACGCCACCCCGTATCAGATTAAAGACGCCAAAAGGACGGCGGAGAAAGTAGCGCCTCTCTTATCGCTGCCGCCTGCCAAAGTTGAAAAGCTCCTCAGGTCGAAATCGGGCTTCGTTTACCTGGCAAGAAAAATCGATCCCCAAGTCGCGATGCGCCTTCGCAAGGTCACGAGAGATGAAAAAATCGACGGCGTCGGTTTTATAAGAGAGACAAAGCGCTACTATCCTTTCGATTCAATCGGCTCCCAGGTGATCGGATTTTCCGATATCGACGATAAGGGGCTGACGGGAATAGAGCTCTATTACGATTCCCTCCTGAAGGGGAAGCCAGGGAAGCTCCTGGCCGAGCGCGACCCGCAGGGACACGAAATACCTGGAGGATTGACCCAGCTTGAGCCTCCCGTCGACGGCCATAGCGTCCGGCTGACGATCGACAAAGACATTCAGTATAAGGCTCAAGTAGAGATACAGAATGCTGTAAAGGAATTCAAGGCTTCCGCAGGTACCGTCATAGTCATGAACCCGAAGAACGGAGAGGTCTACGCAATGGCCAGCGCTCCCACCTTTAACCCGAACGACGACTCGGCGGCCAAGCCCGAGCTGGTCAGGAACCGGGCGATCACCGATATGTACGAGCCGGGGTCGACGATGAAGGTCTTTACGGCGAGCGCCGCTCTAGAGGAGAGGTTGTTCAGCGCGGACAACACGCTTTATTTACCCTCACACATCGAGGTGGGCGGAAGGGTTATCGGCGAGGCCCACGAACGAGAGGCGCGGGCGTTTACCTTTTCGGAGATAATCCAGGAATCAAGCAATGTCGGGGCGGTTACTATAGGTCTGAAGCTGGGCAAATCAAAGCTGTGTAAGTACGTCGACAGATTCGAACTGACCAAGTCGACTCTCGTGGATCTTCCCGGCGAGGCGGTCGGATACATGCCGCCCGCCGAAGATTGGTCGGCATCGACGATCGGAAACATTCCTTTTGGCCAGGGCATTACGGTGACGCCGATCGGGATATTGAGAAGCTTTTCGTCGATCGCCAATGACGGGCTACTGCCTAACCCGCATCTCCTCATCGAAGCGACGGATAAAAACGGCAAGGTGGTCAAGGAGTACAGGCCGAAACCTGAGAAGAGGGCGATCTCTCCAGATACCGTCGGGCGGATGCGCGACATCCTGGAAAAGGTGGTCACCGACGGTACTGGTGGGAGAGCGGCGGTCAACGGCTACCGCGTGGCGGGGAAGACCGGCACGGCCCAGAAGCCGAAGCCAGGCATGGGTTATGCGAGCGGCGCTTATATCGGTTCGTTCCTGGGCTATCTACCCTCCAGGGACCCGCAGATCGCCGTCATCGTCATCATCGATGAGCCGACCACCGCTATATACGGGGGCGTCGTGGCCGCGCCGGCTTTCAGCCGGATCGCCGAGTACTCACTGAGGCATTTGAGGGTGCCGCCGCAATAAAGGCAGCTCTGAGCTTTGAGCTCTGAGCTTTGAGCCAAACACACGCGTCGATATTGGAGGCGCTAGGAACGTCTGCAGTCGGCGCCGTCAGGCGCCCTCGGCTTGCGGATGGCCAAAGGGTAGATTAATGGGTATGCTAGAGTAGCTGGGTTTATTGGGAGGGCTTTACACTTGCACCTATCCGAGCTCATTACCGGCCTGACCGGGGCAAGCTTAATAGGCGGGGATGTTGAGATCGGCGGCCTGGCATACGATTCCAGGCTGGTCAAACCAGGAGACCTCTTCATCGCCATCAGGGGTTTCCAGATGGACGGCCACGACTTTGCCGGGGAGGCGGTCGGTCGCGGCGCAGCGGCCGTCGTGGCTGAAAAAGGCATGAGCTCTCTCGATGTGCCGCAAATTCTCGTCGGCGACAGCCGAGCCACTTTGGCGGCTCTCGCCGACGCGTACTACGCTCACCCGACCCGCAGCTTAAAACTTGTCGGGGTTACCGGGACGAATGGCAAGACGACCACGACCTTTCTGGTCGAATCGATTTTCAAGGCGGCCGGGCTCAAGGCTGGTTTGGTAGGAACGGTGGAATGCCATATCGCCGATGAGATCGTTCCCGTCGTCCGAACAACGCCTGAAGCATCCGACCTCCAGCGGACCTTTAATGAGATGGTAAGCAGGGGGATTGAGGCGGCCGTCATCGAGGCATCCTCTCATGCCCTGGATCTTCATCGAGTGGATGGGTGTGATTTTGACGTGGCGGTCTTTACAAACCTCAGCCAGGACCATTTAGATTATCACTCGTCCATCGAGAGCTACTTCGAAGCCAAAATGCTCCTCTTTGATCGCGACGGGGTGGTCGGGGTGGTGAACGCCGACGATGAGTACGGACGGCGGATTGCCAGGAAGATGGGTGACCGCTGTATTCGCTACAGCACTAAGGATAAAGTAGAGGTTTATGCAAGGAAGAGAGCGGTTTCGGCGACCGGGTCTCACTTCACCATGGAGACGCACGCCGGTCGCATCGGGATAAGGCTGAAGTTTCCCGGCTCTTTTAACGTGCAAAATGCGCTGGCGGCGACGGGAAGCGCCATCGCCCTTGGAATACCTATCGAGGACATTAAGGAGGGCCTGGAAAGCCTGGAAGGGGTATCTGGCAGGTTTGAACGGGTCCTTGCCGGCCATGATCGCACTATCATCGTCGATTATGCCCACACGCCGGATGGCCTTGAAAAGACGCTTACCGCAGCGCGTGAACTGACCGAAGGCAAGCTGATCTGCGTTTTCGGTTGCGGGGGTGACCGCGACAGGGCCAAAAGACCCCTGATGGGGGAGGTATCCGGTCGATTGGCGGATCGGACGATCATTACGTCTGACAACCCGCGGGGTGAGGAACCGGTGGCCATTATCGCCGAAATCGAGCGGGGCACCAGACGGGTGCCGGGAGTTGATTACATGATCGTTGAGGATCGGAGAGAAGCGATCAAGAGAGCGATCATGGAGGCCGGAAAGGGCGATTTTGTGGTTATCGCCGGCAAAGGACATGAGAGAGGGCAGATCTTTGCCGATAGGACATTGCCCTTCAGCGATCGTCAGGTTGCGAAGGAAATCGTAAAGGAGCTGGCCGCGTGTTCGAAGTAACGGCGGGGCGCCTTGCCTCCTGGGTAGACGGGGAGCTGGTCGGCGGCTTCCTGACCACGAAGGTTACCGGCGTGAGTGTCGACAGTCGCACGATAAAGCCGGGTGAGATATTCATTCCTTTAAAGGGAGAGTTCACCGACGGCCACGAGCATATCGTGCGGGCCGTCGAAGCCGGGGCGACCGGCTTTTTAACCGAGAAGTTGAACGGGGAGGCAAAACGGGCCATCTCGAGCAGGGCTTTCGCGATAAAGGTGAACGACTCCATTGGGGCGCTGCAGCGACTTGCCGCCGCCTACCGGGGGATCCTCTCGGCTAAGGTTGTCGGCATAACTGGAAGCACCGGAAAGACGACGGCCCGGGAGATGGCGACGGCCATCTTGCGCCGTCGCCTTTCGGTTGTGGCCAGCGAGAAGAATTATAACAACGAGATAGGGCTGCCGCTGACGCTGCTCGGCGCGTCCCCGGAGACCGAGGTAATCATCGTGGAGATGGCCATGCGGGGCCTCGGTCAGATAGCCGCGCTGACCGAGATTGCTAAACCGGATATAGGGCTCGTTACCGGGGTCGGGAAGAGCCACATCGAGCTTTTGGGAACGGCAGAAGCTATCGCCGAGGCAAAAGCCGAGCTGGTTAAGGGGCTGCCATCCAGCGGGATCGCCATCTTGAATGCCGACAACGGGTGGACGCCGATGCTCGTCAAGAAGACGAGCGCTTCCGTAAGGACGTACGGTCTGTGTGACGCGGATCTCGTGGCCGACCGGATTACCGTCGATTCGCTCGGTCGCCCGTCCTTCCGGATCAAAGGAGAGCGTTTCCTGGCGGCGGTCTCCCTGCCGGTTCCCGGGAGGCACAACGTCTACAACGCCCTGGCGGCGGCGTCGATAGCGCTTGCTCTGGGCTTGGGGGCCGATGAAATCGCCGGCGGTCTCTCTGAGGTAAGGCTGCCGGAGATGCGGATGGAGGTGTCCAGGGCCGGTGAGGTGGTGATTCTAAACGATGCTTACAACGCCAATCCCGACTCCATGCTGGCTGCGATCGCCGTGCTTGCCGACGTGAAAACAAAGGGTCGCCGGATCATTGTTCTGGGAGATATGCTTGAGCTAGGCCCAATAGCCGAAGAGTCGCATCTGGCGGTCGGAAGGAATGCCGCCAAGACGGGGGTCGATCTCCTGGTTACGGTAGGGGAGCTGGGGCGTTTGATCGCCGAGGGAGCGCGAGAAGGTGGGATGGCTGACGGTGCGATCATCTCCTTCGATTCGGCGGAAGACGCCGGTCGGAACGTCGCGGAATTCATCGAACCGAAAGACGTCGTTCTGGTTAAGGCATCCAGAGGCATGAAGCTTGAACAAGTCGCCGACGCGATAATACGAGCAACGCGTCGGTCGATTTATAGGTAGTCCGGCATAAGGTAGAAAGTTATGTATCCGGTTAGATACCCGACATACCAAGTATTCTTAACCGCTGTCCTGGCTCTCGTGGCTACGGTCGTCCTAACGCCCGTCTGGATTGAACTCTTAAAACGACGGAACGTCGGCCAGGTCGTCCGCGTGGACGGGCCTCAAAAACACCTGGTCAAGGCGGGAACGCCTACGATGGGCGGGGTCCTGATTATCGGCGTGGTGACGGCCGTCTACTTCCTGCTCTCCCGCCGGGACGTGAGCGGGCTCATCGCTCTCTTCGCTCTCCTGGCGAGCGGCGTCATCGGTCTCGTGGATGACTACCGCAAGGTCGTCAAGGAGAGATCGTTGGGCTTGCGGGCACGCTCAAAGCTTCTCTGGCAGTTTGCCATCTCGGCGGTGATCGGGTTGGCGGTCGTTAACATAGCCAACATTCCGGCGAATATCGCGGTGCCGGGGACCAGGTTCGCCATCCCGCTTGGCAGCCCGGCCTTCTCGTTCACGCTCTTCGGTGCGGAGATCGTGGTGCCCATTCTCTACGTGGCTTTCATCTATCTCGTCTTCATCTCGGCGACCAACACGGTTAATCTCACGGATGGTCTGGATGGTTTGGCGGCCGGTACGGTGACTATAACAGTGCTTGCCTACGCGGGCATCGCTTTCCGCCAGAATCACCTGGAGCTCGCCGTGCTATCGGCGGCAGTCGCGGGGGCATGCATCGGCTTCCTCTGGTACAACTGCTATCCGGCGGATATATTCATGGGGGATACCGGCTCACTCGCCCTCGGCGGCGTGATTGCAACGCTTGCGATTTTGACGAGGACGGAGCTTCTGCTGATCCTCATCGGCGGCATCTATGTCATCGAGGGTCTCTCCGTCATCGCCCAGATAATAAGCTTCCGTTGGTTCGGCACGCGGTTGCTAAAGATGGCCCCGATCCACCACCATTTTGAGTTGAAGGGCTGGTCGGAGACGCAAGTTATGGTGAGGTTCTGGGTCGTTACGGGAGTTTTAGCGGGGGCCGGGTTTGCGCTCTTCTTCATGACGGGACCAAAATAGGAATTATCATGTCAAGACCTAGATACAAACCAACCGCATACTATCTTCTTCTTGGTGCGTCCACCATTTTGATCCTCACGGGGCTGGTGATGGTTCTGAACGCCAGTTCGGTCAAGGCTTATTCGGATTACGGCGACTCTTACTACTACTTAAAGCGGCAACTGATCTGGTTAGTTCTCGGTCTTTTCGGGATGTTCTTCTGTTCAAGGGCCGACTATCGTAAGCTGGTCAAGTATTCTCCGGTACTCATCGTCTTAACGGCGGTCGCCCTTCTTCTCACGCATCTGCCGGGGATCGGGCAGACGGCCAAGGGAGCATCGAGAGCGATCGCTCTGGGCCCGTTCTCATTTCAACCATCGGAGCCGGCCAAGCTTGCGCTAATACTATATATTGCCAGCGTCCTCTCTGTAAAACGAAGAGAGCTCGGTCACCTTACGAGCCTCGCTCCTGCCGGTTTCGTCGTTATCATCATCGCTGGCCTGGTTCTTTTCCAGCCCGACCTCGGGACTACGATAATCATCGCTCTTTCCGTTTTAACCATGCTCTTTCTAGGCGGAGCAAGGATACGGGATGTCGTTGGTCTTGCCACGGCTTCCTTCCTAGGTGGATTGGCCTTCGCCATGTCGGCCTCTTATCGCCGAAACCGGATACTCGCTTTTATCGACCCGTCATCCGATCCGCGTGGGATCGGCTACCAGATCAGGCAGTCGCTCATCGCGCTCGGTTCCGGCGGTCCGGCGGGCGTCGGTCTTGGAATGAGCAGGCAGAAATTTTTTTTCCTGCCGGAGTCTCACACCGACTTCATATATGCGATCATAGGTGAGGAGCTTGGTTTGCCCGGCACGCTCCTGGTTGTCGTGGCCTTTGGTATTATGGCGTACGCGGGAATAAATATCGCCTTTAAAACAAAGGATTATCTAGGGAAGATTCTTGGGGCCGGCATAACGGCCTCGATCGTTGGCCAGGCATTCGTCAATCTGGGCGCCGTAACCGGGATACTACCGGTTACCGGGGTTCCGTTGCCATTGGTCTCTTCCGGGGGTTCCTCCCTTATCGTAACCATGTCTATGATCGGTATACTCATGAATATCGCTTCCCGGGAGAGGAGGGTATGTTCCAACGAGGCCTATGAGGGTGATAGTAAGCGGCGGCGGGACGGCAGGCCACATCTATCCCGGGCTCGCGCTGTTAAAAGCGCTGGCATCCGGTAATGCGGTGGCGGAAGTTCTATATATCGGCAGCCATGACGGTTTGGAAGCGCCGATGATTAAGAGCGCCGGTTATCCATTTGAGGGATTGGATGTCTCGGGTTTGCCTAGAAAGGTCTCCCTCTCCGGCGTGACGGCGATGGTCAAAATGGCGAAGGCTGTCCGGAAGGCGCGGGGTCTCCTCAGGCGGTTCAACCCCGACGTCGTCGTCGGAACCGGCGCCTATGTGAGCGTTCCGGTTGTGCTGGCGGCGGCCTTGGCGCGGATACCGACGATCATTCACGAGCAGAACGCCCTCCCGGGGCTTGCCAATCGCTTGCTAGGAAGGTTCGCAACGGCAATCGCCATTACGTATCCGGAGACAAAGAATTTCTTTCCCAAGAAGAACCGCGTTGAGTTAACGGGCAATCCCGTTCGGGAAAATATTCTCGCAGCGGACGGGGTCAGCGCGCGAAAGATTTTCGATCTGGATCCCTTGGACCCAGTTCTCTTCATATTCGGCGGAAGCAGGGGGGCACGCCGGCTAAACGACGCGGCGATAGGTGGGATTGGTAAGCTCCTCGACCTTGGGATCCAGGTGATTCACTCCACCGGCGAGGTCGATTTTGAACGGGTCAAGGAGGCGATTGGAGAACTGGCTGACAAGCGCTATCTAGTACTTCCTTACATCGACGATATGGGATGCGTATACTCTGCAGCCGATCTAGTCGTCAGCCGGGCCGGCGCCACCACGGTAGCCGAGATAACGGCGAGCGGAGTGGCCTCCCTGCTGGTTCCCTATCCTTACGCGACCGGCAAGCATCAGGAGAAAAACGCCCGGGCGCTGATCGAGGCGGGAGCGACTAAGGTGATCGCCGATAAGGATTTAACTTCGGAGAGACTGGTAACCGAAGTTTCCGATTTGATAAAGAACAAGCCGGAGTTGAACCGTATGGCCGAGGCTGCGAAAAGGCTCGGAAGGCCGGATGCCGCGAAAAAGCTGGCCGAGCTGGTGAAAAGAGTCGCCACCGGCCGGAAAAGGTGAACCGGAAATCCGTTGGATTTGTTCGATTTCGGGCAAGGGATTCCGCGACGGCCATCATGCGGCTATATGAGGTACAATTTACCGGACGCAATGTGGCTGGTAGGCTGGTTGACTTATGGAGAAGGAGCATTGAACAACTTGGCGAAAGTTCACTTTATCGGTATAGGTGGGGCCGGGATGAGCGGCATCGCCAGGGTTCTTCTGGCGATGGGATACGAAGTCTCGGGTTCGGATCTTAAAGAGTCGAGAAATACGCTTAGCCTGCGCGAAGAGGGCGTCAAAGTAATGATCGATCACGATCCTGATAACGTCATCGACCAGGATACCGTCGTCATATCGTCGGCGATTCCGTCCGGAAATTCGGAACTTGCTAGAGCGAGAGAGCTGTCGATACCGGTCGTCTCGCGAGCCCAAATGCTGAGTCAGATCGCCAGGCGTTACCGCAGTATTGCGGTGGCCGGAACTCACGGCAAGACGACCACCACATCCATGATATCGCTCGTATTCCAGAAGTGCGGTCTCGACCCGACGTTTTTGATAGGCGGTGAGCTGAACGACATAGGGAGCAACGCCAAGTACGGACAGGGCGAGTTCCTGGTGGCGGAGGCGGATGAGAGCGACGGTTCCCTCCTCTGCCTGGCTCCTGAGATGATAGTCATTACAAATATCGAACCGGACCATCTCGATTTCTACGGCTCGTTCGACCGGATCGAGGAGACCTTCCTCGCCTTCGCCGACGCCCTTCCGAAGAACGGTGTCGCGTTCGTCTGCGGCGATCATCCGGCGGTCAAGTCTCTGTTGTCCAAATCCAAATCAAACTTCGTCACTTACGGCTTCGAGGAGGCGTGCGATCTTCAGGCCGCCAACCTCTCTCTGGAGGCGCTGGGAAGCACCTTCGAGGTCTATCGCGATGGAGAGCTCTTGGGGCAGGTTGGACTTAAAGTTCCCGGTAAGCACAATATATATAACGCTCTGGCCACGTTGGCTGTCGGCAGTGCGGTTGGATTGAGCGTTGAAGAGATCACCAGGGCCCTCGCAAGCTTTACCGGCGTCAAGAGGCGTTTTCAAGTGGTCGGTCGGCAGGCCGGAGTTACGATCGTCGACGATTACGCCCACCACCCGACCGAGGTGCAAGCAACTCTTGATGCGGCCAAGAATGGGGGATGGAACCGGGTCATCTGCATATTCCAGCCCCACCGCTATTCGAGAACCAGGCTTCTGGGCCACGAATTTGGACAGGCTTTTGACTCCGCCGATGTGGTCGTACTGACGGACGTCTATGCGGCTGGCGAGCAGCCGGTGCCCGGAGTGACCGGCAAGGTGATCCTGGACGCCGTTCTCGCCCATAATCCCAGGCAGAGGGTCGTTTACCTCCCTAAAAAGGTCGAAATCAAGAACTTTCTTGATGATCACGCGCTCCCTGGCGACCTCATCATCACGATGGGCGCGGGTGACGTCTGGATGGTCGGCGAGGAGCTGCACCACCATTTGCAGACGCACCGGATGGAAAGCCACTACGCTGTGGCTCCCGCGTCCCCCGCTTTCCCGATGGCGGAAGGCGCATCGGGCTAAAAAAGTATTTTAGGAGAGTATCTGTGTCCGATCGCTGGCTTAGAAGAGCGTACTCAATTCTCGAGCGCCACCTTGGTGAGAGTGTGGTCACGGACAGGCCGCTTGCTAAAGAGACAACCTTGCGAATCGGCGGCCCGGCGGCCGTCTTTGCCACCGCCGATACCTTCCATCATTTGAGGGTCGTCTTTGAGACGGTCGTCGATTATGATCTGCCCTGGTTCGTCCTGGGCAAGGGCTCCAATCTGCTCATTTCCGATGCTGGGTTCGACGGCGTCGTCGTCCGGCTGGGCCGCGACTTCCGGCGAATCGAGGTGTCGGGGAGTGAAATCAGGGCGGGCGGCGCCATGCCTCTTTCAATGCTGGTGCAGGCGGCGCTTAAGCATGCACTGGGCGGGCTTGCATTCGCCATAGGCATCCCGGGAACGCTCGGCGGAGGGATCGCGGGCAACGCCGGCGCCCACGGCGGTTGCCTTGGGGATATCGTCAGAAGTGCGACCGTTTTCTTATCCAAGGGAGAGCTGCGCTCAATCGATAAGTCTGAGATGACCTTCGGTTACCGTGAGAGTTCCCTGGGGCAGGATGAGATCATCGTCGAGGTCTCGCTGGGACTGCGCCCGGCCGATATCGATCTTGTCCAGATGGACATGGAGAGGTTCTTCCGGCAGCGCAAGGAGACCCAACCCCTCCACCATCCGAGCGCGGGGAGCACCTTCAAGAACCCGCCTGGAGATTCCGCCGGCCGCCTGATAGAGGAGGCGGGCTGCAAAGGCCTCTCCATCGGCGGCGCGAAGGTCTCCGAGCAGCACGCCAACTTCATCATAAATACCGGAGGAGCGACGGCTTTGGATATTTACGCCCTCATGTTGAAGGTGCGCCGTCGCGTCGAAGAGGCAAGCGGCGTCCTTCTCGAACCGGAGATAAGACTGCTCGGCGCCTTTTCGGAAGAGCTTATGGAAACAGATCACGCGAGATGAACGTATTGCGTCGGAGAGAAATAACCCGGCGCGGAGACGCGTGCCTTCCGAGAGAGCAGGCGGCACAAGGAGTGGGCGAATATGGAAGAGCTTGTTGCTAAAGCGCTAAGCTTGATCAACCTGGTTGAATACCAGGAAGGGTCCGTTGTAAGCCGTACCCTCGTCGACAAAAAGGTAGGAACGGTCACCCTCTTTGCTTTCGATAAAGGACAAGGGCTTAGTGAACATGCTGCGCCCTATGACGCTCTGGTCTATCTCCTTGATGGCGAGGGGGAAATCACCATCTCCGGGAAAACGCTTCGGGCGAAGGCTGGCGAGATGGTCATCATGCCTGCCAATCAACCGCATGCCCTCAAAGCAACGGACAGATTAAAAATGCTGCTGGTGATGGTAAGGTCTTAGTATAATAGGGGACGTTGGTTACTAAAATTACTAACTTTATGTATTACCTATGTTGACAGCCCCTTTCCTTATCGCTTTTATTGCCCCGGGCCCCGTCATTGAGAGCAGACGCGCGATCTCGTCTCGTGAGAGGCCTATCTCCTTTGACATTCTATACGCAAGGACGGCTCTTGCATTCGCCACCGGCTTGATTCGTGTTTTGCCCAAGAGTTCAGCCTCTGATACGTCAAACCTTTTACACACAGCATAAAGGAGAAGGTTAAAATCAGGGCGCTTATTGGGAGTAGGCGGCTGGTTTTCAACTGCAGCAAGAACCGCTTCGACGAAACCTCCCTCGCCAAGGATGCGATCATCGAAGGCCTCTCTTGTCTTAGGATATTCTTTAGGATGTCCGAGGGAGCGCTTCAGCCCACCGCCAGTAAACTTAGCTTGTCTACCCATCGAAAGGCCATCGCTTACAAATGTAAGATATGAGCTTTTTGCCCTTCTTTCTACCTTACCGAAGTGGGATAGCACGGCATCCGTGTCAAACCAATCGCTTTTCTCTTTTCCAACGAGGTAGCTGTGTCCAGAGAAAGGATAGCAGTTTAACTCTTCAATCGACGTCATAAGATGAGCCCTGATCGGATTCAAGTGGATGTATCTTACGAGCTCAAGGAAGTAAGAACTTTCCTGGCAGATGATCGCCTTATAGCGGTTTTGAAAGAGATAGCCGTATCTTCTTTGTCGCTTGTTGAAATAGAGGGCATACCCGGTCAAAAGCCGTCGCATCACCGTCGAAATCGGCGTCGTGTTTCTTCTCAACAGAAGGTGAACATGGTTGGGGATGAGGGCAAACGCGTAGATCGAAGTAATTGTCTCCTTTAAGATTTTTTCGAGGCGCAAGATAAAGAAATCCCTATCTTTATTGTCAGTAAATATTTCGCGTCCCTCTATTCCTCTTGCGATGATATGATAAAGAAGTCCTGGAGCATCAAGACGTGGTTTTCTTGGCATATGATAAATATACAATAGATTTACTAGTTGGTAAATAGTTAGTTTTCTTGGTAACCAACGTCCCCCAATTCATCGTCCGGCTAAAAACTTTACCTGGATTTAACAGTGATGAAACAAAACCGCAAGGTTCAGGGTCGATATTCTTGTTGACCTTAATAGCGAGGGAATGATGAGGGGCCTAAGTCTCGACGAAATCCTGGAAATCGAAAGCTTAAAAGACTCAAAAATCCTGGCGGGCGAAGACCAACTCGACAGGCTGGTCACTGGGGTGACCGTTGGGGAAGTTCCGGATATAGCGAACTGGCTGACCGGTGGAGAGCTCGTGCTCTCCACCTTCTTTGCGGTTTCGCGCGATCCGGATACAGTCGGCGCGTTTGCGAAGAAGATAATCGGAGGCCCGGCGGCGGCGCTCGCTATAAAGCCCGCGAGGTTCCTGGAATCTATGCCGCCCGATGTGCTGGAGCTCGCCAGGAAGCTCCAATTCCCGGTCATCGAAGTACCGTCAGAAACCCGCTGGACGAGGATCATCTCTGACGTCTACTCGGCGATGGCCAGACGTGACATTGCCGAGGCCGCTGGCGACTTTGGTAACGAGCTTCTTCGCGGGGCCATCGACGGGAGAGGCTTAAAAGCCATCGCATCCTCCACGTCGAAGAGGCTCGATGCGCCGATAATTATCTTTGACTGGCTGGACGGGGTGGTCGCGGAGGCACCGGCAACCTCTCCATTTCCGAGAGAATTGGTTGCCTTTCTCGAGGTGGAGGTGAGGCATGAGAGCGCGGAGAGTATTTTCGACGGATCAAGTCAAACGACCGGTCATCGTACGGTTGCAGGGCATGACCTTTTAGTCGCACCCGTGACGATCGGCATGGAGATAGTCGGCGTTGTCGCGACCGTCGCACCCGATCTTGACGAGCGCTCTTTAGGTCTTCTAAAAAAGTCGGCTGAAGCTTCCGCTGTTGAGATAGCGCGCCAGAGGGCCATCGAAGAGGCCCAAGCCAGGGTGTACGGTGATTTTCTTGAAGACTTGATCGCCGGTCGCATTCCACTGGAGCAGGTAGATTCCCGTGTGGCGAGGTTGGGCGGAGACGTTACGAGAGGTTACGCCGTCCTTTATACCGCTTTGGAACCCGAGCGGCTGTTCGGTCGTTTTTACCGCGAAGTGGCGCGCGTTATCAAGAGCGGATCGAAGAACTCTCTTGTAATGGAGCATGAAGGCAGTCTCGTTGTTATACTCTCGGCGGAGGATGAGCGGGCGGCCAACCGGTCAAAGTACGCAAGGGAGGGCGCCGAACGGATTCTAGTCGTTGCCAGAGCGCTAGAAGGTCAGGCTACTGTGGGCGTCAGCCGCTGGCAGGTTGATTCGGGTGAGATCATCAGGTCGCTTGATGAGGCAAAGATTGCACTTGAGTCCGGGCGCCGTCTGAACGGCGCGGGGTCGGTAACCGACTTCGACCAGGTGGGTATCTATCGTCTTCTTCTGCCGCTGGCAAGGGACGGAAGAGAAGATGGGCGCGGGTACTATGAGGAAACGGTCGGCCGGATAGTCTCTTACGATGAGCGTCATGGCACTGATCTCTTGCCGACCCTGGAATCGTTTCGCAGGAACAACGAGAACGTCGCCCTCGCCGCCGAGGAGCTTTACGCTCACCGACATACCGTACGCTATAGACTCCAAAGGATTGGCGAGATAACGGGATGCGATCCTTTCAAAGGAACCGAGAGGGAGAAGCTCTACATGGGCCTATATGTAAAATATCTTCTAAAACTGTGATGCTCAACACGGGATGCGGGCGATCTTCCGACGACCCGCGCTCTCGGTCGCGCGAGATACGCACGGAATGCGTCGTGAATCTGGTAAAGGCAAGCCGGGAGGACGTTCCGGTTCTTGTCGGCTTTCTAGGGGAGCTTTTCGCGCTTGAGAAGGACTTCCATCCCGAAGTCGACCGGCAAGAGGCGGCCCTCTCGGCGATCCTGGACAACCCCGACCACGCGGTCATCTACCTGGTCAAGGTGGGCGAAGAGATCGCGGGAACGGTCGCCCTTCACCGCTCGATCAGCACCGCCGAAGGCGGCTGGTGCGGCCGAATCGAGGACTTCTACATTGCTTCTGAGTTCAGGCGGCGCGGCGTCGGCAAGCACGCGATGGAAGCGCTTTTGGCTATCGCGGCCGATAAGGGACTCAAGCGTCTAACTCTCGTCGCCGACAAGGACAACCTCTCGGCCTTAGGATTCTACGCCGACTGTGGCTTCGAGGAGATGAACCTCACTACTTTCATCAAAAAGACGAGTGATCTGCGACCATGGAAGCTTGCTAAGTGACAACCGCGTTCGAGCCCCGATTCGGGTAGTCGTTCCAGCCGTCCTTTTCCTTACTATTCGAACGGATTGAGTGTGCAACTGCTGCAACCAAGGTCTCCTGGACTCAAACGCGATCACCCTCAGCCTTCATGCCCCTCTCAACCGTCATACCCCTCGATATGGTGTGCGAATGATCCTTCGCTCCGCGTCGGACTCGTATAACGCGGAGACCAAACCGAGAGCCGCCAGAGCGTCCGCACCATCTCCGATCGCCCGTCCCTTCCCCGCTATGGCGACAACGAAGTCCTCCCACTCATTCACCCAGCAGGCGCCCGCGTCATCGAACGCGACCTCTTTTTCCTCGGGTGGCCGGCCCGTTCCCGCTCCCAGGCTGATCGTGAGCCTCTCGGAACCGTAACCGCCTCCCAGGCCATCGACTTGCAGACTACCTTTCCGTCCGTATGCTTCAAAGCGAAAGAGGTTTTTCCACTGGGTGCAGCTCACGTGCATGGAGGCGACCTTGTCGTCGGCCGTTTTCAGCACGGCGAACGCGTTGTCTTCGGCTCCTTTCATCTCCCAGTAGGCGCTTATATTTAATCCATAGATCTCCTGAAAATCGCCCAGGAACCATCGAAACAGATCCAGAACGTGAATCCCTTGGTCGAGAAGTTCCCCGCCGCCCGAAATCGATCTATCCGCCCGCCATTCGCGATCGTACCCCGGACGGCCTCCGTGGCCGTAGACGCACCTGATGAACATAGGGGCGCCTACCGCCTCCGTGGTGAACAGCCTATGCGCTTCGGCGATCGCCGGGTGGTGGCGTAGAGTGAAACCCACCTTGAGGATAAGCCCTTTTCTTCTTGCCGTTTCGACCAAGGGTTCGGCTTCAGTCACATCCCTGGACAGCGGTTTCTCGCAAAAAACGTGCTTATCGTTTTCGAGCGCCGATAGCGCGATGGGGGCGAGGCTGTCGTTCGTCGTGGAAACGACCACGGCATCTACGGAAGGGGAACCGACGACTTCCCGCCAATCGGCGGTCCAGCGGCAACCGGCGAATTTGGCTTGTTGGTTGGCTTTTGAGCTATCGAGATCGGCTACTATCTCAATTTGTGATAGTCTGTTGGACAGGGCGCTTGTCAGACGCTTCGAGCCGATACCGCCGCAGCCGACGATTCCTATGCGCAATTCTTTCACCTAGCAGATTCTCCTAAGCGTATATACGTCGCTTCCGTTAAGAGTCGAGGCCTTTCTTAAAATCTCTTCCCGGTCGTCCCAGATGGCGCTGATCAACTTCCCGGACAGACCTACGGACTCGTTGGAAGCTAGGAAAAGCACCAAATCCACGGGTTTACTGATGGGATCGCCCCCTGCGACAATGCGCTCTCGAGCCGCTTTCGATTCGGAATTTCCAGCTTTCTCTCCCGCTTCGAGCACCTCTTCCAACATCCGCGTGTTTATTGCTCCCGGAGATATGGCGTTTACCTGGATGTTAAGGGGTCGAACCTCCTCGGCCAGGGTCTCGGTCATCCGAACGAGAGCCGTCTTCGAGGCTCCATACGCGGAGAAGTACGGTCTGCAAGAAGTCGCCCCGCCACCGGAAAAATTGACGATTTTGCCACCGCCTTGCCGGCTCATGAGGGGGATGGCGGCCCGGCAACAGAGAAAGGCGCCGAAGAGGTTTATTTCGATCGTCTTAAACCATTCACCGGGATCGTTTTCGGCCAGCGGACCGATCGGGCCTTGAACCGCGGCGTTGTTGATTAGAATATCCAGCCCCCCGTACCTGTCGACCGTCTCGGAGAAGAACCGCTCCACGAAAGCCGGATCGGAAACATCCCCTTGCAGGGCCAGAACAGGAGCCCTCAATCCTTCAGCCGTCTTGAAGATCGCTTTCGAACGGGACGCGATGGCCAAGAGCGCTCCCTCCATCGCGAATTTCTTGGCGATAGCCTCGCCGATGCCGCGGCTGGCGCCGGTAATGACGGCGACTTTCCCCTCCAACTTCATCCTCGGACCTCCATCGATCAATCCAGCGAAGCGAGCTTCCCGCTTTCGAATTCCTTCTTAAGATACTCGATCGAATTGAGGATCCCCCGTCGGATGTTCGTTCTCGGACGCCACCCCAATTCAAGCGTTTGGGTGATATCCGCCAGAGTGACCTCAGCTTCCCCGGGCAGTTCATCGAGTAGGATCGGTTCGACGCTAACGTGCATGGCCTCGGAGATCAGGTTGAAAATCTCGATGACCGAGTAGTTGGCGCCGGAGCCGACATTGAAAACCCGCCCGTCGGTTCGCGGATCTTCGATAGTCAGGAGATGTAAGTCGTTGACGTCGTCGACGTAGACGAAATCGCGACGCTTCGTCCCGTCGCCGTAGATGATCGGAGAGTTGCCCTCGAATATCTTCAGGATAAAGGCGCTAATCGCCGGAGGCATTATCCTGCGATAATCCTGAGCCGGACCGTAGACGTTGAAATAGCGGAGCGTCGTAAGATTGAGCCCATGGAAGGCTCTGTACATTTCGGCGAACAAGGCGCCCGAATGCTTGCTTATCGCATAGGCCCCGACGGGCTTGACCCTCTCCACCTTAGAGGGGAAATCCCGCACGCCCTCGTAGACGGCCGAGCTATCCGCATAGACGAACTTCCCGATACCCGCTTCTTTGCTCGCTTCGAGGACGTTCACGGTGCCTCTTACATTGATGTCGCTGGTCTCCAGAGGGCTGTTCAAGCAGTCGAATAGACAGTTCTTGGCGGCAAGATGAAAGACGGTATCGATATCTTTAAATAGGGGATGGATCGCCCTTCCTCGGATATCGGCGAGGTGGAAATCGATATCGGCAGGCACGTTCTCCGGTATTCCCGTCGATAGATCGTCTATGCCGACCACCGCGTATCCTTCATCGACCAAGCGACGGCAGAGATTGCCGCCGATGAAACCCGCCGCCCCCGTCACCATTATTCTTTTTCTCAAATCGACTCCAATGCCTATACGTACTTTACGTCCGAATTACTGCCCGGTCCCTTTTAATACGGCAACCAGGGTCTTGAATAGGATTTCGAAATCCAGCTTCAGCGACCAATTGTCGATGTATTCGAGATCAAGCTTCACCCACTCGTCGAAGTCCGTAATTTTATTGCGCCCCCCGACCTGCCAGAGGCAGGTGATTCCCGGTTTAATGCTGAGCTTCCGCCTCTGCCATGGGCGGAACTGCTCGGCCTCTTTCCTGCTTGGTGGTCTGGGACCGACAAGGCTCATTTGACCTCGTAAAACGCTGAACAACTGGGGCAATTCGTCGATACTATATTTCCTTAAGAACGAGCCTACAGCGGTGATCCTCGGATCGTTCTTCATCTTGAAGACCGGCCCGTTCATCTCGTTGTGCTCCGCCAATGCTTGCTTGATGCGGTCGGCATGCTCGACCATCGAGCGGAATTTATAGCTAGTAAAATCGGCGTTGTCGCGCCCGACGACCTTCCAGCGATAAAAAACCGGTCCTTCCGACATCAGCTTCACAACGAGGGATATGACTACGAAAAGGGGAGCCAATAGTATGAGCAGCGAAGCGGATATTACGATATCGACAAGTCTCTTCGTCACGGAGCAGTCCGGGTTTTTACGATTCATCGCCTCGTCGGATCTCAAATCTATGCTTGGCAAGCTAGAACCACCTCGGTCGTCGTCCGTCCGTTCTATCTAAGGAAATACCGGCTCGACCTTTTAATTAACTCCAACGTGAGACCGCCCTTATAATCATGCATCCGCCATCTCTTTCTTAAAATCCCAGTAAACATGTCAAACGGCCCTCTGGGCATCGGCAGGTATGGCAGCGCCTGTCTTACCCTTTTTAAAACCCTCTTGCCGTCGATGAACTTGGACGCGAAAACCAGGTTTTCGAGTTCGCGCTTGTCCTCTTGTATCCAAGGGGTGCGGAGATGCTGTCTGTTGTACCGCGACCATTCCTCGAGGGTCCGAGGCGGATTGAAGCCGGTTCGAACCGCCAGTTCGAAGAGCTCGGTGCCCGGATAGGGGACGAAAACGTAAAAACCCGAGACTTCGGCTTTAGGGTTGTCGTCCAGGAGCTCGAGGGCGAGGTCGACCGTCGCATCGAGCTCCTTCTTGGTTTCTCCGGGGAAACCCATCATAAAGTTGTATAGGGGGACAACCGGCGTTCGTGCGAGCCTTCTATTCGCGGCCTTAATCTGCGCCACGGTCTCGCCCTTCTTGATCATCCGTAGGATTCGATCGGATCCGGATTCGATGCCGGGCTGGACCGCTTCCAGCCCGCCCTCGGCCAACGCGTCCACATCCACCTGCAGAAGCCGGTCCATCCTCGCCTGAATCCACCAGCTCAGCCGGCCGTCGATGAGACGGGCGATCTCCAGGGCGCGATCCTCTTTGACCAAGAACTCCTCGTCATGGAATGTGACGGAGTCCAAATCGTACCTCTCGACCAGCTCCATGACGCGTTCGTATACCAGGTGAGCGTCCATCGATCGCCAGCGGCGACCCGAGAGTCTGGGATTGCAGCAGAACGCGCAACGCCAGGGACAACCCCGGCTCGAAATGAAGATAAGGCTCCGGGCTGAATTGTCTTTGAACCTGCCCTGGCTGCCGATGTAGGATTCCATGTCCAAGAGATGGTATGGAAGAAGAGGCAGTTCATTGAGGTTAAGGGGCGCCCTTGCCTTGGTGAAACGGATTTCGCCGTTCTTCTTGTAGGCGATGCCATCGACGGAATCAAGACCGGCTCCCGTTTTAAGAGCGCGTGCCAAATCCGATAGTGTCTTTTCGCCTTCACCGCAGACGACGATGTCGGCGAATCTGCTTTTCAACGTCTGTTCGGGTAGGAGCGACGGGTGAACGCCTCCCCATACGATTCTGGTGCCGAGCTCCGCGTCGCGAACCACCCCGGCGGCCTGAACGCCGTAGTGAATCTGGTTGCCGGTCATCGCCGATATACCGACGGCGAGGGGGTTGCTCTCCAGCTCTTTTTCAAGACGGGCGCGCCAATCGACTTCGATTCGCTGGTCGATAAGGGATATCTCGAAGTCCTTAACCGCCAGGCAAGCGGCCGAGAGAATCGAGAGAGGGATATCCACCGAAAGCTTGGCGATATCGAAGCCCGTCTTGGGATAGAAGAGGAGTATATCGGCCAATCGCCAAATTCTCCTTTGCCGTTAGACGGTTTTTTTCTCCCCGCCATCTTCCTCGTGACTGCCGTAGTAACGACCGTAGCGGCGGCCGTAGTAATGACCGTAGTAATGCCCGTAGTAGCGGCCGTACCTGCCTTTCTGGGAGTAGATTTTATTCATGACCACCCCCAGGATTTTCGAGGGCACCTTATCGAGGAGTCTTACCGATTCCGCAGCTACCTCGCCCGTGGTCTCATTGAACGAACAGACCAGCAGAACGCCGTCTACTTTGGTCGCTAAGACCACGGCGTCGGTGACGGCACAGACGGGGGGTGTATCGAGTACGACATAGTCGTATTCCATTTTTAGAGTCTCGATTATGTCGGTCATCAAACCCGACCCGAAAAGCTCGGACGGGTTGGGCGGCTGGGGGCCGCTGGTAATGACCGACAACCCCGGCACATGAGTCGGTTGTATAGCGTCCCTAAGATAACAGGATCTTGCCAATACGCTTGATAAGCCCAGATCGTTATTCTTGTAGAAGCTGTTGTGGATTCGCGGACGCCGAAAATCGCAGTCCATCAACAAGATATTGCCGCTGCTCAGCGCTAAAGTTGCCGCCAGGTTGGAGGCGATCGTGGTCTTTCCCTCCGCGCTGATAGAGCTCGTCACGATTATCGTCCTCGCTTGGCTTTCGAAATTGAAAAATTGAATGTTGGTGCGCAATGTGCGGTAGGCCTCAGCGGTGTACGATTCCGGACTGACGAGGATATTGCCCTCCTGCACCGTCCGGTCTTCCCGTCTTGCCGACTCGTTTCCGGAAAGGGGAATCTGGCCCACTACCGGCAGTTTGAAGTATTTATCGACGTCCTCGGTGGTTTTGATCGTGTTGTCCAGGTACTCTGTCGTGAAAACCCAGGCGGAACTCGAAGCCAAACCTAAGACCAGAGCCAGAATCGTGTTCTTCGCCATATCGGGTTTCGAGGGTGTCTTTGGCAGAACGGCTGGAACCGCGAGCTTCATTCCACCTGTCGTGAGATCCTCGAGCACCTCTAGTTGCTGTTGTTTCCCGGCGAGTTCCGTATAGATGCTGGTCGCTATCGCCATCTGCGATTTTATATTGTTAGCGTCGCTGGTCGGCTGACCGTCCGGTCCCTTCTTAGAATCGGCTATCTGTGAGTAGAGTTGTATATCTTCCTGGATGTCCTTCATCCTGAACGAAACCTCGTCCTTGGCTTCCGAAACCTCCGACGAAGCCGACTTCTTCGAATTGTCGAGGAAGACTTGGGTCAGGACAGAAGCGATGATTTGGGCTTGCCGAGGGTCGTTGTCTTCGACGCTGATGTTGATGAGGTTCGTCTTCTCTTCGAACGAAACGTCGATCTTTCGTATCAATTCTTCAGGTGAAATCTTTAGGTTGAGTTTGCTAATGACATTTTGGGCCATTGGTTCCGAGGTAATCAGTGCGGCTTGAGTGGAGAGCTCCCTCTCCGGCTGGCTGGCCAAGAACGGAAAATTCATTTGCCCGAGAAAGGTACTCGCGATATTGTTAGTCTGGTACTGCAGGACCGCCGTCGCTCTGTAGACGGGTCGCTGCAGTGATGAGATGAACAAGATGAGAAGCAGGACGAAAAGGGTGATGCCCACCAATTCAGTCCTGCGGCTTTTGATAATCTTCAGATATTCATTGAGCTCCATTGGCCCTCTTTCTCTTAGTCCTAGACTTTGCCTTTCCAAGCACGAAAATCCCGGTCCTGATAATCGACCCGAAACGTTCCTCGATGACTTTAAGCCCGTTATCTTCAAAAAGCTCTCTCCACTGAGCCCTGGTTCTGTAGCACGAGCCCCCGTCGACGAGCGCCCAGTATAGTAACGATAAGTAGCGCATCGGACCCGAATCGTACCCGACGGTGTCCTGTACGACGATCGTCTCTCTTGAGACGCGTTTGGCCTCATTCATAGCGGCTGAGGCGGTGCTGGGCGACAGATGATGATAGACCCATTGAAAAGTCACCACGTCGAACGAGTTGTCCTCGAACGGTAGGCGATCGCTGCTGCCGATAACGTAGTTGTAGTGCGGGTTGGCGTTTTTCGCTTCCGAAATCATCGCGGGAGAGATGTCCAGTCCGAAAAGCGTTCTCGCTCCGTATCGATGTTTAAGCTCGTTCAAGAAATCTCCCGTCCCGCACCCGACATCGAGAACCGTCCTATCCCTGCAATATCCCTTCAGCAAGGACGATCGCTCGCCCAAGAATGTCTTCCAATCTCCATCCAGATCCTTATCGAGTAGGGCGTAGGCGGTTTTTTTTAGTCGATAGACGATTTCGGCTTTCTTCTTATAGAATGACGGCCTATTGAATGTGAAAGAATCGAATTTCATGTAGTCGTTTCTTCCCCAAGTTAATCGTAGTGAAAAACAAGCTTACACCCAAATGAAGTGCGATCCCCGCGTATACGATGAGGTTGGTGAGCATACCGTATGAGCCAGCCAAATGCTTGCGGTGAAAGAGGTAAGCCGCTTTGTGCCAGTGAACGCTCATTGTCAGCGATTTCTTACCTGTGCTCGTACCTTTCAGATGCAGAACGCTTTCATTAGGGTTGTAGAAGACTTTCCATCCCGCTTGCTTGGCTCGGAAACACCAATCCTCATCTTCGCCGTAGATAAAGAATGATTCATCAAGGAGCCCGATCTCCCTCATCGTCTCCCCACGGATCATCAGGAAGGCGCCGACGACGGAATCTACTTCGGAGCCCTCATCTTCGTCCAGGTAAGAAAAGTAATATTTGCCGAAACGCCTGCTCTTCGGGAAAAGCTTGCTCAGACCTAAGGTGTTGTAAAAGTAGATGGCGGGCGTCTTGAAAGAGCGCCTGCATGGAGCGTCGAGTTTGCCATTTTCCAGGACGACCTTCGGTCCGCAAACCCCTGCATTCGGATTCGCGTCCATGAAGTCCATCATCGTTTTGATTGCATCTGACCGAAGAACGGTATCGGGATTGAGCAGCAAGTAGTAGCGCGCCGCTCCGCTTTGAGCGATCGCTTGGTTGTTAGCCTTCGCAAAACCGACGTTTTCGATGTGGTGAACCAATTTGACCTCCCCGAACTCCTTCTTTATGCGTTCGGCGCTCCCATCCGAGGAGCCGTTGTCAAATAGGGTGACCGCAAATTTTACTCCTATAGTCCGGGCGAACAGCGACGCCACGCAATCACGCAGCACCGAGCCGCCGTTAAAGTTGACGATGATTATCGAGACATCAAGCGGCGTTTTGACGGGATTATCGACCATTATTTGCGAACCTGCTCCTTACCTCGTCATGCAGCAGTTTCAAGCCCTTTTGGATGAAGAATGGGATGTCCTTATAGCCGAACCGGCGGGATTTCACGATTAATTTGGCCCGCAAGATCTGGCCTAATGTCTTCATCCGGATCATCTCCCGCTCGTCCACCCCGGGAAGTCTCATGACGTAGGCGTCGTCGGTGATCCAGGCATCCCATTGGTTCAACAATCGAGGTTTAATCAAGTCGTGGTTGAGGGCGATCTCGTATAGCTTGCTCCCCGGATAGGGGGTGGTTACGGACCACCCGATATAGTCCAAGAGCTTTTCGTTTATGAGGCTCTCGATAAAGCGAAAGGTGTTCTCCGTCTTTTTCACGTCTTCAAATCGCAGCTCTCCATCTTCCTCCCAGACGTTGAAGAGCATGAAAAGACCGAGGATTTTGATGTCGTATTTCTTAAGTCTAGCGCAAGCCTCTCTCACTTGCTCGACGGTTATGTGCTTTTGGATACCCCTGAGCGTTTCGGGATTCCCGCTTTCGATCCCCAGGTGGACGTACCAGCAACCCGATTCCGCCATTGCGCGCACCAACTTCTCCGACAACGGCCAGGCTCGAAGCTGGGTTTTCCAGGGGATATCGACCCCGCGCCTCTTTATCTCCTCGCATATGGCGATGGCGTGGGCTTCGCTGTTATTGAACTCATCGCTGTCATCCATTATCTCCCTGACGCCGAATTCTTTCATTAGAACTTCGATTTCGTCGACTATATTCTCGGGCGTTCGGAGTCGGACCCACGGCTTGGATGACTTCCAGATCACCGCGTCGCAAAAGGTGCAGTGGTAAGGGCATCCCCTCGAGAAAAGCATCTTGGTTTCGGGCAGAGCGTGATGTACGTACCAGCCCGAGTATTCGCTCAGGTCGACCAAATCGCGCGCGGGAAACGGAATGTCGTTGATATCGGGGATGAACCGTCGCGGTGGGGTCTTCTTTATGCGACCGCTCGATCTGTAAGCCAGACCATCGATCCGCTCGTAGTCCGAGTGCGACGGGAGTTTCTTGGCCGCCAACATCCTTACGAGCTCCGATAGGGTGACTTCACCCTCTCCGATGGCTACGACGTCCGCTCCGGACCTCTCCAGAACCTCTCGGGGCAGGGCCGTCGCGTGAGGTCCCCCGGCGACGATGAAAGTATTCGGGAGCGCCTCTTTGACTTGGTTGATCAATCGATAGGCGCTCAGGGCGACGGGCGTATAAAACGATATCCCCAGGATGTCAGGGTCGAAAGATTCGATGGCCGACAGCGTACGATCGTAGCCGCTCTTAAGGCCGTCGATTACACTCAACTCGACCTCGGGAAGCTCGCGGCGCAAGTAACCGGCGAGATAAAGGATTCCGAGCGGCGGGGTGATGCTTTGGCCGAGCTCACCGTACTTGGGCGACTGTTGAGGCGGCGCGAAGATCAATTGAACCTTCATTCTCTCCCCCCTCAAGCTCATCGGGCTCCTTTCCGCGCGAGCAATTCTTGGTAGACGGCGCTGATTTTTTCGGCCGTTCGCTCGATTGTGAAGTGTTCCGCGACGCGGTCGCGGCCTCTCAAGCCCATAAGATCCGCCCCGTCCCGGTCTGCCAGCAAGCGGTTGATGGCGTCGGCGAGGGCGTTGTGGTCGCAAGGAGGTACGACCAATCCGACATCGTTGCTGATTATCTCCCTGATGCCGCCGATGGTTCCTATTACAGGTTTTCCTAAGGCCATGGCTTCTATCGCTACAAGACCAAAACCCTCGGGTTTTTCGGAAGCGTGCACCACGATATCCATCATCGACATACGCGCGGGTATGTCCTCGCACCAATACTCAAAGGATGTCCTGTCATCCATGCCAAGCGCTCTTACCAATCGCTCGAGGCGACGATTGTAGGAACGCAGCTCACCGAATGTCTGACCTATCATTAAGAATTGCGCTCCGGGATGCTCCCTTGCGACCAGCTCGCAAGCCCTAACGAAGGTCTCCTGGCCTTTCCAGGGCACGAAACGGCCGACCATTCCCACCAACGGCGCGTCGTCCGTCAGGCCGAGACTCCGCCTGGCGAGAGCTCTTTTCTCGGCCGTTGGCGGGGTCCACCCGCGTAGGTCGATGCCGTCGTAGACGACCTCGATTCGACAACGGTCGCGCAACGGGAATTGCTCGCGGACGGTATTCGATATGGCCACTACCTTGTCGCTTAGGGCCAGAATCAACCGGCACAGAATCGCTCGCACCGGCTTCGGCATCATAACTTCGTGCACGTGCCAGACCGAATATGCGCCGGTTAGCTTGGCCGCTATCGCGCCGCTGATTACGGTTGAGGTATTCGAGTGGACGATTCGAATGCGCTCCCTTCTTATCAGCCTGCACAACCGCCGAACGCCGCCGACGCTTTCGACTAAGAATCCCACGGCCCTCACGGGGTTATAGGAGCGCTTGATGACGCCGATGCGAATCGTTACGATCGGTTCTCCGAATTGCGCGAAATCCGCCAGCTTTTGGACATCCTGAGGCGGGTTGACGATGATCGGACGATATACGCTGAGATCCATCTTCTTTAGAATTTGAATGAGCTGGATATTCGCCCCGCCGAGCTCGGGGGTCGAATTCACGTAGAGAACCGGGATCCTATCCATTCGCCACCCGCTTGTAGACCTCCAAAGTCCGCCTCGCCGTCTCGCTCCAAGAAAACGACTTGGCCCTATGCAAACCGCTCCCGATCAAGCGGTTTCTCAGGCCGCCGTCCCGCAGAAGACTAGCGATTCCGTCGGCCAACTCGTCTTCATCCGCCGGGTCGACGAGTACGCATGCGTCTCCGCCGATCTCGGGCAAGGACGAGATGTTTGAAGCGACTACCGGAGTACCGCACGCCATCGCTTCGAGCACCGGGAATCCAAAGCCCTCATACCAAGAAGGAAAGACGAGCAGGTCGGCTCCGTTATAGATGGCGACGAGATCGTCGGTGGAGACCGATCCGGTAAAGATTACATCCTCTCGGAGATCGAGTTCGTCCACCATCTCGAAGATCTTCGAATAAGACCAGCCGGCGCTTCCCACGATAACAAGCTGGTGATCGACGGCGCGCGTCCGCCGGAGTTCGGAATAGCTCTTGAAGAGAGCGGTGAGGTTCTTTCTCGGCGTGATAAGCCCCGAAACATTGAGAATGTACTCTCTTGATATCCCTAATCGTCGATGGACATCCGCGAGCCGGTCGGCGTCGTCGGTCACCTTGAAATCCGGACCGATGCCCGGATAGACGACCGCGACCTTTTCGTCGGGTATCGGGAAGGATTCCACGATATCCAGCTTAGAACTTTCGGAATCCGTCACTATCATATCGACCCGTCTCACGACTGCGGGCAGCAATACTTTGAAATAGTAGCGATTTATCGGCGTGTAGCTATCTGGAAAGTACCTGAAGGCGAGGTCGTGAACGGTCACAACCGAAGGGCATACCTTGGTCAAAGGCATGGAGAAGGATGGCCCGTGAAACAGGTCGATTCGTTCCTTTCCAAGTTCCTTTCCGAGCACCGCATAGTCCCAAATGAGTCTGGACACTCTCGACCCCGACGGCCATTTGGTCGGATATATTTTGGCTCCGCTCCGGTCCAACCGATCCTTCATCTCAATGCTTTCAAATGGTTGACTGTTGATGAATACGAAGAATTCGTTGCCCGAGTCCATGCCGATCAACGCATCGATCAGGTTGAGCAAGTAGAGTTCGATACCGCTCGGCGTTTTCTGAAGATACCGACCGTTGAATCCTATTCGCATCGGCTCCTCTTATTTACAGAAGTCGCTCATTTTTGCAGAAGTCGCTCACTTGGTAGGCGCGGCATTTTCGACTCTCGAAAGCGGTTTTTCTCCCGGCGCGCCTCGTTGATTCCAATTAACTTTACAGGCTACCGCCAGCCCCATAAGCCCCCAGACAAAAGGATAGAAAAACGCCGAGAGAAACATGTAGCCGACCAGCAAAATCTTAAAGCTGCCCTTAAAACCATCGACCAGAGTTTCCTGGAGTTTCTCAAGATGCCCCTCGGAGGCGCTTAAGCTCTTAAAGAAAGAGAAGATCAACGCGATGAATGTCGCGATCCCGAGGAGGCCGGTCTCGGCAAGTAGTTCTAGATAAACGTTGTTCACCACTGAAGATGTGGTTGGCGCATCGAAAAGCTTTACGAAATAGTAATAACTGCCAATGCCACCCCCAAGGAACGGATGACCCAAGAAGGTGCGCCAAGCGGTCTCAAAGGACGCCATTTGCTCGGCGAAGTATGTTAGGTGACTGCCGCCTATAACGCTTGCCCACTGGAAAATAGAAAACTTGACCAAGTCTACTTTGAAGAAGTGGGTTATAAAAGCATTGGCTGCTATAAGGGCGGGCGCTATTATCACCAGCAGGACCAACGGCCAGCTACGATTTGGGGGTGTCCGATTCCGAGAAGATACCGTCGAAATATAATATACGACAAGTATGGCAAATGCAAGAATGAAGGTAATTCGAGACAAAGTCAGGAGAAAGCCGATGATGGTGAGCGCCATCATTGCGCTCTGAGCCCAAGGACGAATGAGAAACGTTCTCTTCATGAACAGTAAAATAAAGAAAAAGACGAGAGGCGCCAAAAAGATAGCCAGATGTCGAGGTTCCTGCAGTACTGAAGCAGCTCGAGGTATCAACGGGCTTCCTAGTGGATTAGTCATATCAAGCTCTCTGGGGACTACACCTCCTTGCCCGCCCGCCAATAGTGCCGGCAGCGGTGGTAAGAACTTAAGCAGGTTCGTCAAAAATGCGTAGATTGCGAAGAGAGAAGCCGCCGTGCCCGATATCAACCAGAACACGATCCCTTTCTTGATAGCCTGCTCCGTTTTCAGATGCCTACTTATCACATAGAAAGTGGCGAATCCGATTAAAATATTTAGGATTGAGGTCGCACCACGGACGATGGGATCCACCCGGCCGGGTCTCGTATACGGCATTGTTGCCGAGGTTCCGACAAAATCGAGCCAAATGAATTGGCCGAGCGAGAAGATGCTGACAAGCAGAAAAAGAACCAGAGCCTTATTGATCGGCAGAGGGCTTGGCTTCAACCCTTCTTTCTTCACCGCCTCCCTGAGAAGAAGGCTTGCGAGCGTAACTATTACCAGTAGCTGACTGGGCTGAAGAGAACCGAAAGGTGTATCTACAATCCTTAGCTGGGTAAAGGGGAAGAGAAGAATCAGCAACCAGATGCCGAAATTAATATCCTGAAAAATCCTGAGTACGAGTATGAGTCCGACCGCAGTCCCGAGGATGGCAATCAAAATCCATGAGATATCCATACCTACCATTGCCGCCAAGCCCCCTTTCTCGACCTCTATCCTGCCGATGCAACCTTTGCAATCGCACTCCTTAGCTTTCTCATCGCCTGGTCCGCATAGCGTAGTCGTCGTAGGTTTGTATAGACGACGGCGACGAACCCAGCCAGCGGTCCCAAATAGGCTAAACGCCGACTTAACGCCTTCTTCTTAACTTGACGAGCGACCTTTGTGGCCAAATTGAACGCCTTTCGCCTCTCCCTCAGTGACATTTCCGGTGTGGCAAAACATGGCGAATTTGTAAAATGTGAAGCGGAATTCAAATAGGTGCTTGGATCTTGCACTAGGTAGTCGTTGGCCTTAACCCATTCAAAAAGTCTGGTTCCGGGGAAAGGAATTAGATTGTAGAATCTCACTTCGTCGACGGGATAGCGCCTTGCCAAGTTTATTGAGTCCATAAAATCTTCCCATGTCTCACTGGGCGAGCCGATTAGGAAAAATAGCGTTACTCCGAACCCTAATTCACAAGCGGCTCTAATCGACTCCTCAATCCTCTCGATTCCCTCGCCCTTGTCTATCTCTGAGAGCACCTTGTCATTTCCCGCCTCCACGCCAAACGCCAGTTTAGTAAAGCCGACGTCTTTCATGGTTTTCAGCATCGAACGATCTATCCTGTCGGCACGAATGCCGTTAGGAAGCCCGAAATTGAGATCGTTTAGATTGTCATCCTTGACCAAGTCGCAGATCTCGAGAACACGGCGGGGATTTAACGTGAAGTTATCGTCGAGGATGAGATATTCTCTGAAACTGCGGTCGCGCCAGTATTTGATCTCCAAAAAAACGCTTTCCGCGCTGCGCATGCGAAATCGCTTGCCGATCGCTTTTTCAACCGGACAATAGATGCAGTTGTACGGGCACCCCCTGGAGGTGACCAAAGGTATCATCGAGGTTAGGTACTTATCGAGCTCAAACTTGCTAAAGCAGGGGAAAGCCATGTCGTCCAGGTGCTGGAAGGGTCGATCACCATTGAAGACTATTCCGCTCTTCGTTCGATAGATTAGTCCCTTGATTTTGGCAAGGGGTATTCCCTGACATAATTCCTTTAGCGCTCCTTCACCCTCTAGAACAACCGCGTAGTCGATGTCAGGGCATTCCTTTAAGACTGTCTCTCTCAAAGTTGATGCATGGGGACCGCCGACGACGATATCCGTCTCCGGGCAGGCGGTCTTTATTTCTCCAATGGTTGCGTAGGTATCCTGGTGCAGGTAGGTCATCATGCTGATCCCCACTAGATCAGGGCGATACTCTGTTATCATTGACAACAAGGCCTGGTTGGTATAACCAAGCCTTTGGTCGATTACTATGTAGTCAACCGCAGTGGATTCAAGCGCCTCAGCCAGGTATCCTAGGCCAGCAGGTGGGTGATCGGCTATGGCATTAGGGCCGATCGCATACCTTGGGGATATCAGAGCAACCCTTTGGTACCTCAATTCTCGCCCCCCGATTCCATAACTTGCCGATAGACCTCGATGGTCTGTCTAGCACAGCGATTCCAGGAGAAGTTCTGGGCTCTAGACAGTCCTTTATTGGCCAGGTCGGATCGAGCTTTTCCGTCGTGGTAGAGATTCCAGATATACAAGGCGAGCTTGTCTTTGTCTCGGGGGTCGATAAGCAATGCGGCGTCGCCGGTGACTTCGGGAATGGCGGAGACATTGCTGGTGATAACCGGAGTTCCCGATGCCATTGCTTCGAGAACCGGTAGGCCGAAGCCTTCATATAGCGATGGATAAACGAACAACCATGCTTTCCTGTAAAGGTCGCGCAGCTCCCTTTGCGGCACCGATCCGAGGAATCGAACTTGTCTCCCGAATAATCTTCCGAAGTTCTCTTGGAGCCTGTGATAGTATTTGGAATCCTTTATGCCCACGAGGACCAGTTGGTGCTCGAATCCCCTCTTCAGCAACGAACTATAGGCGCCGAGCAGAGTACCGATGTTCTTTGACGGCTCGATGGCTCCGACAAATAGTATGAACTCCGAGTCCAACTGGTATTTCGCCACGACATCGCTTTTTTTACCAGCCGCTCGAGGAGAGTTTGAGAAGTAGACGGGGTCGGCCGCGAGAGGTATTACGCTGACTTTTTCTCCGGCGATGTCCATCTCTTGTACGATGTCTCTTTTTGAGCTCTCTGAGTCGGTGATTATATGAGAAGCCTTGGAAGCTAGATTGAGCATTATTGTGTAGGAAAGCCGTTTCTTTGCAGTATTCAAGTATAGATTTGGAAACAACCTTGCTTTTAGATCGTGCACGGTAACAACAGGCCGAACCGGCGACCAGACCGGAATATTAACGTCGAAGCTTTGCACGAGTATGTGAAGAAGGTCGGCCTTGTATTTGGTCAGTAGTCGGGGAAGGGCATATTGGTGCCATTTGAGACGCGACCATAGACTTTCATCGCCGACGGGTCCCGACTGGATTACTTCGAATCTGTCGCAACGGTGGGGGAGTTCCCACAGATCGCCTGGATATCCAAGTAGTAAGTATTCATTCACATTATCTACTTGCGCTAGACTCCTTAGCAAGTGTCGAGCGTACTCACCCACGCCTCGATGGCGATGACCGTTTTGCAATGGCGTGATGTCTATCGCGATTCGCACGGTTTAGTTTTCCTTTCTGGCCGAGACGAATATGTCACCTCGACCCGCTAGACCAACGGTCGTTACCCGTCGAATCGAGTCGACGACGCGTTGACGCATGCCACGAACACCGACTGTTTGCTTATCCTCCATTGCAGTTTCAATAGAAAAACCCGACTGGCTTAGAAGGCTCTTGACCAGTTCCATAGGGTAGGGACGGACGTGTGTAGGGTCGAGCCAGAACCATTGTGTGATAACGACTAGATCGGAAGTATTCGGAGTTACAATGATTATCAGCCCACCCGGCTTTAGCGATTTACCACACAGCTCAAAGAAGTGAAGCACATCCGGTGGCGTAAAATGCTCAATGAAATGAGAAGCGAAGATACCGTCAAAGCGATGTGGGTTTGCCGTCAAGAAAACGAAGGCGTCGGCATTATGGATTTCGAGGCCTTTCTTTTGGCAGGCGAAAAGAGCTTCTTCAGATATATCGACTCCTATGGGGTTGATGCCTCGATCACGCAGAAGCTCAAGAAATTCTCCTTGACCACATCCAATATCGAGTACAGTCTGGCCGGGGTTGAACAATCTCGCATACTTGGCTTGAAATGACCGCGTGCTAGCTTCCGTATTTCGAGAAACAGCCGGACGTAAAGGTTTCGAGCTCACTCATACCTCCTGAAATCGATCTCGAAAACGGCGTGCCGCTGCAACCAAGCGCGGCTCGAATCTCAATTTCCAGAAATCATGACGAAAACGCCAGCCCGCCATCCAGCCAAGTATTTTTCTAGGCCAAAGGTATCTATATCTAAGAATGCGATCTTCTCGACAGGCCTTGTAGAGATACCAGTGCAGATCATCGACCAGCCCTGGATTGGGAATCCAAGGCAAAGTATAGGTAGACAGATAATTGGCGCCCAAATCTCGCTGAGCCCAACCGCGTAGCGAAGCAGGAGTACGAAAACCAGCTTCAACGCATCGCTGATATAGTTTGCTGCCGGGATAAGGGCGAAATACCCCCGGTCCGTTAAGGACCACCTCAGGGTAGCGCTTTTTAAGCTGGAACATGAAATAACTTGTCTTTTTAATATTATCGATGCTTTCTCCAGGTATGCCGTGCATAAAGTAGAGATAAGGGATAATCTGATAGTTGCGGCAGCGGTCGACGGCTGCCACTATCTGCTTCACGGTGATGTCTTTTTCCAGTAGTTTAAGAATTTCATCCGATCCGGACTCGGCGCCGATTTTTAGGCCAGCAAGACCGCTCTGCTCCATAACCTTTAAAAAATCACCGTCCATTCGTTCTGTGGCCAGATCGTTTGCCCTTATGTTCGCTTCCCAAGCCAGCTTGTAACCTTTATCGATAATATGCTGCGCGATCAGGTGAGATCTGTGACGGTTTCCAAAAAAGTAATCATCCATTATCCAGAGATTATCGAGCCGATATGCGGATACGAGCTCATCGATCTCGGCGAAGACCGCGTCCAGATCGCGGGGTCTCCACTTTCTGCCGAGCAAGATGGTGTTGGCGCAAAAAGAACACCGGTACGGACAGCCCCGGCTCGTCAGGATATCCAATCCTCGAACAGGCCTGCCGAGCAAGGATCGATCGATGTACTTGTCTATGTCCAACAGGTGATAAGCTAGTTTCGGCAATCGATTGACGTCACACAGACCTCCGGCGGGGTTCTTTTTAACCTCATTTCCGTTCTTGTACACGAGGTTCGGGATCTCGCCCAGGTCGGGCTTACCGGTGGCCAAGAAAGCAGTTAAATCAGCTATCGCCCGCTCGCCTTCCCCATAGACGACATAGTCGACCGAGGAGTCGGCCTCCGATTGCTCGGGGAAGAGCGTGGGGTGTATGCCGCCCCAGACTACCGGCGTCTGCGGCGCCGCTCTCTTGATGCGGTCCGAGAGCGTCAAGGCATGCCTGACTTGAGTTGTCATGACGGAGAATCCGATTACATCAGCCCAACCGGTTAGATTATCTATTTTTTGGTCGACTTCTTTCTTGGAGTACATCATAGTGTCGATAATCCGTACCGAATGACCGATGGCGTCCAGGTAGGAGGCGACGCTCAGCAATCCGATCGGGACCCCTTTGTAATCCCAGCGGTCGATCTCGGCACCCTGCCATGCCGGGTTTGTGCAGGGGAAAATCAATCCGATTCTAGTCATGACTTCTACTTAACTCCGTGGGCCAAGTAGTAAAAACCGAGCCACTCCGCGATCATCGTGCGATCGAGTCTCTTCCAAAAAGGGCCCGTGAACGTCAGGAACGCGTGCTCCAGCCGGCGATAGGTCGCCGACCGGTGGAGCAGCGGGAGTTCAGGGGGGTAGACGCCGGCGGGAATGACCTCGACCTCATGGAGTCTCGCGTCCGCCAAAATCTTCTCGATCTCCTCCTTCCTGAAGCCACGTTCGTAGAAACCATCCATACCGTCCGGCTGCCTTCTCCAGCTCTTAAAAGCTCTCAGCAGGGAGAACTTGTCCGGCACGATATCCGAGAAGAAGAGTCCGCCGGGTTCGACAAGACGTACCATCTCCCGAACGATAGGCGACGGGTCCTCGTAATGCTCGAGCAAACCAGTGGAGAATACCAGGTCGAATGAGCGGTCTTCGAACGGCAACCCAAACGCATCTCCGACGACGAAATTGCCGGTGACCCCCTGTCGCTCGAAGTTCGTCTCGGCCAGCTTTAGCGCCTCTTCGGAGTAGTCAAGAGCGGTTGTCTCATAACCGATCTTCGCCAAGTAAGCCGATAGATGAGCTTCTCCGGCCCCCACCTCGAGCGACCTGCCCTTCGGCGGGATTAGGCTCTTCAAATAGTCGAATTTTGCCTTGTTGATGAGTGAATATACGTCTTCGTGGCGGAAGCCGTCGCTCTTTCTCCAAAAGTCATCCCAGGCGGCTTTATTGTTGGACATTGAATTGATACTCTCCTTTGACGACTAGCTCGTTGCTTCGATAGATGGTCAACAAAATATATCCAACCATAAAGACCGTGCCCAAAAGATTGACCATCAGCCATGTGATCGCCGCTCCGTAACCCGCGTAAATCGGGATGAGCACCAAGTTGCTCGCAATGCTGACCAGAAGCTGAGCGATGTGCGTGAGCGTCATTATGAAGGGCTTGCCGATGGCATAGACGACGATCGTCACTGGCTGAAAAAGCGGGAAAAGCAAGAAGGTGAAGAAGAGCAGCCTGAACTGGTTCAACGACCCGAGATATTTGCTTCCGTAGACCGCCATAATAATCTCTTTCGAGAAGAGCAAGACCGGGCTTAATATCAAGCAAGCCGCGACCGAAAAGGCCAACGACTTCTTGACGAAGTTGATGTATTGATCTTTATGCGTCAGCTTGCTGATCTTCGGGAGAATCACGCGAATTATCGATCCGACAAGAGTATAGACAACCATGCTTAGTTGGAGTGCCGCGGCATACAAACCTACGGCTCGAGCGTTTTTGAAGTGGGCCAGCAGTATGATATCCACCCTGGTCATCAGGGAAACCGCCAAAAATGATATGATTACCCATTTCCCGAAATGCAGATAATCCGAGATCAGTTTTTTCGGCAAGCGTAAGGTGGGGCGCAGCGGTATTCTCGAGCGAATGTGCATCAATCCGAAGGTTGAGACGAGTAAAGGAACGAAAGAAAAGACGAGGACAGCGCTGAACGTCGTGAGCCAACGACTTAAAAGGAGCGTTATTATTATGAGAAATTTAGACATCGCGGTGAATATATTTATCGCCGCGTAGCGCTTAAAGGACTCGTCGGCCTGTAAGATAGATAGCACGGCCATCGTTAACGTCGTGCCGAAGACGCCGAAGGCAACCAGCCTTATTAGATACGCCAACTCGCCGCCGGCGGAGAGAAACCTCGACATAAGGGGTGCTGCGAGGAAGACGACCGCGGCGACGACGGCCCCGGCGATAAACATCAGCCGAAAAGCGACCGCGGTAAGACTGTCAATCAAGTCTCGATTCTCTTGGCGATAGAGGCCGGTGAATCTGACCAAGCTGGTACCAAGACCGAAGTCGGCCACGCTACTCGCAATCAACAAAACGCTGGTGACGGTGGAGAATATTCCGAAACCGGAAACGCCCAAGTTTCTCGAAATAATGACGTTAACAGTCAGCGCCGTTAAACCGACGACAAAATCTCCGCTGAATACGAGTAGCGTGTCTTTAACGATTCGCAAAATATTCTCCCGTAAGGTGATCCGAAGAATTAAAAGAGCGGCGGGGGTTGGTCGGACGGTTCCGTATCGTATTTGAATTGCGCTTTCTCGCAAAGGTAATTCGCCGTGTTGCTGTAATACCCGAAAAGTGTCCCCTCTAACGGTCTATCGGATGGCATGAAAGATTTTATTTGAAATAAGTTTGGATGTGACATTTCTTTGGTAACAAGGAAAAATCTTCCGATATGTTCAGTTTGTAGAACGCGGCCGCCTATCTGGTTAGGTCGCATTTTGTCTCGTTGATAATTCGAAAGGAGGCGTTTTGATAGTCACGAGAGCTCCCTTGAGGTTGCCGCTAGGAGGAGGTGGAACGGACATCGTTTCGTACGCATCGCGCTTCGGGGGCTTTGTTTTAAGTTCGGCGATAGACAAGTTTATCTACATAAGCGTCAATCGTCCCCAAGCCGACGACTTCATCCGGTTGAAGTATTCGCGTTCCGAAACGGTCTCGACGGTCGACGACATACAAAACGAGTTGATAAGAGAGGCCTTGAAGCTTACCGGCATAGACAAGGGCATAGAGATCACCGCGATGGCCGATGTGCCGGACGGAACAGGCCTCGGATCGTCCGGAGCTTTCTTGGTCGCCCTTCTCCTCGCGCTGCATACTTTTAAAAAGGAGTCGGTCCCGGCGGAGGTATTGGCGAAAGAAGCAGCTACGATTGAAATCGACATCCTGGGCCATCCGATAGGCAAGCACGATCAGTACGTGGCAGCCTTCGGCGGCCTGGTGGCTTTGGAGATCGGTCGCGATAATGTCGTCGATGTCCGTGCAACGAATATCTCGCCGGAGGTCGTTCGTGAAATGGAGAATCATCTGACCCTGTTTTACACCGGCCGGATTAGAAGAAGCGTCGAAGTGCTGAGGAAGCAAGACAATTCGACAAAGATAAACGATAGCCGGGTGATCGACAGCCTGCACGAGATAAAAGAGGTCGGGATCAGAATAAAAACTCTTTTGGAAGAGGAACGCATCGAAAACTTGGGGGCGCTGTTCGATGCTCATTGGCAGGCGAAGATCAAGCTCTCGGACGCGATTGCGGACCGGGAAATAATCGACCTCTACGGATTGGCTAAAGCGAACGGCGCCGAGGGAGGAAAGCTCGTTGGAGCCGGAGGAGGCGGGTTCATGGCTTTCTTCGCCAATGGAAGCATGCTGAAGTTGAGGTCGGTCCTGGTCTCCGAGGGTCTGCGAGAACTACCTTTCAGGTTCGAACCCGAAGGCGCGAAGGTTTTGGTCGATTTCTAATCGGAAAGCTTTCGAAGGTTTCAAGGAGAGCGTTATGAAAGAAAACGTCGCGACCGCCAATTTATCGACGATCGACGAGTACTTGAATGAAATGACCGCGATTATCGGGAGAATCGACAGGGCGCAGGTCGACCGCGCCATCGAGATGCTCTACCAAACGTGGCTTCTCGATCGCAAAGTCTTTATCCTTGGTAACGGTGGTTCGGCCTCGACCGCGACTCACTTTGCTTGCGATCTTACCAAAACCACGATTGTTCCCGGAGAAAAACGCTTTAAGGTGATCAGCTTGGTCGACAACATCCCATTGGTTAGCGCGTTAACGAATGATGAGGGTTTCGAGAAGATCTACGACGAGCAACTCGATGCTCTTCTCGAAGCCGACGACGTGGTCGTGGCGTTGAGCGTGCATGGGGGATCCGGCAAGGGGAACGCGTCGGCGTGGTCTCAAAACATCCTACGCGCGATCGAACTCGCCAAAGCGCGTGGGGCCAAGTCGATGGGGTTCGCCGGGTTTGATGGAGGCGCGATGAAAACCATGGCGGACACCTGCGTCATCGTTCCGTGCGACTCTACGCCACACGCGGAATCGCTCCATCTCGCGCTCGAACATCTGATCTGCTCTCGACTGCACGACCTGATAAAGGAGTCTCGTGAAAGCGGTCTTTCTCGATAGGGACGGAGTGTTGAATCCGTTGATATACGACGCCGAGCACGGAGTGTACGACTCTCCGCTAAACCCGGATCAGTTTTCCCTCATGCCCGGGGTGGCCGAGGGGATACAGATGATGAATAGAGCAGGGATTCCGATAGTACTGGCCTCCAATCAACCGGGCATAGCGAAGGGCAAGATAAGCAAGGCGCTCTTCGATCAAATCGACCGAAAGATGCAGAGAGTACTGAGAAAGCTCGGTTGCTATCTGGATGGGGTCTACTACTGCCTGCACCATCCCGAAGGCGTTGACGAGAGATACAGGGGTGATTGCTCCTGTCGAAAGCCTAAATCCGGTTTGCTAACCAAGGCGGCGGAAGAGAACGGTTTCGAACTGGAAGAGTCCTTCTTGATCGGCGACGGTCTGACGGATATAGAAGCAGGGCTGAAAGCCGGCTGCAAGACCATTCTCGTCGGCACCGAGAAGTGCGACATCTGCCGCAAGTCCGCCGAGTTGGGGGTCAAACCCGATTATATCGCTCCAAATCTATACGAGGCGGCCCGGGTAATCACAGGGGGGGGATAATGGAAATCTTTGTCGATTCGGCGAATATCGATGAGATAAAGACATGGATAGGTTATGGGGTAATCGATGGGGTCACCACGAATCCGAGCATACTTCTGAAAGACGGCGTTTTCGAGATGGAAAACGGGATCAGGGCGATCGCCGAATGCATCGGAAATCGACCGCTCAGCGTGGAGGTCACAACGGACGAACTGGAAGAAATGCACGCCCAAGCGGTCGAATTCACATCGTGGGCTGAGAACATAGTCGTTAAGATCCCGGTAATAAATCAATTCGGTCAACCGAGCTTAGGGGTCATACACAGGTTGCGAGAAGAAGGCGTTAAGGTGAATGTCACCGGTATATTATCCTTCAACCAGCTCGTTTTGGCTGCTCAAGCGGGTGGGACTTATCTGAGCGTCTTCGCTGGAAGGGTTTCCGACGAGGGAAATGATGCTTCTACGGTAATCAAGAGATCGGTCAAGTTTACCGAACGCTGGAATCTGGGAAAGGTTCTCGTCGGCAGCATTAGAGGGACGGCCGACATCCAGAGCGCAATCGTAGCCGGGGCTCACATAATTACCATACCGCCAGAGTTTTTGTTGAAGATGGTGGATCACAAATACACCAGGGAAACCATACGGGAGTTCATCGACAACGCGAAGAAAGCCGTGTTGGATATGTCCGAAGCGCCCGAGAGTATCGAGCGGATTGAAACCGGAAAGGAGATGGCGAAGTGAAAAAAATAATCATAGGCAGCGTTGTTTTGGCCTTGGCTCTTCTGCTTTCGTGGTCCTATTCCGCGGTATCGCAAAGGCAGGACAGCGTGAACGTTCAAGGCAAATCCCAGCAGTCTCCAGCTAAGGCGGCGGAATATAATGATCTGGCGAAGAAGCTGATTATCGATCAGCAAAATTCCAGAGAAAACATGAGGAGGTTGGCGGAGGGTCAAATCAAGAACATAGATGTCATAGGCGTTAACCAAAACGACAAGCAGGTGTTCATTAAAGCGTTCTATACGGATCAGTCATCCTTGGATGGCATCGTGTATATTGATAACGTACAGGATAAGTTCTATATGACTCAGATCAGGCGGCTGAGCAATGCCGGCGTGCCGGGCCAGATGGCCAGCATAGGACCGGGCGAGATGAAACTCGGTGACAGCCTGGTGCAGACGCAAGCCGACAACCAGGAGGTCTTCACGGATCTCCTCAACGGGACGATTTCGAAGATCGTCTTCAACAACACCGTGAAGAAGAGCAACGAGAATGTGACGATAGAGGGAACCGTGTTTAACAAAGACGGTACCACGGAGCCGGTCACGATTGACATGGTCTTCCTGAATGGTTTTTGGTACGTGAAGAGCGCTGCTTACGAGTAGATGATAGTTCCTCACTAGATAGCGGAGCCGCGGCGCGTCACTCGATGGTGGAGTAGCGGCGCCTCACTCGATGACGGTCGGATTGGTCCGCACGGAATAGGGCTCCGGGGTTTTCTCGGAGCCTCCGCGTTCATTGCGACAAGTTCCTCTATCGCCTCGTTGTGTAGGCGATAAATGTGAGTTCTGGATAACCCCAGTATCCGGGCGATTTCGACCTTCGATTTTGTCTCCACATACCAGAGCAGTAGGATCGATGCTTTTGTCCTATCCAGCGTTCTCAGTCTGCGTGTAAGTTCATGTCTTTTCTCGACGTCGTCCAGGAATCCCTTCTTGAAAGGCTCCTTGTCGCAGATATAGCGATTTCTTCCCTCGGAGAGCACTATCAATGACGAGGTATTCGGTTGGATGAAATCTACCAGCCGTTTGAGTGTGGCAATGATTTCGGCTTTGTCGTTTAGAGGGGCGGTCATATAAAGTCTATACCCTAGATGGTAGTACAAGATGCATGTACGGCTGTCGATCGGCGTATGTTACAATCTGGTGGGATTTTCGACCGGCCGTTCTCGCCATTGCATTAATACGAAGCTCAAAGAGGCGACCGGCCGGTCCCAGGCTTTGCCGACGAGGCCCTCAGGCCCAGCAAAGCGTCTATACATAAGCGCTATCTCATGGAAGAAGCGTCACATTATTCTTGAACCTTAAGCGCTTGACTTTAGGGCCGACTGAGACAACCGTTCCGCCCTTGAGTTCTATGCTAAGCTTGGATTTGAGGAGATGAATCTGGTCTCTTTCATCAAGCGTTCTCAGTCTTCACCTGCCACTTGCTCTCAACCATCCGTATAGAATTTCGTCGTCTGTTTCTATCCCCGTGTCTAACGATAAATCATACCCCCGACCCTATGATGGCGAAAAACACTTAACGATTCGCAAGGCAAACGTTGGATGGGGGGAAGAACGCATGCGACAGATCGCTATCTATGGGAAGGGCGGCATAGGCAAGTCGACGACCACCCAGAATCTCACCGCCGCCCTGGCGGAGATGGGCAAGAAGGTCATGGTCGTCGGCTGCGATCCCAAGGCCGACTCGACCCGCCTGCTCCTCGGCGGGCTGGCTCAAAAGGCCGTCCTCGACGTGCTCCGGGAAGAGGGTGAAATGATCGACCTGGAGGACATCATGAAGGTCGGCTTCAGCGGCATACGTTGCGTCGAGTCGGGTGGTCCCGAGCCGGGAGTGGGCTGCGCCGGCCGCGGCATCATCACCTCCATTAGCATGCTTGAAAACCTCGACGCCTACGATGAGAATCTCGACTACGTCTTCTACGATGTGCTTGGCGACGTGGTCTGCGGTGGCTTCGCCATGCCCATCCGGGAGGGCAAGGCCAAGGAGATATACATCGTGGCCAGCGGCGAGATGATGGCCATGTATGCCGCCAACAACATATGTAAAGGTGTCAAGAAATACGCCAATACCGGCGGGGTGCGGCTTGGCGGCATCATCTGCAACAGCCGGAAGGTCGACAACGAGGAGGCGATGCTGAAAGCATTCGCCGAGAAGCTGGGGAGCCAGCTCATTCAGTTCGTTCCGAGGGATAACATGGTGCAGCGGGCCGAGATACATAAGAAGACGGTAATCCAGTACGACCCATCTCAACCTCAAGCCGATGTTTATCGATCCCTTGCTATGAACATCGACGGCAACGAGATGTTCGTCATCCCGGAGCCCATGCACACCGACGAGCTCGAAAAGCTCCTGATGGAGTATGGATTGCTTGACTAAGAAGCTCTAGTGTCTTGGCGACTTGGCCTCTTGGTTTCCTGGAAATTTCTTTCAAGCGTCTGAACTGAGAATCCAAGAAACCAGATAGCGTAGTAGGGTCCGTTCCCCGAACGGACCGATTGAGGCGCAAACATGGCGACGGCGCGTTCGGGGAACGCGCCCTACCCGTAGGGCCGAAGGCCCGATCTGGCGTCTAGAAAGCGGCGGACGGCGGACGGCGGACGGCCGACGGCGGACAAAAAGCAAACAGAAAGGAGATGATTGACATGGCAACCATAGAAGAACGCGAAAACCTGATCAACGAGATAGTCGAGGCTTACCCGAAGAAGGTCGGCCGGGAGCGTGGCAAGCATATGATCGTCAGAAATCCGAGCGACCCCGAGCAGAGGATCGAGGCGGACGTCTTCACCATCCCCGGCATCATGACCAACCGCGGCTGAACGTATGCAGGTGCCAAAGGCGTGGTCTTTGGTCCGGTGAAGAATATTCTTCACATCACCCATGGTCCCATCGGGTGCGGTTACTATACGTGGAACACGAGGCGAAACCTCGCTCGTCCCGAGGAGGGTTACGACCATTTCAACCAAATCTGCCTCTCGACGGACATGCAGGAGCGGGATGTCGTTTTCGGGGGCGAGAAAAAGCTAGCCCAGGCGATCAGGGAAGCCTACGAGATATTCAAGCCGAAGTACATCGGGGTCTTCGCCACCTGCCCGGTCGGCCTGATCGGGGACGATATCAAGAGCGTCTGCGAGAAGGCCGCCGAGGAGCTCGGCGTCACGGTGATCCCCGTGAGCTGCGAGGGGTACAAGGGGGTCAGTCAGTCGGCGGGCCACCACATTGCGTCGAACTCGCTCATCACCCGGGTGGTCGGGACGCAGGAGCTCGAAGACCCGACGCCCTTCGACGTCAACATCTTCGGCGAGTATAACATCGGGGGCGACGTCTGGGTAGTCAAGCCCTTGCTTGAGAAGATAGGATACCGCGTCGTCAGCGTCTTCACGGGCGACTCCAAGTTCGAGGATCTTGCGAGGGCCCATCGGGCAAAGCTCTCCATCCTCATGTGCCATCGCTCCATCAACTATAGCAATAAGATGATGGAGCAGAAGTTCGGCGTCCCCTGGCTCAAGGTCAACTACATCGGGATCGAGGCCACAATCAAATCTCTGAGGGAGATGGCCAAGTTTTTTAACGACCCTCTGATCTACGAGAACACGGAGCAGGTCATCGAGGAGGAGCTCGAATTAGTAAAGCCCCAGTTTGGGTACTACCGACAGCGCCTTGAGGGCAAGACAGCCATGGTCTTTGCCGGCGGCTCCCGCTCGCATCATTACCAGGACCTCTTGAATGATCTGGGAGTCGAAACGGTGCTTGCCGGCTACCAGTTTGCCCATCGCGATGATTACGAGGGCCGGAGGGTCATTCCGGAGATGAAGGAGGCGCCGCACCATAGGATAATCGACAACCTCTCCTTCGACCGGGACCCGGGTACCAAGCCTCCGTATGACGAGGAGCGGATCGAGCAGCTAAAGGAAGCACTTCCAGATCACCTGATGGACTACGAGGGCATGATGGTCCACATGAAGGAAGGAGCGTTCGTGGTGGACGACCTTAACCACTTCGAAACCGAGGCGTTCGTGAAGGGCGTGAAGCCGGACCTCTTCCTCTCCGGGATCAAGGACCGATACATCACTCAGAAGATGGGCGTCGCCTCCCGCCAGATTCACTCGTACGACTACTCGGGGCCGTACACGGCCTTCGAGGGAGCGGTCAACTTTGCCCGGGATATGGACATGGCGATCAACAACCCCATTTGGAAGGCGGTCGTCCCGCCCTGGAGAAGGGCGGTCGAACTGGAGCTCGTCGATTCTATGGCAACCGATGTGGCGACTGATGAGAAAAAGTTAACTTAGTAAACAACGTCCCCTAAGGCTTAAGGAGGTATTAGATGGTAGATATAGCTGAGTGTCCCGATATCGAACGGCAAGCGCTCGCCATCAACCCGGCCAAGACCTGCCAGCCCATCGGCGCCGTCTACGCGGCGTTGGGGATCCATGGCTGCATGCCGCACAGTCACGGCTCGCAGGGCTGCGCCTCCTATCTCAGGATGCATCTATCGAGGCACTTCAGGGAGCCCATTATCACGACAACAAGCTCTTTCACCGAAGGACAGGTCGTCTTCGGGGGCTCCGGAAACCTTAAGATGGCGCTGAAGAACCTCATTCACATTTACAAGCCGGAGGTGGTAGGAGTCCACACGACCTGCTCGGCGGAGACCATCGGCGACGACGTGCCGGGCATCGTCGAGGAGATGCGGCGGGCCGGCGAGCTGCCCGAGGATGTCAAGGTATTCTGCGCAAGCACGCCGAGTTACGTCGGCTCGCACATAACCGGCTTCGCCAACATGGTCAAAGCGGCCGTCGATGCCTTCGCCGAGAACGGCGAGGCTGCGGAGGCTGTCAATGTACTGCCGGGCTTCGTGAGCCCGAGCGACGCGAGAGAGATCAAGCGGATATTGAAGATCATGGGCACCGAGGTGGTCGTGCTGCCGGACGTCTCCGGCGTGATCGATGCTCCGATGACCGGCGAGCTCAAGCTCTACCAGGAAGGTGGCACAAAGATCGAGGAGATCGAGCGGATGGGGGCGTCCAAGGCGACGATCGCCCTGGGCCGGGAGGCGGGCAATGCCGCCGGGATGGCGCTCGCAACCAACTTCCAGGTGCCGCTCGAAGTGCTCCCCGTGCCCATAGGCATCGATAACGTCGACGCGCTTCTCATGAGGCTCTCCGCGGTGATGGGCAAGCCTATTCCCAAAGAGCTTGAGGAGGAGCGGGGGCGCCTGGTCGATATGATGCTCGACGCTCACGCCCACTGGTACGGCAAGAAGGTGGCGATCTTCGGGGATCCGGACGTCACCGAGGCGCTCACCGGCTTCTGCGTAAGCATGGGGATGGAGCCGGAGCACGTTCTCACCGGGACGAGGAGCAAGGATTGGAAGGCGGCGGTCACGATGATCGCCCCCAAGGCGACGGTGGTAGACGACAGCGATCTCTTCATGCTCCACCGCCTGATTAAGAGGAACCCGGTCGATCTCTTGATCGGCAACAGCTATGGGAAGTACATTGCGAGATCCGAGGGCATACCCCTCATCCGCGTCGGGTTTCCGATCACCGATCGGGCGAATCTCCAGCACTTCCCGGTCGTCGGCTATGCCGGGACCGCCTGGCTGGTCGAGCGGATCGGCAATACGCTTCTCGATTGGAAGGAAGATCGAACTCCCGACTACTTGGTTGAGCTGATTCAGTAAGGAGGTTAAGCGGGTGTCCATGAACGAACGGAGCGCGGTGCTCTCAGATCGCAGGCGACAGATATATAAGAAGGACACGGCCGATCGGGACGCCGACATCGTCTGCGACGTGAACTCGGTCGCCGGGGCGATGAGCCAGCGGGGCTGCGTCTACAACGGAGCCCGGGTGGTACTCAATCCGATAACCGACGCCGTCCACCTGGTGCATGGCGCCATCGGATGCGCCGCCTACACCTGCGACATCAGGGGGAGCCTCTCGAGCGGTCCTGAAACCTACCGCTACAGCTTCTCAACCGACATGCGGGAGAAGGACGTCATCTTCGGAGGCGAGGAGAAGCTTTACCAAGCCCTTCGCGGGTTGATCGAGGAGCACAGGCCGCCCGCCGTCTTCGCCTACTCGACCTGCATCGTCGGCGTCATCGGCGACGACCTGCGCGCGGTCTGCAAGCGGGTCGAGGAGGAGACGGGCACTATCGTCGTCCCCGTCCAGTCCGAGGGCTTCAAGGGCAACAAGGCGGACGGCTACCACGCCGCGTGCGACGCGCTTCTCGAGATTATCGGCCGTTCCGACCGCGGCGCGGACTCTCCCCGCGCGATCAACCTGCTGGGCGAGTTCAACTTGGCCGGAGAGCTCTGGGTGATCAAGAACTACCTGGCCGAGCTTGGCATCGAGGTGGTGGCGACGCTCACCGGAGACGCCCGGGTGGCGGAGATCATGCAGGCCCATACGGCGGGTCTCAACGCGGTCCAGTGCGCCGGGTCGATGACCTATCTCGCCAAGAAGATGCAGAAGAAGTACGGGATTCCCTTCGTCAAGGTGAGCTTCTTCGGGCTCGACGACACGGAGGAGGCCCTCATAAAGATCGCCGGCTTCTTCGATGAGCCGGCCTTGGTCAAGCGGGCGTGGAAGCTCTGTAGAGAACGGCGGGCGGCCGTCGACAGGGAGCTCGATCTCTACCGCGACGTCCTCAAAGGCAAGCGGGCGGCCGTCTACATGGGCGGCGCCTTCAAGACCCTCTCGCTCATCAAGGCCTTCCGCGATCTCGGGATGGAGGTCGTCGTCGCCGGCAGCCAGACGGGCAAGTCGGAGGATTACGAGGAGATCAGGGCGGAAGCGATGGATGGCGCCGTCATCATCGACGATGCCGGGGTCCTCGAGCTGGTGGAGCTCATTGGCGAGCAGGAGGTCGATATCTTGGTCGGTGGGGTGAAGGAGCGGCCCATCGCCTACAAATCGGGGATCGGCTTCTGCGACTTCAACCACGAGCGGAAGCGCTTCTTCTCAGGATTCGAGGGTCTTTTGAACTTCGCTCGCGAAGTGCACGCTACCGTCAACAGCCCCGTCTGGGCCGCTTATCGAAAAATTACAACCGCCGACCGCCGGCCGGCCATCGCCGATAAAGAATGTCGCTTCGAGCGTGGGGATGGAAGATGAGCGCGATCTATCGGAAAAAGACCTTGCGCCTTGAGGAGAGCAAACCGGCTGTCGTAGCCGTCAATCCCTGCAAGATGTGCGAGCCCATCGGGGCCGTCTTCGCCCTGAAAGGGGTGGCCGATACCATGGTGCTTCTCCACGGCTCCCAGGGGTGCGCCACCTACATGCGCCGGCATATGGCCGGTCACTTCAACGAGCCGATCGATGTCGCCTCATCCAGCTTGAGCGAGAAGGGAGCCGTCTACGGCGGGGAGGCCAACCTGGTACAGGGCTTGCGCAACGTCATCAAGAGCTACCGACCGGCGCTCATCGGCGTGGTCACGGGCTGCCTAGCCGAGACGATCGGCGACGACGTGCCCAGAATTATCAAGGAGTTCGAGCAGGAAATAGCCGATGCAACAAACGCAACCAACGTCCCCTATATTGTTCCGGTCTCTACCCCCAGCTATAGGGGAAGCCAGTCGGAAGGATTCCGCGTCGCGCTCAGATCGCTCGTGGAGCGCCTGGTCTCGCCGGCCGGGAACCCCAATGGAAAAATCAACGTGATTCCGGGCGACTGCTCTCCGGCCGACGCCAGGTATATCAAGGATTTGCTCGACCGAACGGGCGTTGCCTACACGCTCCTTCCCGATGTCTCAGAGACGCTCGACGCCCCGATGCACGACTCCTTCCGGCCGATCCCCGAGGGGGGAACCGCGGTGGAGGAGATCGAGAGCATGTCGGATGCCCTGGCGACCGTCGAGTGCGGTGGGTCGGCCTCCGGGGAGATGTCGGTCGCTGGCTTTCTCGAGCGATCGTACGGCGTCCCGGGGCGTGTTATCGGGCTGCCGATCGGCCTGGCGAATACCGACCGGTTTCTCGAGGCGGTGACGGAGCTTACCGGTCGCCCGGTTCCGGATCGCTATATGAACGAGCGAGGTCGACTGCTCGATGCCATGGTCGACGCCCACAAGGTGCTCTTCGGGCGCCGTCCCGCGATCTACGGCGAAGCCGATCTGGTGGAGGGAATCACCACCCTGGCCGTCGAGATGGGCATGGAGCCGGCGGTGATCGCGACGGGCGGCGGCGACGCCGGTTTCGCCGGCCGGATCGAAAGGATCGTCGGCGAGCGAGGCGCGAGGCCGGTCATCATCCCCGAGGCGGATTTTCGGGAGATTCACCGGCAGGTGGTCGCCAATGAGGTCGAGTTTTTGATCGGCAACTCGTCATAGGTGATGGGGCCG
>JAMCWL010000025.1 GCA_023481285.1 Actinomycetota bacterium | reverse complement strand
GCTTCCTTCAGATTCCGCCTCACAGCGGACACCCTTGCCGTCCGGCTAACAGTTCCCCCTGCCGGGCCTGTGGAGGACTTTCACCTCCGAGTGCGTGCGCCCTGCCGGGCGCACCACAAGAAGCCCTGGCTAGCCAGCCAGGGCTTCTCCAGGGCTTCTCTTTAAACCTAAATCTACTTACGCCGGCGCACCGCCCGCTTCCGCCGGTACGGTTTTTGAGGCCAGAATCTGCCCGAAGAAATGGGCGCTGACCTCATAAGCGTATGGCATGAAGATCAAAGAGCCGACAAGCGGAATCACGGAACCCGCCAAACTGACTGCAAAGAAAAGGCCGATCATGATGGCAACCGCTATAACGTAGTCGGTCAGGTTATCGGTGATGATCTTGAGCACCTCGGAGACGTTGAAAGCCGCGCCGATGCTGTCCGTCCTCGCGAACTGCATTATCATCGCCGGTCCAACGCAGGCGACGACCAGGGCGTAAATCGATACCAAGAAAATCCCGACCAGCGCTCCCCCTCCGAACAGACCTAAGCCGGTACTGGAATTGGACATAGCCGACACTATCGCGCCAAAGCTGAAGATGCCTATCAACACGATGGCCGGTACGGTGATGATCGCGCCGATGATGAAAGCCTTGAATCCGATGGTGAGCAGTCCACCCCAATCATCCCACTCCGGTAGGCCCTCCTCTCCAGCCGAAACCCGCCTGATCGTCTGGATAAAGTAGCCGCTGGCAATTAAGTATGGGATGATAAGAAAAGAAAAGATGGATAGCACGATGAAAATCAGCGCCTTTTTGACCCACTCGGGATCGTTAAAGATGAACGTAAACGCCTTGTTGTAGTCCATCCCTGCTCCTTTCCGCGCCTCCCTATCTATATCAACGGCCACCGGCCGATATATCCAAGCTATTGCTTAAGACATGTGCGTCCTCTGAGAAAATGATTTGCCAAATTACATTAGTTGTCAACCTGTAATATTGTCGCAATGTTTTCGCAATGTTCTTGCCTCCGTTTAACAACTACTAAGTCGATGATCGTTTCAGGACGCAAGGAAGCAATAGACCGCTTTGAGATTAGAGCTTCTTTGGCTATCATAGCTTAGGGAACTTATGAACCAGTTCGAACTTTCCATCGACGAAAAGAGAGACAGAACCGGATCGGCGGCATCGACCGCCTTCGCTTACCTGGAGGCGCTCAAGCTGCGAGAGACCGCTCTGCTCACAATAATCGGCGTCGCAACGACGGCGATCTCCCCTGGAAGCTCCCCTTCCTTTACGCTCCTGGCGGCCGTCCTAACGGCTGTTCTAATGGCGAGCGCCGGCGTCAACGGCCTTACCTGCTACCTTGACAGGGGATGGGACGCGAAGATGGCCCGCACCAGAGATCGTCCGCTCCCGTCCGGAAGGATAGCTCCTGCGGAACGACTCCTGCCAGTCGTCCTCACACTGGTACTTCTCGGCCTTGGCGTCGGCTATCTCATACATCCTCTCGTCGCCCTGGCCGGCGCCATCGGGACGGTTACGGCGGTCGTCGCCCGGAAGACCTGGGTCACCCACTACCTTGGTATCGTATCCAGCCTGGCCCCAATCTGGATGGGTTGGTTTGCGGTCTACCAGCGCGTCAACTGGACGATCATCGCCATCTCTCTTATGGTCAGCATCTGGGTGCTGATCCACGTCTGGAGCCTGATGCTCGCTTATCGAGACGATTACTTGCAAGCGGGAGTCCACATCTTCCCCGTGACCGCCAGAGTAGAGGCATCCGTCAGGTGGCTCGTCTTTCTCTCGCTCTGCCTAGCCGCAGCATCCTTCGGCATATACTTCACCGGCGCGTTCGGGAGCCTTTACGCGGTGACCGCCGCACTCCTCTCGCTAATCACCATCCTGGCAAGTATCGCTCTTGCGATGTCAAGAGATAGGGAGGGCGCCTGGCGTCTCTACAAGTTTTCCGCCTTCCCATTCCTAGGACTGATTTTCCTTGTAATGGTAATTGACCGGCTGATCAAATAGCTCCTAGTTCACAGTTCACAGTTCACAGTTCACAGTTCACAGTTCACAGTTCACAGTTCACAGTTCACAGTTCTGGAGATGATAATCGGTAACCATATAAACGCAAGTTAAAGCACCAATAACTGAAGACTGATTACTGATAACCGAAAACTGATAACTAAAAGCACTTGTGTTGATCGATCAGGGATGCAAAGCTACGAGCCATCAGCCATCAAAAGCTGATGGCTGATGGCTAAAAGCTGATGGCTTCTTCGTCGGCGATGTTTTTGGGTACGTACTCTTATTCCTTCTACAACTCGAGGTGATCCTATGTCTACAGATTTCACGCCGAGACAGGCGCTGGGTGTCATCGACAGCCCGGTTGTTCTCCTGACGTCAGCGGCGGATGGCATGCGGAACGTGATGACCGTCAACATGGTGATGGGCGTCTCCTTCAACCCGGTTCTGGTCGCTATATCGTTGAATCCCGGATCTTTTTCCCACGAGTTGATCGAGCGTTCCGGCGATTTCGCGATTAACGTCGCGGGACCCGACCAAATCTCGCTCGTTGAGCGGGTGGGAAGCGCACATGGCGCGGAGGTCGATAAGTTCGATGACTTCGGTATAGTAACCAAAGCAGCGGAGCGCGTCGTCGCACCGCTGGTCGATGGGTGCCCGGCGGCTCTCGAGTGCCGGGTCATCGATACTCATCCGGCCGGCGAGCATACCGTCTTTATCGGCCACGTCGTGGCTCTGCACCGCCGTGAGGGTTTGCCCATCTTTTTATATCGCGGGGATTATTACGAACCGGGAAATAAGCTCGGCACATTCTTTAAGGGCGAAGCCGCGTAGGGGGCATGACGACGGCGTGCCCCCCACGCTTCGCTGAACCGCCTACGCAGCCTTGTGCTTCACGTGGTACTCCATGATCCCGTAATTCTGGATCACCGAGTTGATATGATCCCAATTGAGGTTGTTCCACCACGCATTCATGTAATCCTTGCGGTTCGTCCCGTAGTCCGCAAAGTAAGCGTGCTCGTAAACATCCAGTATGACCAGGGGCGTGGAGTTCCAGATGTTGTAAAGGTTATGCGCGTCGCAGATGTAATTGCTCAGGCATCCAAACGTCCAATCGTAGGCGCAGATCACCCAGCCCCGCGAACAGACGCCCTCGGTCATGAATTCGTTCTTCCACTCGTCAAGCGAATCGAAATCCATCTCGATCAGCTTGACGGCGTCCCCTGAGGGCTGGCCATTTCCTCCCAGACTGAGAAAGTAACCCTCGTGAAGCTTGATCGCGTTCAGCGCAAAGCTCTCCTCCACTTTGAGCTCACGCACCTCACTGTAGGTGGCGTTCGCTTGAGGCAGGGCTTGCGACCAATCCACGTTGTTGAGAGTCGAATGGATTTCATTCTGCTTGTTGACGTAACCCTGGTAAAGCTTGTAGTGCTCGGATATCTGTCTCTCCGATAGGCCATCCAGGCTCTTATAAGGTAGCGGTCTAGCTTCCCAAGCCATCTTCTTCCCTCCTTGTGGTGCCCTGACAAATCAAGGCCGTATGAGCCGTTTCTTCGACATCAGCTCTATACCCGTCTGCTTGAGAAGATAAATCTTAAGGCTAGCCGACCACGCCGAGCTTTACCCCCGCCGCTTTAGGCCACTCGGGATCTTTTAAAATGGCCCGGCCGACGGCAACCATATCCGCCCTCTCATCAGCAATAATGCTCTCCGCAAAGAGGGGGTCGATGATCTTGCCGACTCCAATCACCGGTATGGTAATCGCTGACTTGACGGCGGTGGCAAGCGGAACAAAGTATCCCTGTCCCTCATCGGCTGATCTCGAACCCACGAGGCCGCCCGAAACATCCATCAATTGGACACCCACATCGACCAGCCACTGGGCGACCTTTCCGGCGTCATCCAGCGCAAAACCACCGTCCATCATATCGTCGGCGCCGAGCCTGTAAGCAAGCACCATATCATCGCCGATTTCGGCTTTGACTCGCCTGACAATCTCAATGGACAATCTCATCCTGTTCTCAAGCGAGCCGCCATACTCGTCCGTACGATGGTTGGTTATCGGAGACGCGAACTGCCCCAGAAGAAAACCGTGAGCGCCGTGAATCTCCACCCCGGTAAAGCCGGCTTTTCTGGCCCTGGCGGCCGCGGCGGTAAAAGCATCGGCTATCCGGATGATCTCGTCGACCGAAAGCTCCCTTGGCTCGGCCTCAACCCCCGGCACCTTGATGCCGGACGGAGAGACCGGTTGAATGACGGAGGCCTCAAGCGTCGTTCGAGCGCCGGCGTGGCTGATCTGAGCTATCAGAGGAACACCCTCATCAACAATCGTCCCGGCCAGCCTTTCCAGACCGGGCAGCAGAGCATCGTCATAAATTCCCGGCTGCCTGGCCGAGTACCGGCCCTCCGGGCTTACGAAGAGATGCTCGGTAATAATCAAGCCTACCCCACCCCTGGCCCTTTCCAGGTAGTGGCCGACGACTTCGTCGGTTATCTCGCCTTCGCCGGTGGCGTAATCCATAGCCATCGGCGGCATGACGATTCGGTTCTTTAACGTCAGCAGCCCAACGTCAATCGGATCAAAGAGATGCGCCATTTTTACCTCCTTATCTAACGCCCAATCACCGGACCTGAAGAGACGACAGGCCGGGTCTTAATTATAGCGACCGTCTTCGGTCTTCGGTCTTCGGTCTTCGGTCTTCGGTCGGGCACGCCACCGGCGTGCCCCTACGGCTTTGGCGATTTTGCTTTTGCCTTTAGGAATTCGTTGTAATTGCTGGTAAAGAAGTGCCTGCCCGATTGATCGATGACGACGTAGTAGAGATAATCGACGTTCGCCGGATTCGCGGCCGCCTTGATAGAGTCAAGTCCGGGCGCTCCGATCGCCCCAGGGGGAAGCCCAGGATGCTTGTACGTGTTATATGGCGACTCAATCTCCAGATCCTTGTATGTCAGCTCCTTCTTCCAACGAGGCAGCGCGTACTGGACGGTGGCATCTATCTGAAGCAGCATCCCTTTCTCTAGGCGATTGCCGATAACCGCCGAAATCAAAGGTCGCTCTTCGGCTATTCTCGCCTCCCGCTCGACAAGTGAGGCTATCGTGACGGCATCGTGCACGCTCCTCCCTGTCGAAGTCAGATCAAGATCGGCGGTTACTCTCTTGAACTGAGCTAGTTGGGCGCGGATGACATCCTCGGCCGTTGCATTAGGCTTAAACCGGTAGGTATCGGGAAAGAGATACCCTTCGAGCGTGTTCAGCCTGTTCGAAGAGAGAAACTGGAACTCGCCGGCGAATGTCTGAGAGCCGGTTTTGGCAAGCACCTTAAACTTCTCTTTATCAATCTTGAGGGATTTGGAGAGGATCTCGGCTTCCTGGTCGATCGTATACCCTTCGGGTATCGTGATGGTGACGTACCGGTCGGGCGGTCCTTTCATCAAAATGGAGACCGCTTCTTCATAGGTCATGCCCTCTCGCATCAGGTACTCACCCGGGCGGAGCTTGTCTCCCAGTCCCTTGTATCTTATATAAAGCCGGAAAAAGAGAGGGCTTTCGACCACCTTCTTCCCGGCAAGCTCGTCGCCGATCTCCCCCGCCGTCCAACCCTTCTTGATTGTGACTACGACCTCTCTCCCACTCGACTTCGGCTTGGATGAGGGCGATGTCAACGCCGGGATAACGATGGCGATGACGACGCCCAAAACAACCGCCAGCGAGGCGATCGCCGCGATTATAATTTTCGGCCCGCGGCCTGATCTATTCTCTTTTGCGACGTGTTTACCTCTCGCCAGTTCTTCGTTCCCCCTGCGGGCCTTCATTCACGAGGGCCTTTAATGCCCCGCGCGTCCAGATACCCCTGGAGAATCACGGCGGCAGCTAGTTTGTCCACTGTTTTCTTCCTTTTACGCCTCTTCACACCCGACGAAACCATCGCCCGTTCGACCAGCACGGTGCTTAACCGCTCATCCCAGAGCTTAACAGGTATACCTACCTCACGCTCCAGGGTGGCGACGTAAGCGGTGACCATCTTCGCTTGACGGCCCGTCTCGCCGCCCATCGTGATCGGCAAGCCGACGACGATCTCTTTCACTTCGTATTCGAGGACAAATCCTTTGATCTTTTCAATTTCCGATGCGCGGGAGTCCCTTTCGATGACGTCGATGGGATGGGCCATCCGTCCAAAGGGATCGGATATGGCAACCCCTATACGCGACGAGCCAATGTCCAGCCCCAAATAGCGCATAACATACACCTAATCAAAAGAGACCGAAAGCCGGAGGGTCGAAAAACCACATTTTAGCGAGTGGTCTTCGGTGTGTGGCCGGTGGCCCGCGGCCGGCGTTCCTCGTCTCCGATTTCCAGCATGGTTTTTATCTCAGCCCAGGCTTCTTCAAGAGCGGCCGCGATTTTTTCGGGATGCTTGCCGCCCGCCTGGGCCATGTCCGGCCTGCCGCCGCCGCCGCCGCCCACAAGCGGCGCGACCTTCTTCAACAGGTCGCCTGCGTGAACACCCGCCTTGACGAGATCGGATGTCGCCCCGGCTACCAGCAAGACTCGACCGTGGGATTCGCTTGCCAGCAGAACAACCGAGCTTGGAAGCTTCTCTCTGAGTAGATCGACGTAGGACCGGAGGCTTTCCATATCGGGCGCCTCAACCCTTTCCAGAACGACCTGGGCTCCATTTATACTCCGCGCGCTCGATACCAAGTCGCTTACTCTAGACTTACGAGCGCTCTCTTGGAGCTTCAGAAGCTCCTGCTCTTGCGATCTTACGGTCGAAAGAAGAACGTTCACTCGATCGAATAACGCCGCCTTGTCGGATTTCAAAATGACGGCCAGCTCTGAAACCGTCGCATCCTGCCCTGAGAAGTACTCGTATGCCCGCATCCCACACAACGCTTCAATGCGCCTGGTATTCGCCCCTATGCTTGCTTCGGTGAGTATCTTCACGAGTCCTATCTCGCTCGTATTGCCGAGATGGCTGCCGCCGCAGAGCTCACGACTGAAATTGCCGACCTCGACGACTCGCACAAACTCCCCGTATTTCTCACCAAAGAGGGCGACCGCGCCCGACTCCTTGGCGAACTCAAGAGACGTTATGTATGCGCGAACCGCGTGGTGCTCAAAGACCTTCTCGTTCACCAGGCGTTCGACCTTCTTGATCTCGTCCTCCGAGAGCGCCGAGAAGTGGGTGAAGTCAAAACGCAACCGGTCCGGCTCGACAAGAGAGCCCGCCTGCTTCGCGTGTTCACCCAGAACAAGCCGGAGCGCCCAGTGGAGCACGTGGGTGGCGGTGTGCGCCCGCCTTATCGCCTGCCGCCTGCCAACATCGACTTTCGCGCGGACCTGCTCGCCCATTTTGAGCTTGCCGGTGACGACTTTTCCGCGATGAGAGATCAGCTTCGGCGCGTACTCCTGGGTATCGACGATCTCCGCGCGAGCGCCTGCCGTCTCAATGACGCCCCTATCTCCGATTTGGCCGCCTTTCTCCGCATAAAAGGGCGTCTTCTCAAAAACAAGCTCCACTTCTTCGCCCTCATCAGCCTCCGTTAAGATGGCGTTGCCCCTGATTATCGCCTTGATCGTCGTCTCTACTTCATCCACCTCATGACCGACGAAATCACTCTTGCCATACTCTTCAAGAACGTCCCTGTATATCTCTTTGGACGCGTCACCGGCCCAACCGTCCGCCTCGACGAAACGCTGCTTGGCGCGGCTCAGACGCCTCTGCTCCTCCATCAGCTTCTCGAACTCTTCCTCGGCGATGGAGAGCCCGTTCTCCAAAGCGATCTCCCTGGTCAGGTCAACCGGAAAACCGTAGGTGTCGTAGAGACGAAAGACGACCTCTCCCGGTACGGTCGTCGCCTTCTCGCTCATAAGCTCCTCAATGACCTCTTCGATGATGATCAGGCCCTGGCGAAGCGTGGAAAGGAAGCGCTCTTCTTCTTTCTCGGCGGTTTGCCTGATGTAGTCGGCGTGTTCGGCCAGCTCTCGGTAGGCATCCTCCATCGTCTCAAGGACCGCACCGATGACCTTTACGAAGAACGGTTCGTCTACGCCGAGAAGGCGCCCGTGACGAATCGCCCGCCGGATGAGCCGGCGCAGCACATACCCCCGACCCTCGTTGGATGGCACAACCCCATCCCCGATCAAAAAGGCCGCGGCCCGCGCGTGGTCGGCGATTATCCTGATCGACACGTCGCTCTTGCCGCTCTCCCCCAAGCGGACCCCCGATACTTTGGAAACCACCCTAATAATCGGCTTGAAAAGATCGGTGTCGAAGACCGTCGGGACGTCCTGCATGACCGCGGCTATCCGCTCCAGCCCCATCCCGGTGTCGATGTTCTTGCGCGGCAGAGCGTGAAGATTCCCCTCTTCGTCGCGGTCGAACTCGGTGAAAACCAGGTTCCATATCTCAAGAAAGCGATCGCACTCGCACCCTATCTTGCATCCGGGGCGACCGCAACCGACGTTCTCTCCCTGATCGTAGAGTATCTCCGAGCACGGACCGCAAGGCCCGGTAGGCCCCGCCGACCAGAAGTTGTCCTTTTCGGTCATCCGGAAGATCCGGTCCTCGTGAATCCCCATCTCCTCATGCCAGATGGCAAAGGATTCGTCGTCATCCTGGTAAATGGTTATATATAACCGGTCTTTATCGACCTTGAGATCGTCGGTAATGAGCTCCCAGGCCCACTTGATCGACTCTCGCTTGTAGTAGTCTCCGAAGGAAAAGTTCCCGAGCATCTCAAAGAAGGTAAGGTGCCTGGCCGTCTCACCGACCCGCTCGATATCGGTCGTGCGGACGCACTTCTGGATGGTGGCGGCCCTCGCGTAGTCGACCTTCTTCTCCCCACTGAATACCTTTTTAAACTGGACCATCCCGGCCGCGGTCAGAAGAAGCGTCGGGTCATCCGGGACGAGGGAAGAGCTCGGAATTATCCGGTGGTCGCGCGCCGCAAAGAAATCAAGGAATTTTTTTCTCAGCTTTCTACTGTTCATTTTCCGCCGTGAGATTCTTGGATCTTGTTTACAGCGGGACCTCGCTGTCGACCAGAACGTCCCTGGCGCTTTCCCCTTTACCTGCTGCCGGAGGCGAGATTCCCCCTGCCCCCTCGCTCTTCTCCCGGAAATGCAGGTAGACGGCCTTACCGGTCGCCGCCACGGGAATCGCCAGGAGCATTCCCATAATACCAAAGAGCGTGCCCCCGGTTAAAAGTGCGAATATGACGACCGTGGGATGTAGATCTACTTGCTGCCTCATAATATTAGGCGATATGAAAAGACCGTCAAGCTGATTAACCACGGTCAGGACAACGATGACGAGAAGCGCGTAACCCGGTGATTTTTCGAGCGCCAGCAGAGTCGCTGGAATACCGCTCATTATCGGACCAAGGTATGGAATGATGTTGAAAATCGCGCTGATGACGCCGATGAGAAGAGCGTACTTGATGCCCAAAACAGCCATTGCGGTCCCCACGAGAACGCCGACCGAAACAGCGACCAGAAGCTGACCCTTCAGGAAGCCCCCCAGAATGTTGTCGATCTTTCGGACGATGTCCATACCCTCTTCACGGAATCGAACGGGTATGGCCATCTCAATCGTCTTCTTTATTGCTCGCAGGTCTTTAAGGATGTAAAAGGCCAGGAGCGGCGCGAGTATGAAGTTGAAGGCACCGCCGAAGATGTCAACGGCCGTCTCCGGAATCCTTTTTGCGACCAACATCGCTCCCTCGCTCAGGGAGCTGGTAATCCTATCGAGGAAGTTTGTTATCGCAGCCGATTCGCTCAACTTCGTGTTCCTGGAGATATCGAGAAAGATACTTTTTACCTCCTCCACCTGCCCTGGAAGGCTTGTGATAAACAAGCGGATCTCGGTCACGAAGATCGGGACGATAATAAGCAACAAGAGGGATAGCACGGCTATCATCAAAAGGTAGGCCAAGATTATCGCGATGACGCGATTCACACCTCTATCTTCGAGGCCGTTCACGATCGGTCTGAGCAGGTAGACGAAGACGAGGGCATAGATGAACGGCGGCAAAACGCCCTGTATCTGGGAGACCACCCAGAGGGCACCGCTTAGAATAATGCCGATACCCACCCATAACCATACCTTTACGGCCAGAGTGCGGTACTTTTCGTAGACGGCGGTCTTGCGCTCGATTGTTACTTTGCCTCCTGATCGTGGAGCATTTTCTCCCTGAGAATTTCAAGGGTGCGCCTCAATAACCTTGAGACGTGCATTTGGGAGATGCCAATCTCTTTGGCTATCTCTGTCTGAGTTAGCCCGCGGAAAAACCGCAGGTAGAGTATTCTCTGTTCCTGAGGCGTGAGCTCGGCAAGAGCTTCCGTCAATCCCGTCCTGTCCTCGACGCTTAAGAGCTCTTTATCGTCCTCGCCGATATATTCGAGAAGCGAGAACGAGTCGTCGGAGTCGGTCGATAGATCGCGGTCCAGCGAAACAAAGCTGTACGCCTCGCTGGTCTCCATAGCCTCGATAACCTGTTCGGAAGTCACCCCTAGATGCTCGGCAATCTCTTCGATGGTTGGTGACCGCCTAAGCCCCTGGGTCAAGTTCCCGACGCACTGATTGACCAGCAGATTTAACTCCTGAAGCCTTCTGGGTACCTTGACCGCCCAGCCCTTGTCGCGGAAGTACCGCTTGATCTCACCCACTATGGTGGGCGTAGCGTACGTCGTAAACTCGACGGCTCTCCCTATATCGAAGCGGTCTATCGCCTTAATCAGGCCAATCGTGCCGACCTGGATCAAATCCTCCAGGGGTTCACCCCTGTTCTTAAACCTCCTAGCCAGATATTCGACCAGGTTGAGGTACATTTGGACCAGCTCGTCTCGAATCTCGGGGCTCTTGGCTTGCTGGTATTTTTTGAAGAGCTCTTGCGTCTTTTCGCGGTCCCAGGAGAGCGCCTGGCTCTTCCTCCGCTTACTGCGGGAGCTTCCCAAACGACCGTTCCCCTTTCCGCTATTTCTTCAGTTTAACCATTCGAAGACGCTCGCTGCCCGACTTTTCCCACTCTACAACATCCATAACCGAATGAAGTAGGGAAAAGCCGAATTTTTGGTAAAGCTCCTGCTCAAGCGCTTTTATAGCGCCCAAGTTGTCTACAACCATCTCAAGCCGGTCAGGGTAAAGCTGAAACGATATTTCGAATTCAGATTGCTCCTTATTGTGGACGGCAATCGTAAAGGCCTCATCGACGCCAAGCTTTATATCCTCTATCTCGTCGAGATTGAAACTTAGCCTGTTCGCGATGCCGACGACTGCCAACCTCAAAAGTTCAGAATACTCTTCAATCGCCGGAATTTTCAGGGCAACCAAGTCGACAGCTTCCGTTTCCACATTTCACCTCCAAATGCTGCTGGATGAGACAGAAAAGCCTCTCAGGCATTCTTCACTGAGCGCTACACGATGTAATCGGGTTCGCTGGGCCGCGGTTGTCTGGTCGGCTCAACTTCAAGTAGCCGCTCGAGCTCTCTTTCGCGTATCTGAGCGGCGTAACGACCGGCTTCGATAGCCCCGCCCGCCCGCTTCAGCAGACCCTCAAAGGCACGAAGAGCCTTCACCGACACCCTGCGGCGCATATTCGGGTTGAAGGCCACCACCGTCGCAAAGCCGACGGCGGCGCCCGCCGCCAGCGTGAGGCTGAATGCGGCACCGATGGCGACCTTTCCGACGTTTCTTACAATTGACATCTTACTTACCCACCTAGTCTCTACTGATAAACTTCTTTATCGCTTCCCGTGTTCCCGCTGAAAAGCTCGCCACTTTCACGAGCGGCGAGGTGATGACCTCGCGGACCACTTCCATCGTATGCTGGACCCGCTCGCTCATCTCCTGAACGGATCTGACGACCTCATCGATCCTTCCAAGACCGCCGTCGACCCGCTCAAGAGAGGATATTAGGTTGGACGAGATCGGGGCGACCTGATCGTTGATGTTTTTCAGCAGCCGGTCGGCGCTGACGAGCGCCTTCTGAAGCTGGATCATCGCGGAGATGACGAACCCGATCAGCGCCACCACCGCAACCGTCAAAACCGCATCCAAAAAGAGGGGCAAGTTCATACGTCCTCCCGTTTAGTGAATGATTCTAGCACATGACATCCCAACATAGCTACTAACCGGTTACCTTGTAGCCTTCCCGAAACTCGATACTCGAACAGGCCTAACGGCCCTCTCGAAACTAGAAAAGGCCCTGCTATCCTTAGTTTCGAGCTTCGAATCCATTATCGGTTCTAGCTACCTTCGGCTTTACCTCGGCAGCCTTTCGACCTAAGCTCCCTCAGCCTGTCGGCTATCCTTTTCTCCTCGCCTATTTCAATCGGTTTGTAGAAGAGCCTCCCCTCAAGCTCTTCTGGGAGGTAACGCTGCTCGACATAGTGGTCCGGGTACGAGTGCGCATACTTATAGCCCTCTCCCCGGCCCAGGCGTTTGGCGCCAGGATAGTGGGCGTCCCTCAGGTGGACCGGGACGTCGCCCTTGGCGCCCTTCTCGACTTCAGCGAGGGCCGCGTCCACCCCGAGATATGCGGAGTTACTCTTTGGGGCGGTCGCCAGGTAAACGGTGGCGTGCGCCAGGTTTATCCTCGCTTCGGGAAGCCCCACGAACTCGACCGCCCGGGTGGCGGCCACCGCTATCTCGAGCGCCCTCGAATCGGCCAACCCGATATCCTCCGAAGCGGCGATGATCAAGCGTCTCGCTATGAATTTAGGGTCTTCTCCCGCGTAGATCATGCGCGCGAGCCAGTAGAGGGCCGCGTCCGGATCGGAACCCCGGATGCTCTTGATGAAAGCGGATATGACATCGTAATGCTCGTCCTCGCCATAGGCGATCACCCGCTTTTGCGTCGTCTCCTCTATGGCGGTCAATGTAATCCGTCGGGCGCCGTCCTTGTCGACGGGGGCGAGAACCGCCGTGAGCTCCAGGGCGTTAAGCGCCGCTCTTGCGTCCCCGCTTGATATCCTGGCTAAGTGAGCAACCGCTTCGTCGTCGATGTCGACAGCGAGCTCTCTTAGGCCGCGTTCACCATCATCAAGCGCCCGCCTGATGATCCGCTCAATTTCGTCCTCCGTTAGCGGCTTGAATTCAAGAACCCTTGAGCGGGAGACAAGAGGAGAGTTGACCTCGAAGAAGGGGTTCTCGGTCGTCGCTCCGATGAGCGTTATCGTCCCATCCTCGACCGCGTGAAGAAGCGCATCCTGCTGGTTCTTGTTAAACTGGTGAATCTCGTCGATGAAGAGTATGGTCTTCTTGCCGGTGAGGCCCTTCATCTGTTGGGCCCGCTCGATAACCTTGCGCACATCCGCGACGCCGGCGGTGACGGCCGACATCTCCTCCCAATGGGCGCCCGTCCCGGTGGCGACGACGCTTGCTAGGCTTGTCTTTCCGGTACCGGCCGGCCCGTAGAGGATAAGCGAATCAAGGCGATCCTCCTCGATCGCTTTCCTGAGAGGAGTGCCCTCGCCAACAATTTGCTCCTGGCCGACGAACTCGTCGAGGGCCCGCGGTCGCATCCGGTAGGCCAGCGGCGCTCCGGTTAGCCCTATTTCGCTTCGTGAGAAGAGATTCTCACCAACCATGAGATGATGATAGCACGATTGCTGGCATGTAGGGGCCCGCCGCTGGCGTGCCCCTGGCGAGCCCGACCGACGGCCCGAAGACCGACGAGCGCTAATTTAGCACTAGATGGTTATGTACATGATTTTTAATATATCGTCCGCGGTCTTAAAAGCGTCAACGAGGTATTGCGGCTGAGGCGATTCTGCCATCTTGAAAAGGAAGTCGACATAATCTTTTAAGGAGGCCTCCCAATCATCCATAACGCGTCTGGCGTTCACGCCTTTTAGCTCTTTCCATCTGGTCCCCTGCGACATGAGCGTCTCGGAAAGATCACGAAGCTTGCCGTACTTCCGCATCAGTTCGTTATCCTTTGAGAGGTCAGCAAACCCCTTTGCGCTGAAAGCCAGCTTGTCCTCGACGAAGTTCGGATTGATCGTTGCGACCTTGGTAAAGATTTCCGAGGCTCGATCAAAATTATCCTGAGCTTTCGAGACGTTCTGCAAGGTGAACCCGAATTTCTTAAGATCCTTAACCATATCAACGTCGGTGATCAGCATAAAACCTTTTATGAAAAGCGGCTCCGCGGCATTCGGGTCAAGCTCTATCGCTTTATCAAGGGCGACAACCGCACGGTTCTTGTAAAAACCGGACGGCACCGAAGGAGTCTCCTCCCGCACCCAGGTCGGATACTCTACCGGCATAGTCGCTGAGTCTTCCAATGACGGCATGGCCTTCAGCCAGTATGCCAGACCGAGCGCCGTATAAGCCTCTGGGCTGTTTGAGTTTAACTTGACCGCCTGCTGGGCGTAGCTTATAGCCTGCGTTCTGCGCTGAGGCTTCCACTGGTCGTCAAGCGCCATGACCTGAGACGCAACGACATAGGCATCGGCTTTACTTTGATCTAATCCCATGGCTTTTTGGGCATAAAACTCCGCCTCGCTGTAATTTCTCTTCCTTAATTGAGCCTTGGCAAGCCAGACATTATATGTGTAATTCTTTGGTTGATATTTGACCGCCTGGTCAAACTCATCCACCGCCCCATTCGTGTCGTTCGCTTTATAGGCCACTAAACCCGCTTCGAAGTGCTTCTTTGCAGTAAATATACGTTCTGCCGCTTCCTTGCTTAAAGTCTCGGAAAGCGGCGGAGCGGATATGCCTACCTTCTCGTTCCATCCCGAATAATCGGCGTCAAGCTCCAGAATCTTCCCGCCCCCGGTGACGTTCAATTCGCTCCTCGTCACGTAGCCGGAAGGCTCGTCAACCTGTAGCGTGAGTTTGGCCGTATCGACCTTCTGGAGCTCCTCGGCAAACCAATCCGACACACCCGCGGTCTTCGTTGACGCCAGGTACTTCGTCCAATCGAGCGTCGCCCTGATGGTCCTCGTTCTGTTCTCAAGTTCTGCGCCATCGATCTTGGCTACAGACCCGATCAAGTCCTTGAGCAACCTTGCATAGCGGATGTCCCGCCTGTCTTTGGCGATCCCTTCCCTGTCAGTCCGCTCAAGAGTTACCCACTTTCCTTCGGTCGCCTGGGTTTTCCGATAGATAAAGTCTCCCGTGGCGATCTCCGCTATGTCCTCGCTACCGGTGGGAGTCTCGATCTTGCCTTCCACCCTGTGGTTCCCTGGAAAGACCACCAATCCGCTTGCGCTGTGATTAACCATTTTGGCTTTGCCGCCCGTTAGCTTGGCCTCCAGGCTGACGCTCACGCTTCTCGCATCGGATACTTTTTTAGAGACGTTCTCGATGTAAACGTTGGCGTTAAAGGAGAAGACGGCTCTCAGGGTGATTCCTAAACCAAGAAGTAGTATCAGTACAGGTAGTATGAGCGCAATTCTTCTTTTCATCATCGACCCCTGATCCGAACGCCAACTGCCGCTAGCCTATTTCCTTGCCAATTTTCTTACCTATTATCGCTCACTTATATCGGTCTGAGAATACCTCCACTTTAACGGCAAAGGCTCCTATTTCGAGCAATAGAGCGCACAAAAGTAGGGGCACGCCGGTGGCGTGCCCAGTTTGGACCCTTGGGGCTATCCGTCAACTAGTGCAGCACCAACTTTTTTCACCAACTTGTTTCCTAATGAGACAACGCTATCTAGCAAGTAATTGTTCTTAACGAAGCCTAGGCGTATTAAGTTGGTGCTGCACTAGTTGCTGTAATAAAACGGCGTGCTTTCCAAGAAGATCTCCAGATACCCCTCCAACTTATCATCATCATATATAGTCCTGGTGGTGACTAGGGTTGAGTCTGGAAGTACCGTCCTATTCCGCAGTATAACCGTCCTCTCGAGAACCTCCGGTCTTGCGTAGTTAAGGTCCCCATCCTCCTCAAAGAAAAACTCCATCGCCATCCACCCCCTTATATAGTAGTGCTCACCCTATTTATCGT
>JAMCWL010000042.1 GCA_023481285.1 Actinomycetota bacterium | reverse complement strand
TGACGCGGAGTTTTGGGCGGGAAAGTCACGCGCCCCCATAGCTCAGCCGGCAGAGCAGCGGTTTTGTAAACCGCAGGTCGCGGGTTCGAATCCTGCTGGGGGCTCAGAACAAGAAAAGGCCGTCATTTGACGGCCTTTTCTTGTCGCCTCATGCCTTACTCGGGATTTGAATCAGCGGTATAGGGGCATATTCAATGGTGAAGGATTCCCAACACGGCCGCCTCCTCGACGAGCCCTTGATTATGAAATAAAGATACAGGAAGAACACAACAATAAAACGCCAGCTGAACGAGTAAAAAGGCAGCTCTCCAGCGCGTAAAGTATTGCATCCCGGGTGCCGATAACAGAAGGGCAATGTACGGCTTGATCGGGTGGGGGTGTTACCGATAGAGCCACACGTTAAAGACAAGTGCTACTTAGGATTCAGATTTCTTACCCTGTTGATGATGGCCGGGTGGACGGAATGGAGCCCGCTCGTTCCTTCGCAAAGGCAAGCGCTCTATCTACTCACCCTCATCTTCGCTGTCGCGACGGGCGCGTTCACGCTCACGGGTCTCACCAGGCCGAGAGGATACGGCAGGTTATATGCGTATCTTCTGATTCTCGACATCTCGGTTTTGAGCGCCTTCATCTATAAAGCGGAGCCGCACGGCGAGTACTTCACGATAGGGTATTTTATGGCCACGGCGCTCGCCATGTATTATTTCGGCGCCCGTGCGGGCTACTTTGCGGCCGGCATGTCGTCCATCGCCGATTTGGTCAGGATGACCTATTTCACCAGCGCGCCTGTTTTCGCTTCCGACAAGATTCTTCAGATAGGACTCATCTGGATAACCGCGATCGCCGTTGGGCGGGTCGCCCAGCGATCGGAGAACAACACGAGGAAAATTGAGGCGCTGAACAAGGAGCTCGAGAGAAAAATAGCGATCCTCTCCAGCTCCAGCCGCGTTATCCATTCGGCGACCGATCTGCAGAAGCTCCTGTTTTTGCTGAGGGAGTCGCTCGAGCGCGTCTTCGATGTCACAGGTTATCGATTCTATCTCATGGACCAAGTATCCGGAACCCTCTTGGCTAAGGTCAATCACGATCTCGGGTCGGAGCCGGACGTCGATATGGCAAGCGTTATCGCCAACAATATCGAGGCGATCCAGGCGTCCTCGCTGACCTGGTCGGATGAGCCGATTTTCTCGGAGACCCAGCGCACGGCCAAGGTATGGTATCTTCCGGGTCTCGAGCGTTTCCCGGCTCTCATCAGGTGCGGCAATGAGACGGTCGGTGTTCTCTGCCTCGACAGGGGCACGATCGAGGCGTGCGATAAGGAAGAGATCGATCTCCTGATAAACATCTTTAACCAGCTCACCGTCTCCATGGAAAACGCCGTGCTCTACGATCGGCTGAAAAAGACCTCCATTACCGACCACCTGACCCGTCTTTACAATAGGCGGTATCTCCAAAAGTACCTGACCGATGAGGTCAAGCGGTGCAGGAGATACTGCAAGGAGCTCTCGGTGGTCATGCTGGATATCGACAATTTCAAAACCTATAACGATTCCTACGGGCACCTGCAGGGGGACGTTGCGCTTCAGGAGCTTGGAGAAATCTTGCGGTCGAGTTGCCGAGACGCCGACATAGTCGCCCGTTATGGCGGCGAGGAATTCGCGATCGTCCTGCCAGAGACGTCGCTTTCCGGCTCGATGGCCGTGATCGAGAAGGTGAGGGGAATGGTAGGCGGGTACCTGTTTCTAGGGCCCAACGCCCAGCGCAACGCCCGGTTGACCGCAAGCTTCGGGGTTGCCACGTATCCCGACGACGGGTTGACGGGGAAAGACCTCTTGTTGAGCGCCGATAAAGCTCTCTACTTAGCCAAAACCAGCGGCAAGAACCGCGTTTTTGCCTTTCGCGATCTTCGGCTTGGTCACGGCCGGCGCTAAGATTGCTTCCACATCAGCCCGTAATCGCTTCGCGCTTGCCCGCGTGGAGAAAACATTATTTATCACTTGACTAGCTATCAGTAGTTATGCGCATATAGTAATATATGCATAAGGCGGGACACATGGGGAGCATTTCCAGTTATTTTAGGGCCATATCCGATCCGACCAGACAAAAGATACTTCTTCTGCTCGAGGAGAGGGAACGGTCGGTCGGCGAGCTCGTTTCCGAGTTTTCCCTCTGCCAGCCCACGATCTCTCGCCATTTGAACGTTCTGAAGCAAGCCGGACTAGTCGGAGCCAGGCGGGAAGGCCAGCAGGTCTATTATTCGCTCGACTGCTCGACCATCCGGCAGTGCTGCACCGCCTATTTCAGCAGGTTCAGCTGTTGCTCTGACTTCTTCCTTTCTCCACTGAAGGAGACAAGCTTTCGAGAAGGGGGTGAACCGGATGCTTCGTAAGCGTTTTATGTTGAGAGGGATCGCTCACTGCGATGAGGGTTGCTGACGTAGCTGCGATAAAAAGGCCGCCATTTTAGGCGGCTTTTTTATTCGATTCGGACTATCGGAAATGGAGTATTTGAAAGTCCGGCGAAAAAACTCAAGTTGAGATCTCGGCGTCGGTTGTGCGGCTTTCTAACGAGGCTACTTGGGGACTGCTTCCCTCTGCGATATAATCATGCAAACTCATAGCTGGGAGGGTGTTGCATGAATAACAATAAGTGGCTAATTCCCGTCGTCGTCATAGTCGTCGTTCTCGTCGTGCTCGGCGGAACGTTCGGCGGGTATTACAACTCATTTATCACGAAGCAGCAGGCCGTCGACAACCAGTGGGCGCAGGTCGAGACGCAGTACCAGCGGCGATTCGACCTCATTCCGAATCTCGTCAATGCGACCAAGGGGATGTTGAAACAGGAGCAAAAGGTTTTCGGGGACATCGCTCAGGCTCGCAAGGGATATGCTGGAGCGCAGACGACCGACCAAAAGGTGGCGGCGGCGAACCGGATGGAGAGCGCGCTGGGGCGGTTGCTCGTCATCGTGGAGAACTATCCTCAACTAAGATCCAGCCAGAATATACAGGATTTGACGGCCCAGCTCGAAGGCACCGAGAATAGGATCTCCGTGGAGCGGCGCAGGTATAACGATGAAGTACAGGCCTACGACACCGCCGTTAAGCGCTTTCCCGGCGTGATCTT
>JAMCWL010000003.1 GCA_023481285.1 Actinomycetota bacterium | reverse complement strand
TTAGCTTCTAGTCATAAGACTAGATACCATAAAAGCGATAAATAGTCAAGCGAACCAGGCAGATTTGAATTAAAAAGTGGTGAGATAGACTATTTTATCTAGTTAAAGGCCAAAGACGAGAAAAAGGCGGGGCCATTTTATGGCCCCGCCTTTTTTATGGTTTACATCATCCCGGGAGGCATGCCGCCCGGCATTCCGCCGGCTTTCTCCTCCTCGGGCTTCTCCGCGACGGCCGCCTCGGTCGTCAGGATGAGCGAGGCGATGGACGCCGCATTCTGTAACGCGGAGCGCGCCACCTTCACAGGGTCGATGACGCCGTCCTTCATCATATCGCCGTACTCGCCGCTGAGGACGTTCAAACCGTGACCGGTCGGGAGCGTCTTCACCTTCTCGACGATGACGGAGCCCTCAAAGCCTGCGTTAGCCGCCAACTGCCTGAGCGGTTCCTCCATCGCCTTCTGAATGATCGCAACGCCCACGGCCTCATCGCCCTTGAGCTCCTCGGCAAGACCGTCGAGCTTATTGACAACATTGATGAGAGTGACCTCGCCACCCGGCACGATGTTCTCCTCAACAGCCGCCTTGGTTGCCGAGAGGGCATCCTCGATGCGGTGCTTCTTCTCCTTCATCTCCGTCTCGGTCGCCGCGCCGACCCTGATGACGGCGACGCCGCCGGAGAGCTTGGCGAGTCTCTCCTGAAGCTTCTCGCGATCGAACTCGGAGTCGCTACGCTCGATCTCGGAGCGGATCTGGTTGATGCGACCCTTGATCGCCTCGGGATCGCCCTGTCCGCTGATGACCGTCGTGTCTTCCTTCGTCACCTTGATCCGCTGAGCCCGACCGAGCATGTCGAGCGTCGTGCCCTCGAGCTTCAGGCCGAGCTCCTCGGTAACGACCTGGCCACCGGTGACGATGGCGATATCCTGAAGCATCGCCTTGCGACGGTCTCCAAAGCCGGGAGCCTTGATGGCGACCGACTGGAAGGTACCGCGAATCTTATTGACGATGAGCGTGGCGAGCGCCTCGCCCTCGACATCCTCGGCAATGATAAGTAATGCCTTGCCGGCTTGCATGACCTTCTCGAGGACGGGGAGCAGATCGGCGACGGCCGATATCTTCTGGTTCACAATGAGGATGAGCGGGTCTTCAAGGACCGCCTCCATCCTTTCCGGATCGGTAACCATGTAGGGGCTTATGTACCCCTTATCGAACTGTAGGCCCTCGACGACTTCGAGTTGAATTCCGAAGGTGTTGGACTCTTCGACGGTAATGACGCCGTCCTTGCCGACCTTGTCCATCGCGTCGGCGATGAGCTGTCCGACCTCCTCGTCCGCCGCCGAGATCGTGGCGACGGAAGCGACCTCCTCGTGAGTATCGACCGTTTTGGCCAGCGCGCGAATCTCCTCGACCGCCTTCTCAACCGCCTTGTCGATGCCCTTCTTGATGAGCATCGGGTTGGCGCCCGCCGCAACGTTCTTCATGCCCTCTCGGACGATCGCCTGGGCGAGCACGGTGGCGGTGGTGGTGCCGTCGCCCGCCACGTCGTTCGTCTGTGTGGCAACCTCTTTGACCAGTTGAGCGCCCATATTCTCGTAAACGTCTTCGAGCTCGATCTCCTTGGCGACCGTGACGCCGTCATGCGTTATCGTCGGGGCGCCGAATTTTTTGTCAAGCACCACGTTGCGACCTTTCGGTCCAAGTGTCACCTTCACCGTGTTGGCAAGCTTGTTGACGCCGCTTTCAAGCTTGCGCCTGGCTTCCTCATTAAACTCGATAAGCTTTGGCATAAAACCCATTCCCTCCTTTTCCTAAACTAATAAGCCCTTACTTGGTAACTATTGCTAGAATGTCGTCTTCTCTGAGAATCAGGTACTCTTCGTCGTCGACTTTGACCTCACTCCCGCCGTACTTGGAGTAGATGATGCGATCGCCGACCTTGACCTCCATCGGGATGCGTTTGCCCGACTCGTCGTAGCGACCCTCGCCGGCAGCGACAACCTCTCCCTGCTGCGGCTTCTCCTTGGCGGTCTCCGGAAGAACAATGCCGCTCTTAGTCTTCTCCTCAGCTTCGACTGGCTTGACGACTACTCGGTCCCTTAGGGGCTTCAAAGCCATAAAACAACACCTCCTACCAGATGAATTAGCACTCGGGACCAATGAGTGCTAAATAGATATTACAATAAGCTTTGACCTAAATCAACACCCGGGGACAAGATTCTTAGTAAAAGCTAAGTTTACCGGGCCTCGCACGAACGGCACCTTGGGCGATCTTTAAGAAAGGGCTCTGTTGAGAAGTCTGATGATCGCGGCGATTGAAAATAGGATGCCCGCGATCAAAAAGAGATAAACTATGAGGTAAACAAAGCGCGCCCGACGCCAAAGGTGCTCTCGTTCGGCGCGACCGGGCCCCCCGTTTCTCAAGCTTTCTTTTTCGATCCCGTCGTCAACCATTGGATTTTCTCCGGCGCCGGATGTGGCTCGCGATAGCCGCGCCCACGATCCCGAAGTGGACAAAGGGTATTACGTCGGCAAACTTTGCGTAAAATGTCGTCCCAACCGAATACCCGATTGCGCCCCGAAGGATGGTGCGCTCGTTCAAGCGGGTCTTCTCGATAACGCGTCCCTTTGGATCGATTATGCCTGTTATGCCCGTATTTGCAGCCTGCGCCACGTAGATTCCATTTTCAACGGCCCGGAACCTCGCCAGTTCGAAGTGTTGATCGGCTGCCGATGTCTCGCCAAACCACCCGTCATTCGTGATGACGAGCCCTACGCGTGCGCCGGCGCGGACCATCGCGGCCATCTGGCGCGAGTACGCCGACTCGAAGCAGATGACCGTCGCCATCCGGCGTCTGTCGATCGCAAGCGGCACCAGGTCTCTACCGGGAGTTTGGTCTTCACCCAGACCGGCGAGCGAGTTGACCCGAGAAGAGAGGAAGCGCAAGGGAGTGAATTCTCCCCACGGGACCAGGTGTATCTTTCGGTAGACCGAAAGATCGTCATCCCCCAGCAGAAAAGCGGCGTTGTAGATGCCGCCGGCGTCCCTGTCGAAAGCCCCGACAATCACCGTGGAGCCCTTGGCGGCCCTTTGAACATCCGCCAGATAATCCTGATAGTTGCGTATTTCATCCGGAACGGCCGATTCCGGCCAGATGATAAGATCAGGCCGCTCTTTGGCCGCCTTCCCGGTCATATCAAGATAGAGCCGCTTTTGATCCCCGACATTCGCAGAATTAAGCTTGACGTCCTGCGGCACGTTTCCCTGGAGAAGCGCGATTCTGGTCGTTTCAGGGGGGTTGAGCCGTCCGGCCCTATAGGCGCCCCAGCCATACCAGGCAAGGACGATTACCATAAGCAGGGCAATTATGGACAAGCTCGCACGAAATCCCCTTCTCCAGACCTCGTAAAGGAGGACGCCCACCACTGCTACAAGAAACGAAAGACCGAAGCCCCCGATCAGGGATGCCAACTGCATAAGGGGCAGGCTTTTGATTGACTCACCAATGGTTCCCCAAGGAAAAGAGTAAGGGCCGAAGGAGCGAAGATACTCGATCGACACCCAGAGCGCGGGGATGGAAAAGAGCCGCCACCTTAAAGGCAAATTCTTTAAAGCCCACCGGGCGCCTGAAGTAAAAAGAGCGAGGTAGAGAGCCATAACGGCCACAAGTAGAATCAGAACGCTAACGCCGAAGACGCTCAACCAGTAAGCGAGGATGCTGAAGAAAACCGCGCCCGCAAGCCAGCCGAGAAGCGGGGCGGCGTAAGGCCCGGCGCCATCGACGGCCATTAGGAGCGGGGTGACGCCAATAAAAGCGAGCGGCCAGATCGAGGCGTACGGAAAAGCCAGGGCGAGCGAGATCCCTGAAACGATCGCGAGGACAGGGCGCCTGTACGGTTCAAGTTTTTCGGCCACGGCCTCTCTCAGTAAGCTGATTTCCGTCGTCTTATCCGGCAATGCTTCTCCTAGAAACTAGAGACTGGAAAGTGGAAACTAGAACCCTTTCATAGTTTCTGGTAGTTCCACACGGATAACAATAGCTATTTTTGTTGCTATTTGTAACCGGCAAATGTAACCGGCAAAACCACCTCCCATGAAGCAGCACTTCATACCGGTCCCGTTAGCACTCCCACCTAACGAGTGCCTGCATGCTATCCAAGCCTTCAACAACCAGAATGACTCTTCTTTTGAAAGCCCTTCCGTGCTAGTTGCGGCAGGTTGGCTGGTTGAAGGTTGACGGTCGCGGCAAGCTGGCGGTTGAAGGTTGAGCGCCCCCATCTCTGCGTTTACATGCTTGTTCTAGCGGGTAAGCTGGGTCGCGTCAGCGATCCCACGCTGAGAGGTGGATATTGTGGTAGAAGCATTGAGTAACCTGTTGGAGGAAGTCAAATATCGATATGTTAAGGCGACGACGCCGAGAATTCTCAGGTTCATCGGTAAATCGTCGAGGAGCTTAATCACCGGGGCTTTTCACTTTACCGAGCTCTTTGGGAGCACCCCGTCCCAGCGTTATATGATGCGAGTCATGCGTGAAGCTTTCAAGCGAGATCTCCCGCTCTCCTGGACGATTAAGCGGTTGTGTGCGACGACCAACCCGACCATGAGGCGTAAGGTGGCCAACTATATATCCGATGCCATGACCATCTGCCAGGATAGACAGAAACCCTACTCCAACCGGTACGGCGTCGCACCTCCTTATACGATACTCATCAGCCCGACCATGCGCTGTAACCACCGCTGCGTCGGCTGCTTTGCCGGAGAGTACGACTCCTCGTCCGACATGGCTGAAGAGCTCGTTGACCGCATCATCCGCGAGGCAAACGAGATAGGAATAAATTACATAACCCTCCTGGGCGGCGAGACCTTTGTCTACCGACCGATCTGGAATATTCTTCGCCGCAATCCAAATACTCTGTTTCAGCTTTTCACCAACGGGACACTCATCGACGAGAAGGTTACAGAGCGCTTGGTCAGTTTGGGAAACGTCGTCCCAACCATCAGCATCGAGGGGTTTGAGAGGGAGACCGACGAGCGCCGTGGAAGGGGCACTTTCAAGAGGGTTTCAAAAGCGATGGATCGGCTGCGGGACGCGGGCGTCATCTACTTTTACTCCGTGACCGTGACCAGGAAGAACATTGAGACCGTGGTGAGCGACGATTTCATAAACTTCATGATTGAAAAGGGCTCGCCGGTCGGGTGGTACTTCAATTACATGCCGGTCGGTCGAGATCCGGACCTCTCGCTCATGCCGACGCCCGAGCAGAGGAACCTGCTTAGGCGAAGGGCGATAGAGATCAGAAATGAAAAGCCGTTGCTGATCATTGATTTCTTCGGCGACGGACCGGTCGTCGGCGGATGCCTGGCGGGCGGGCGACATTTCATTCATATCACCAATAATGGAGATGTCGAACCCTGTATCTTTTGCCACACGTCCGTCGACAACATTAAAGATAAAAGCCTGCCGGAGGTGCTCAACTCCGATTTCTTCAAGGCGATAAGGCGCTCCCAACCCTTCGGCCACAATGAAATACGCCCCTGTCCCCTCATCGACCACCCGGGAGCCATGGCCGCTCTCGCCAGGAAGTACGGGGCTCGACCCACTCACCCGGGGGCGGACTGCCTTTTCGAGGAGCTTCTCGAACCCCTCAAGCGCTACTCCAAAAAAGTTGCCGGTATCTACGAGCCGATCTGGCGAAAAGAGTATGGCTGGGTGGAGAATTGGGAACGCATTTGGCGCGGCACCTTCTTGAGGCCGGCCCGTCAAGGTGGCAATGGCGACCGCCCCGCAGAAGCTCCCCATAAAGCGCCTCAGCTCTCTGAACCGTCAGACGAGAATGGTAAAGAGACCGATGCATCCGGTAACGGTAAACGAGAGCACGGGCGACCAACTTACATCCGGCAACTGACCAGACGAAGCAACAGCCCGTAACGTCCAGTCAAGACAATGACCTCTCTCGTCCTGGGAGATCGGGTATGCGCAGGTCTACCGGCCGTCTCCGCTTTTCTCCTCATTGAGGTTAAGGCTCCGCTTAGTTTTATCCTTGGTTGCGGATTATATAAAGGCGAGTGTCGCGCGTTGGTCTCTACGCCAATAGCCGGGAACAAGAGGGGGATTCTGGGCGGTCATCGTGGAAAAACAGAATTTGGCCTGGGACAAGAACCTGGCGATAATCTTTGGCGTAACGTTCGTTTCCATCATCGGAACGGCGGCTATCTCGCCGGCCTTACCGAAGATCGTTGCGTCTCTCGGTCTTCCGAAAGAGACGGTCGGGCTTCTCTTCACCTACTATACGCTGCCGGCCATTTTCCTTGCGCCGCTTATCGGAATACTCGCCGACAGGCTGGGAAGAAAGCTCGTCCTAGTCGTCGCCCTTATCTATTACGGGCTGGTCGGCTGGGCGATCACCTTAACCAGTAATTTGGCGCTGATCCTGGCCTTGAGGTTTCTTCACGGAATCGGCGGAGCCGCCCTGATAACCTTCAGCGCGGTGCTCATAGGCGACATGTTCAGAGGCGATGTCCGGCTGAAGGCCATGGGCGCCAATGTGGGGATACTCAACGTGTCGGGCGCGATTCTCCCGGTGGTCGGGGGCGCACTCGCCCTTCTGGGCTGGTACTATCCATTCTACCTCTCCTTGCTCTCCATCGCCGTAGGTGTGGTCGCTCTGCGGCTGGAGATCCCGGAACCCGAGCGCCGGGCCGGGGTCATCGAATACTTTAGAAACGCATTAAGGGCTTCCTGGAGGGTGGGGGCCATCGGAGCTTTTACCGCAAGCGCCATAAGCTTCCTCGTCCTTTACGGCGCCTTCCTTACCTACTACACCCTTTTTCTCTCCTCATTCTTCCACGCTACTTCGTTTAATATCGGCATTATCATTTCAACCCAGGCGGTCGCTTCGGCCATCGTCTCCTTTCTTGCCGGGCGGTTGAGAAGATACGCATCCGAAGCCCGCCTTGTCCAGGTTTCATTCGTAATATTTGCAGCCTCTCAAGCGCTGATACCCCTGACTCCAAGCCTCTGGTTTTCCCTTATACCGGCCGCGATTTTCGGCATCGCCCTGGGGATCTTCTACCCGAGCCTGTTGACGATCGTGACAAGCCTCGCCCCGATCGAGGAGCGGGCCTCCGTGACGGCGCTGAACACTTCGATGATCGCCATCGGGCAGACGGCCGGTCCTCTAATCGCAGGCTTTATATTCGCCCGGAGCGGTATTACAGCGGTCTTTTTTGCCGCGGCGGCCATCTCCATCGCCGAGTTTGTCTTCTCTCTATTTACCGTGCGACCTCCCCGCCACTAGCGACAATTTTCAACGCATCTCCAGCTAAACTGCGAAAAAGCAGCCGACATGAGAGTCGTTTAGTCGGCAGCGACCAGGGCCGCCGCGCGGTACCACCAACGAAATGAAAATAACCTTTCCGTTCTTTAAATTTTGACTTGGCTAATTGCTAATTGCTAATTGCTAATCGCTGATCGCTATTTTGTGGGTAGAAACGTAAGTCAACGCGCGACCGTAAAGATATCGATTCCGGCCAAAACTATATTTCTTCACAGTTCTCGAGGGGAGGTGAGACCATGGCCGCAGAAAGACGCAGGATGACCGTCTCAGAGGCCGGTCACCTCGGCGGAGCGAAGGGCGGAAAGAAAGGCGGCGAGGCCACCAAAAAAAAGTACGGTCACGAGTTCTACGAGGAGATCGGCCATAAGGGCGGCCAGAAGGTAAAACGCCTCATCGAAGCGGCTGAAAAAGCTGAAAAGGCAGGCTGGTAAGCCCCTGTTAAGGCTTACCCACGGCAGTTGAAGGGGGCACGCCGGTGGCGTGCCCTTTTGATTCCCTTATACATTATACATACAACTGCTCTAAACTGAATGCGTACGATCGAATGACAGCCGCCCATCGACTATTTTGACCGTTCTATCTCCGAGCTTCGCGGCCTCTTCGTCGTGCGTGACGAGAACAATGGTATGATGACCCTCGGCGTGCAGTTGCTTGAAGATATCATAGACGTTCCCGCTGTTTTCCCGGTCGAGGTTGCCGGTCGGCTCGTCGGCGAGGAGTATTTTGGGATCATTGATAAGCGCCCTCGCGATGCAGACCCGCTGCTGCTCTCCGCCCGAGAGGTGGGCGGGAATATGATTGAGCCGGTGTCCGAGGCCAACCCTTTTTAGCGCCGCAACCGCCTCATCCTCGTCGACCATGCTGTGATAGTATTGGGCCAACATGACGTTCTCGAGAGCGGTCAGATAGGGAATAAGGTGCTGCTGCTGGAAGACGAGGCCGATATTCTCCCGCCGAAAAAGAGCGAGCTCTTTGGGGTTGAGCGCGACCAGATTGGTATCGTAGATCCTTACCTCGCCGGATGTAGGCCTGTCAAGGCAGGCGATGATATTCAAGAGCGTGCTCTTACCGGAACCGGAAGGTCCTAAAATTGAGACCCACTCTCCGTGCGAAACTTCAAGATTGATATTTTGCAGAGCCGCGGTCTGTGCGTTGTATATCTTCTTGAGATCGGTTATTGCCATCGCTTTCATTTATTCACCTCTCAGACTGGTAGCCGGATCGATGCTCATGGCCCGCTTGATAGACGGAACGCTTGATAGGACGGCTAAAGTGATTACCGAAAGAATGGTTAGCGGGAAAACCACCGGCGGCGTTGGAATCGCCGTAGCAAAGACGCTTTCTCCGATTAGCTGGGACATAAGGAATCCCAAGAGAAGACCGATACCGCCGCCCGTCAGCCCCATCGATGCCGCTTCAGCCAGGAAGAGAATGGCTATGGCGCGATGCGTCGCCCCAATAGCCTTCATCAGACCGATCTCGCGACCGCGCTCCATAACGCTCGCGGTCATCATGCTCGCCAAGGTTAAGCCCGTTGTTGAGAGGACGATAAGGGTGACGAGCGTGAGAAGAAGCTGTACCTTGCCCAATAGATTGTCCTCGGCTCTCGCTATCCGGCTGACGGGCGTTGCCTGAACATCGCCAAGCTTACTCTCGATTACCCTGGATATATCCTCGAGGGATAACTCTCCTCCCGTAAGAACGCTCGCGTGGACCTGGCTTACCGCGCCCGGCTTGTTGAAAAGCGACTGAGCTCTGGACAGATCGGTGAGGATGTGGCCGTCTTCATCGCCCCCGGTGCTCAGAATACCGGATACTCTCATCTCGACCGAGCTCCCTCCACCCAATGAGTGCGCCTGGTGGCAGCTCATGCAGTTGCTTTTAACCTCAGCAAGCCTACCTTCAAGCCTTCTGTTGTGGTTCTCCGGAAGAACGCTATGGCAGCCCTTGCACTCGACCGACGAGGCGGGCACGCTGCCGGTATTCGGATTCAGCCTGACGCGGTCACCCACTCGCACCCCAAGCCGCTCCGCAACATCAATACCGAGCAGTACTTCGCCTGCACCTTCGTCAGGATATGAGCCGCTCACCTTCCACCAGGGGTTTACCCTCCGGGCCAACCTGAAATCCGTGCCGATTACCGGCATCGTCTTGCCGTTGACCACTCCCTGCTCATTTAGGAATGGAACGTACCCGTAAAGATATCTCCCGAGCTCGCCAGAGGATAGCTTTCGGGTCAACGACTCGTTCATCACGCGCTCCCCTCCTTTCGGGTAGAGAACGACGTTAGCCCCAAATCTCCGGAACTCGCTCCCGAACCGAGCTTTGATTCCAAGAGAGACCGAGAGAAGCGCTGAGATGAGCCCGGCGACCAGTACGATCGACGATACCGCAATTGCGAAGCGCATTTTCTTTCCAAGCAGCGCTTTATGCACGATGGTCAGGAACATCTGCCGGTTGTTCATCACTCACCCCTCAATGCGATGGCTGGATCGACCCGTGCAGCGTTTCTCACCGGAAGGACGCTGCCCGACAGCGCCATACCGAGGGAGAGAGCAAGCGTAACAATGAAGATCAATGGATTAGTCGGAACGGCGACATTGAAAACGCTCCTGCCCACGAACTCGGCGAGGATGATTCCGAGGGCGAAACCGGCAAGACCGGCGATAAAGCCGATTATTCCCGCCTCAACGAAGAATTGGAGAGCAACTTGCCCATCGGAAGCCCCGATCGCTTTCGACAGAGCTATCTCGCGCCGCCGTTCTATCGCCGCCGCGCTCATAGAGGCCATGACACCGACCGTCGAGGAAACAAGAGTCACTGCAATGATCATCGAGATCAAAAGCTCGATCTTGTCCAGCAGCTTTCCTTCCGCTTCCGCAACTTGGCGGACGACCTTTACTCCGGCTCCGGGCACGACCTCCTTAATCTGCGTGGATATCGCCTCAATCGTCGGGGTGCAGTACCAGGTCTCGTACTCCTTCGGCGTCATCCTGGAGGGCTCTTTGCCCCTGATCGACTCGGGAAGCTTGCTCTTCGGCACGACCATCGCGCTTACCTTTCCGCCCTCCGCCTTGCCGGCGAGGCCGGTCATCTCCTGGACGACTCCGATGTCGGCTATAATCCGCTGGTCCTCCGGTCCGCCTGCCGAGAGAATCCCCGCGACTCCGAGCGTTCTCGTCATCCCCCCGTATGCGACCCGAAGACTGCTCCCTGGAGAGACCTGTAACTTGCTTGCCAGCTCCTTACCGACAAGGACAGATAGCCGGTCGGCGTCCGAAGTAATTTTCCGACCCTGGACTTTCCACCAGGGAAAGAGGTCGTAGACGCCGACGGTGACGACTTTGCCCTCTGGAAGCCTCGCTTGCCTGGAAAACCAGGTTCCGACGAGCGTAACTCTCTCGTTTCCGACCTTCGCTTGCATGCTTAAGAAGGGAGCGAACCCGACGACATTATGGCGCCAGAAAATCCGTTTTAGCTTCAGGAGATCCCTTTCCTCGATATATCCGGCTCCACCCGCTCGGTCAGGCACGATGGTTAGATTTGCACCATACTCGCGAAGCTCTCGACTCACCCGCTCCGAGACGCCCGAAGTCACGGTGAGCAGGGCGGCAAGGAGCGCAGCCCCCATCAACACCGAGAGCCCGGTCAGCGCCACCCTTTTCTTTCGCTTCTGGACCGTCCTTAGCAGCAGCCTGAAGAGCATCTCAAACCCCTTACTTGAAGACCGCCGCTTTTTCGAGATCGGTTGCGTCGATTGAAATAATGCTTGATGAAGCGGTATGCTTCAGCACGATGGGATTGCAGCCGCCCGGCTCCCCGACGCTCCCCACCAGGATGGGGGCATTGCAGTTCTTGCAGATCAGGTTGTCCTTCTCCTGGACGTAGCCTTTGGGACCGCAGACTTCGCAGGCGTCCAAACCGACCCCGTAACCGTTATCCCGCTTGACGATGAGGAAACGCACCTCGGTTCCACCGGCCTTGTAGGCGTACTTGTAAAGCTTGCCGTCCTCGAGCGATGAGCCCTTGATAAGGATCGATCCATTCTCAGACCCCATGGGGACGATCGGTGGTTCGTAGGTCTGATCGGCCGTAGCCAGGGCACCGAAAAGAATGGTAATGACCAGAGCGGTAAAACCGACCGCACCGAGGGTCCAGCGACGCTCGCGCTTGAGGCGCGCGATCTCCTTTCTCTTTTCCACCTGGGAATCCGTATCGGTATTCGCTACAGGCTTCTTCAATGCCGCAAAACCGGTCGTGAGCATCGGAATGGCCAGGAGCCCGATGAGCAGCCACATCGAGGTGTTATCCCGCACGATGAAGCCGATCGCGCTCATCACGCTCTGATCGAGCTTGAGCAGACCGATCTCCCGGAATTCATGAATTCCCCCGGCAAGAAACCTCAGCGCAAGGAGAAGAAGCACGATGGACGTCGCCGTGAAAAAGCTGTGGAGGTGTATCTTGATTGAGCCCCTAACGAAAAGAATGCCGAACCCCAAAGCCAGCACCAGGCCGGAGACGGCCCCGATGAATGTCATGATCTGGCTGGTACTGACGAAAGAAATGGCCGAGAGAAAGAGGACCGTTTCGACACCCTCGCGGGCGATCATAAAGAAGGTGAATGCGAAAATGCCGATCGCCTGAAGCGTGTCGGCCCGCTCCGAAGAGACGAGCGTCGCCATTCTTGTCTCCATGTGCTGCTTGAGCTGTCTTCCGGTCTTCCACATCCACGCGACCATCGATCCGACAAAGACCGAGGCGGTGAGGTACAAGACGCCTTCGACGACCTCATTCTCAGGATCTATCCCCGCCGCTTTCAGAGTAAAAGCTGTGACCAGGCTGAAAGCAACCGCCACACCGAGCCCCACATAGGCATAGCGGTTGAGATGAGACCGGCCGGCTTTACTCAAGTAGGCAAGGATTATTCCGATTACGAGAGCCGCCTCTACCCCTTCTCTTAACGTGATTACCAACGCATCCATCCAAAACCTCCTAATCTCTCTTCTTGGCAACCTTTAACACTTAGACAAAACGGACGTCACTTCGCTCTTTAGTCGCAGACACCCCCTTAATGATATTGATAACCATTATCAATTGCTGCCTAAAAATATATATCTCCTCGCCCATGGCCGGAGCGATAAGATATTTTTGCGAGCGCCTAAGGCTGGCACTTTCGACAGAGGCCGTACAGCTCCAGCTTGTGCGTCATGACCTCGAACCCTAAACTCGCCGCTATCTCATCCTGGAGCTTTTCGATCTTCGGGTGCTCAAACTCTTCAACGTACCCACATTTGGTGCAGATGAGATGATCATGGTGCTGCTTTATGGAGAGCGGCTCATAGCGGCTTGATGAATTGCCAAACCGGTGCTCTCTTGCCAACCCAGCGCTACAGAGAAGCTTGAGCGTGCGATAGACCGTCGCAAGTCCGACGTCGGGCTCTTCTTTTGCAACCCGTAGATATAGCTCCTCCGCACTTGTATGGTCGTTGATGGCCATGAACGTGGCCGATATGAGCTCGCGCTGCCTGGTCGATTTAAGACCTCTATCCGCGAGGTACTTGGTGAAGCAAGCCGTGTTCCCCATAGTACACTCCTATTGGTAATGATAACCATTATCAAAATACCATGCATGGCGTAGAGTGTCAACGATTTTTTGTTTTCCAAGGAAGCCATAGCAGAGATGCTTGTGGAGCCATAAGAGAGATGCTTGTGAGCCCTATGCGCCGCTCCGCTAAAGCAAGAACTTCCGACTCCAGACCAAGGGCCGAGGGAAAGAAGGAACGCTTCCAGGAGAACATCGCACTTCTGGTGACAGCTCTCAACCGCTATGAGCTCCACCGCTTTCGGCAGCACCATTTAGGCGGCTTTCGACACTTTTAGATGCCCGGTAAACCAGTCTGCCGCCAGCCGTGCGACCTCCTCCAAAGCCCCTGGTTCATCGAAGAGATGTGTCGCGCCGGGAACTATGGTAAGCGATTTCTCAGCTCGAATCTGTGTAAGCGCCCTCTGGTTAAGCTCGATAACGACATGATCACGCCCTCCGACGATGAGCAGCGTCGATGCTTCGACTCTTGACAAGACCGATTCCGCTAAATCGGGACGACCACCTCGAGAAACGATCGCATACACGACGTCCGGATGGAACGTTGCGGCGATCAGCGCCGCAGCAGCTCCCGTGCTGGCTCCAAAGTATCCTATCTGCAGATCCTTCGTCGAAGGGTTTCCAAGCACCCACTCGGTGGCGCCGGAGAGCCGCTCGGAAAGCAGACCTATGTCGAACCTGAACTCCGTGGTTCGAAGATCGATGATCTCCTCTTCTTTCGTCAACAGATCGAAGAGCAACGTTGCGAGCCCCGCCTGCCTAAGCACATCGGCGACATACCGATTTCTGGGGCTGAGACGACTGCTTCCACTCCCATGGGCGAATAGAACGATCCCTCTAGCGCCTTCGGGAATCCCTAAGTTGCCCTTTAGAATAATGTCATCCAGCGAGATGGAGATGGGATTCTCTTCTCCTCCAGGTCTCAATTCTCCCATTGAAATCAACCCCTGACTAATACTCGACGGCGCTATTCGATGATGAGCTCCAAACCCCCCGGCCTCTTATTAATAGGGGTCTTGAGCTCCTCACACAGCGTCCACATTCGCCCCCGGATCGCCTCGAGCTCATCACCTATCGCCAAGTCCACTTTTGCATATGTCAGGCGTACCGGGATCATCCTCAACCGCTGTACCCCATCGGGGCCAACTTCTACCAGGAAGATGAATGACCAATCATTCCTCAAAAAGGGATCGACGGCATAATCGTCCAAGAAGTCCCCGGTGTCATACATGATCAGACCGCCTTTATACGCTTCCACCGCCTGGAAGATATGCGCGGAATGACCGTGGACGATGTTGGCGCCGAGGTCGATCACCTTGTGGGCGAATCTTCTGAAATGTTCCGGGGGAGAGACCACCATGTTGGGACCCCAGTGTAAGGTAATAACCACCAATTTCGCGCCTGCCTGCTTGGCCCGGGCTATCTCCGACTCGACAAGGCGAAGCGTGGATTGGTCGGTGGCGATCTCCAGATAATTGGTTCCCGGTCGATCCGGACCAGCGGCAAACGCCGGCTCGTTATCCGTCAAACCGACGACCCCCACTTTAAGGCCCGCAACGTCCACTATGGCGGGCGCTCTCGAATCGGTGATATCCTTCCCCGCACCCGGATGGGCAATTCCGGCAGAATCGAGATGCTCGAGCGTATCCAGCAATCCCTCTTCCTCAAAGTCAAGCGTGTGGTTGTTGGCAAGAGAGACGCATTTGATATTGGCGACGTTCAGTACGTTCAAAGCGGTAGGATCGGCCCGAAAATAGAAGGCCTTGGGGGTTTCTTGCCACTCTCGCTTGTGAGTGGTGATCGCGCACTCAAGATTGGCGATCACCGCGTCGGCGGAACGCAACAGCGGCAACGTATTCCCCCAGAACTCCTCGGGCTTTCTTAGCCCTATCTCCTCATTTACGCCGCGACCAAGCATAATGTCGCCGACAAACGCAATTGTCGCGCTTTTATGCTCCATGGAGATGGAACTTTACCCTTCGAGGCGGTTCGGAACCATTCGGGCCGGCATCCGGGATGTGATCCTGGCCGATTGACGCCGCCAAGGCTAACATCTGAAGGAGTGTAAGGTCAAAATGGGCCTTTTGTTGGATATTACAGACCGTTGCAAGAGAAGCGTAATCACCTTGATTTATTCGTGCTAAGGCGTCATTAATAGAGAAACCACAGAGTCGCAATGTAAAGCATTAGTAGACCTTGGCGGAGATTGTACGCTCCGGAAGGAATCGTGGATGTACAAGATCGTTCAAGCTGTGGAAGATCCTCAGATAGAAGCGGTTAAGCGACTTTTCGTCGTCTACCGGTCGACAGTCGATAACGATCTCTGCTTCATCGAATTCGAGCGGGAGCTCGAAGGACTTCCCGGCGATTATGCCCCACCCCGCGGCAGGCTCCTTCTCACATCTGTGGATGGGGAGCCCGCCGGCTGCATCGCTCTTGCGCCGGTCGACGACAAGACTTGCGAGATGAGGCGCCTCTTCGTAAGAACCAAGTTCAGAGGAGAAGGTATCGGCAGATCTTTGGTGATCGAGGTAATCCATGCGGCGCGAAAGATCGGCTACGAAGAGATATGGCTGGAAACCCTCGAGTCTATGACAGAAGCCATCGAGCTTTACAATTCCCTCGGATTTGAAATAACCGCGGTCGAGCCCGGAGCGGTCGCTATGAAGCTCTCGCTTACCTAGTGTGGCGTTCCCCAAGTTCTATGCTGCTAAATTGTCAGTATACTTGCAGCTCAATGGCATGAGGTTTGCCAATTAAGCCATATATGATTAAAGAGACGCAACACTAGCAATGCGTCCTCACGTCCCCTAACGCAGACTTATGCAAGCAGGCACTAGAATGTCCGGAGTTAAAGATGAAGGAGGACGCCGAACCGGCATCCCCCTTCAATATAATCCCACCGTGGGTCGAGTACGAGCTTATCGAGAAGGGGCTTGCTCTTAATTCGGTCATCGAGAGCATGGCGGATTGGGGCCGGCGCTGGATGAAGCCCCCTACCGCTGAGAACCAATAATAAGGACTTTACCTGACACTCATTCTAGCCGCTTGCTCTTAGCCGTAAATCAACCTCCTTATAGCGGCAGGTTTGAGTTGGGACAAATTGACTAATTTAAGCTCTATTACCGCCTCCACCTGCTGGTTTACACTGAACTCAAGTTCAGTTATCCACAACCGATAATCCATATGCTAATTGCACATTTTGTAAGCATAACGCCTGGTAGCTGAAGTGCACGGTGCCAGGCACCAGTTAATATGGCATCACCCATCTGGTGGCAGCGTTGTTCCAGTAAGGCGTCGAGTAGACCATGACGG
>JAMCWL010000015.1 GCA_023481285.1 Actinomycetota bacterium | reverse complement strand
AGGAATCCCAAATTACTTGCGGCAGAGCTTGTTGATTATGAAGGTAGGGCTAGACAGGTATTAAGTGGAGGAGACCCGAATTATAGGAGAGCTCTTGCAACTTACCAAGCATCCGACTGTAGCCGGCCAGATTATTTGTCCAATCCCCGGCCAGATTCCTTGCCCCTGCAAGGCATAATGATTTAGCCACTCGTCCGTCATCCTTTATGCTATCAATCCGCTTGAAGCTCCGCCACCGCTTGCCTAACCGTTGCCTCATCGATGATGCTTTTCTTGTCCAGAAAGCCGGCAACCAGAGAGTGCGCGCAGATGTTGTTGATACGTCTCGGGATGCCAGCCGAGAAGCTATGGATCAACGCGACGGCATCGTCGGAGAACATGGCGTCGGAGCGGCCGGCGATGGTTAAATGATGCCTGACGTAGCCTGCCGTTTCCTCGAGGTTTAATCCTTTAAGCTGGCACCTCAAGGCCACCCTTTGAGAGAGAGCCAGAAGGCTTGAGAGCTTAAGCTTGCGCCCCAGCATGGGCTGGCCGGAGAGGATCAGCGAGAACGAGGAGGCCGAGTCCATCTGCGAGTTCGTCAAAAGCCTTATCTCATCGAGTATATTGGGCTCCAAGACGTGCGCCTCGTCGATTATGACGACGAGGTTCTTCTTGCGCCCCTCCGTTTCCTGCGCGATCAAATCCTTGGCCTGGGCGATGAGGTGCGCCTTCAAAAAGCGTGGCGTCCCGCCTAAGGCGACGACCAGCTCGGAGTAAAAGCCCCTTAATCCCGCCAGACCGAAGAAGTAGACGACCGTGTTTCTGGACTCGTCCAGATTGGAAGAAAGCGAGCGAAGCGCCACGCTTTTGCCCGAGCCGACCTCGCCGGTCAAGACGGCGATCGCCCTTTCCTTGACCACGTAGGAAAGCCTGGCTAAAGCCTCCTCGTGCTGGTTGTGGCTGAAAAGCTGTGAAGGAGAGATATCCTTGGTAAATGGGGTTTTGGTAAATCCGTAGTAGCTCTCATACATCTCTATCTTTTCTCCTTGTCGTTTTCGGTTGCCTTTCGGTACGGTATCTCTTGCGCGAGGGAGGCCACGTGCTCGTCTCTTAAGGCTTTGAGGTAATCGATGCCGGACTTAAGCGGCGGCGCCTCCTCCTCATCTTTTCTAGCTTTCGAATGCGCGCTCCTTTTCAAGGTAAACGGCTTGGCCTGCCCGAAGGATTTATCCCGATAGAAGACCTCGATCCGGGATAGGTCGAACGGGTCAAAGCGCAAGTTCACCTTGCGCCCGACCAGGTGGGAATCCACTTCATAGCGGTTTCCCTCCAAAGAGAGGCAAGCCGTCTTGCTCACGAGCCTTTCTTCCTCCCAGAGAAATGCTTGGGCGAGGCTGGCCGGATCGGCCACCTTGGGGGTGAAGTCGGAAGTGAAGCGCTCAAGGGGAGTCTCCTCCGTCTCCGAGTGAACCCGGTTATGGTAGACGACCTCAAGCCAGGCGATGAAGGAGGAGTTGAGTTCGGCCAAAGTCGCCACCCCTTCGGTTTGGACCTCGACGAGGAATTGCGATCTCACCGTCCTGAAGAAGCGCTCGATCTTGCCGCGGCCGGCCGGCTCGCCCGGGGTGGCCAAAATTCGCTTTATCCCGAGGCGCGCGCAGATCCTGTCGAATTGGTTCGATACGAAGACCGCCCCGTTGTCGACGTAGATGGCCGACGGCAAGCCCCGCTTCTCCATCGCCACCCTTAGCGTTCTCTCCAGGCGGGGAAGCGTCTCGTCGTAGAAGAACTCGCCGTGGGGAACGAGCCTTGCATGATCGTCGATGAAGCAAAAGAGGTGGGTTTTGCGCTTGCGCTCGGGGTTTTTCGGGTCGGCAAGGTGCGGCCCGTGGAGGGCATCCCCGATCCAAAGCTCGTTCGGCCTTTCTCTTTCAAAGCGCACGTATGAGCGTCTGGACCCGCCGATAAGCTCACCGGTCGTCGCCCCCCGCCTTGCCAGGTGGCGTCTTACGGTGCGCTCGGATACGGATATGCCCTTTGTCTTTTCGATGATCGCCGCGATTTGGCCTGAACTCCTCTTCGGGGCCTCGCGCTTGAGCTTCTCTGCGATATCGAGGATGTCGCCGGCGAGAGCCCTTGGCTGACCTATGTCGGATCTTTCCTTGGGGAAAAGGCCCGAAAATCCCTCCCTTCGGTATGCGTCTATCCAGCGGGAGACAGTCCTCCTTGAGACCTTGCGTCTTTTGCCGCTCGGGTGCTCGTGGTGGCTTTCGGCGATCGCTTTCAGGCGCGCCGAAAAGACTGCACCCTCGATTTCCTCATCGAGAAGCGGCCTTATCAGCGAGTAGCGAAAAAGGGCGATCTCCTCGCCGGCTTGTTTGGGCATGCATCCTCCTTCTGCCGCGTGAATTCTTGTCCCTTCAAAGCTAGCAAGGGATGCGTCCGCCCCGTAAGGACCAAGGTTGGTTGGCGGGCGAGAGCCCCCTCGTCGCCAGGACAAGCCAGCGGGAAAACTCGCATGCGGACAGCTCTTTCTCGCTTGCAAGGATAAAAAGGCGCCGAGCCAAAGAAAGCGCCGAACGGCAATAGCAGGCATAAGGAGCGGGAGGCGGCGCGCCGGGGAAGTGGGTGTGGTAGAGGTAGAGAAAGCGCCCGTAGATGGCTTCCGCTTGGCTTTTGAACTGAAGCGCCCAGCGGGACACGGTCGACCTTGCGACTTTAAGCTTTGAAGCGGCGCTTCTTACGCCGCCGCCGTCATAGACGAGTTCAAGCGCACGGACGATTCTTTCAGCCAGGTAGACTTTGCCCCTGAGGAGAAAGGCGGGAAGGATGGTATGCGTTGACAAGCAATTCTTGCAGCGAACCCGCCGGACGTATAGATGAAAATTTTGCTTCCCGCCCGTGGCATAACGCTCTCTTTTCCCCCAGAAGATGAGCGTCTCATTACCGCATGCCGGGCAGCTCTTTGGCCTTTTGAGCTCGATTTCCCGGCCTGCCTGCACATAGCTCTCGACGGATTTATCCCAAAGGGTTATGATAGTCAACGCTTAAACTGCTGTAAGACCCTCTTCCGTCTCAGCTAAAGGCGGAACAATAGAGGGTCTTCGGCTTATCTGGAGAACATTTAGAAGAAGAGACTAGCAGAAAATTGCCTGGAAGGTTAGCAAGGAATCTGGCCGGAAACGGCCTCTATGTGGTCAGATATTGTGGCCGGGCACACCGACAACCCATGCTTTGATTCAGCAGGAGAGGCGATAAGAACGGGAGAACAGTCGGGCCAGCACTCAATTGATGGGATAGGTTATCGCTACTCATACTTTA
>JAMCWL010000020.1:8964-17102 GCA_023481285.1 Actinomycetota bacterium | reverse complement strand
GGAGGCTAATTTCAAGTTCATCGAGCAGGCGGTCAACTTCCTGCATTCGATCTCAGAGGTCGGCGCGGTAATCTTCCAGGACGAGCTCGCCAAGCTCGGGCAGGTGACCGGTCCCGGGATGAAGCGCCATGGGTGGCGACGAAGGCAGCAAAGAGCAGGACACGCTCAACGCCATAGTCGGCACGGACGAGTTCAGGCAGCGCTGCTATAAGGTCGCGATCGACTGCTCCCGCTACGGTGACGGGCTCTTTTTCGTGCGCCAGAATAAGGACGGCAGGGGCGAGGTGAGCCTCACCCGGCCGGACATTTGGTTTCCGGTCGTGAGCGAGGACGATATTGAAGAATATACGCACCATGTGCTTGCCTGGCAGACCAAAGTGGGCGAAGAGAGCCTTCTCAAGGTCCGGATTCATGAGCCAGGGACCCTTACGAAGCGCGAGTATCGGCTCTCCGGCAGCAAGATAGATACGCTTGTAAGCGAGGAAGTCGAGAAGACAGGCTTGAGCGGCTTTGCGGTGATCCCGGCGCACATGCTCATTACCTCGGATAGAACAACCGGGATTGACGACTATACGGATGTCGACTCGATCGTCAGTGAGATACTCGTGCGCTGCTCGCAGATCGCCAAAGTACTCGACGCCTTTTCTTCCCCCTCCGTCCAGGGACCGGCGAGCGCGTTGCAGCAGGACCCGATAACGAACGAGTGGAAGCTTAAGGTCGGCGACTTCTTCATGCGCGACTCCACCGAAGACCCGCCGGTCGAGTATCTCGTCTGGGACGCCCAGATGGAGGCTAATTTCAAGTTCATCGAGCAGGCGGTCAACTTCCTGCATTCGATCTCAGAGGTCGGCGCGGTAATCTTCCAGGACGAGCTCGCCAAGCTCGGGCAGGTGACCGGTCCCGGGATGAAGCGCGTCATGCAAGCGGCGCTCTCCAAGGTTAACCGCCTCAAGCTCTTTTATGACCCGGCACTGAGAAAAGCGATCGCTCTTGCGTCGGAGCTCGGGTACTCGCCGAGCCTTGACCGCTTCCATATCTCGATCGATTGGCAGGACGGACTGCCCGCTGACGAAACTGAACAAGCTCAAGTGCAGTCGACGCTCCATGGAGCAGGTCTCTTAAGCCGCGAGCGCGCACTGAGACAGCAAGGGCTCACCGGCCAGACCATCGAAGACGAGCTTGCCCGGATCGAGTCGGAAGCCGCAGCGCAGACGCCCTCCTTTGCGAGGTTGACGCAAACACAGTCTAGCGGTGCTCAGTAGGTGACGCTCGATGCCGGTAGCATTCGATGAAGAGGCGCTTATCCAGCAAATCGTGGAGCGTTACAGTCAAGCATTCGAGGACATCGTAAAGACCATTCTCGATAAGGAGTTAAAGGGCAACTGGACCGGCTATCACAAGGCGGTCCTGAAGGACATCATAGCGATACTCGAGGAGCTGGGCGTCGACGTCGATAAGTTCGCGAGCGAGGCGATCCCGAGGCTATATGGCGACAACCTTAAAGCCGCTGCCGAGCTTCTGGGTGAGGCCCTAAGCGCCGGCGGGCTTAACGAGTTCGCACAGATCCATCGCGGGGCGATCGATGTAGCGCTCCAGAACCTGATCGGAAACTTAAGGGACGCGAATCAATACATCGGGCGCCGCGTCGACGACGTTTTTCGAAAAGTCGGGCTGGAAGCGACAGCTAGGAAGTTTTCACAGACAAAAACGCTCAAGGAGATGCAGCAGGATGTCATCGATGGCCTGCTCTCCAAGGGTCTTACCGGCTTCAAGGATAAGGCTGGCCGGCGCTGGGATATGCGCTCTTATGCCGAGATGGTTGCGAGGACCAGTAGCAGGGAGATTGCTACGCAGGCGACCGTCAACCTGTGCGCCGAGAATGGGCATGATCTCGTAGCGATCACGTCGCACTATCCGACGTGTGAAAAATGCGCGCTGCTACAAGGGCGGACGTATTCGCTCACCGGCAAGACGAAGGGCTGGTCGGTTCTTACGGAAGATCGCCGGCCGCCGATTCATCCGAATTGCTTTCCAGGAGAGGTTGTTGTTAGCGGGCTACGAGCGTCCGCTGTATCCACGCGTTGGTATGATGGCGAAATCGTCGTCATTCGAACTGCCGGAGGAATAGAGCTCCCCGTCACCCCAAATCACCCGATATTGACCTCGAAGGGCTGGGTTGGCGCAGGACTCTTGGTAGAAGGTAGCGACATAGTCCGCTGTCCCGACGAGCAAAGGATGGTGCTTAGCGGTAACCCAGACGAATATCAGGTTCCAGCCAGAATTGAGGATGTAGCGCGTGCGTTCGGGGAGACGAGCGGCGTGTCTTCCGCTAGCGTGAAAGTGGCCGCCGAAGACTTCCACGGCGACGGGGAAGGCTCCGATGTCTGCGTTGTATTTTCCGATAGCTTGCTGGGGGATGACCTCAATATCGCGCTCACGCAACCAGTCGGCCAGGAGTCTTTCGGCGGTGCTCCCGTGACCATACCTAGCCTGCCGAGTTTGAGCGCGCCGCTTAAGTTCGTCCTCCGAAGCTTGGCGACCGCGCACAGCTTCATGCGCGGCAGAAACCAGAGCCAGTCGCTGCTCGGGGGTAAGCCGTGTGAGACGCGCCCTCATGGCTTCGGACCTAGTAGGGGCAGGCATAATGCCTCGCTCTCTGAGTCGAGAATGGATGACCATCTCGGCGACATTGAGCGATCTAGCGATATGACGCTTGGGCTCGCCAGCGAGGTACCGCTTGACAATATCGTCAACGTCGAGGGGCAGCTTATCGCTTCGGGTGCGCGTGATGATCGGCGGTCTAGCGCTGCTGAGCATGATACCGGCGTCTCTGAGGCGTTTTTCGAGAGTCCCCTTGTGACAGCCAAAGATATCGGCGATATCCTGGATAGATTTTCCGGACTTGTAGAGCGTGATTATGTGGGCGAGGTCGAAAGACGGCAGTTTAGCGGTCATGTCTACAACCTCCAGACAACCAGCGGTTGGTATGTTAGCAATTCAATTATAACACATAATTGCCGCCATGTTCTTCGGCCGATCGTCGAGGCGTTCATTGACGATATAGAGGCTGAAAAGCGTAAGAGCAAGGAACCATTCGATGCCGATCCCCGCTCCGACGCAGAGAAAAAAGCTTATCAAGAGCTGAGGGACCAGAAGACGATTCAGACAACGAGGCGCAAAGCTCGGGAAGTGCTCTACAACAAGAAGACATCGACCGAGGAGAAGGTTAAAGCCGCCCGAAAGCTCGAAAAGACTTACACGCTCAACGAGAAGCGCCCGCCCGGCAAGGACGCGGCGATCCTCAAAGAGTTTCGGGGTTATATCCAGGGCAACAAAATTGAGGGTCTGATCACCGCCGACAACTGCAGGATTCCAGAAGGAAAGATTGTCGGTTATGCGCTCGACAAGGAACATAAGAGGGGCGGAGACCATGCGATAGCCTTTGAGAAGGCGTTAGGGTATAATAAGGACAACTACCAGGGGTTAATCGAAAGCGTAAAGCGAAATCTCTCTGATTATCCGGCGAAGTTCAAAGGCTCGAACGAGTATGGCGATCGCTATGAGGTGCTCATGAGGCTGGAAGGACCGAATGGCAAGAAAGCGAATGTCCTGGCGAGTTGGATCATTAAGAAAGAAGAGGATACGCCGAGACTGACCTCGCTTTACGTAACCAAGAGGAAGCCGAAATGAGAATCGAAGAGCATGACGTGGTACAACTCAAAGACGGGCGCGAGGGGACGGTTGTTTTCGTCTTCTCACAGCCACGCACTGCTTATCTCGTTGAGGTTCCCCTGGATGATGAGTGGGAGCAAATAACGGTCGAACCCGAAAAGATCGACCGCGTGACTTGGCGGGCCAGGACGCACAAGCCCGCTTAGGATCAGCATTAACTGAATAATCAGGCACTTAAGGCCACTCGATTTCATGGGTGGTCTTTTTGTATGGTGCGAAAGCGCGGACGTGGAGCGCGAGAATCCACGGATACGGGCGACGGCCCAACTAAACGGAGGTCAAAATGCATAAGTTTCAGACCCTTTTCTTCCAGGCGAACCGCCACCCATTCGTTCACTCCTTCGCAGATGACGACAAGGGCGGCGGGTCGGGGAGCGCTGGTGGTAATGATGGCTCGGACGGCACGGGCAATACCGGGGATGCCGGAAAAAACTCCGGGGACGGCACCGGAGACACCGGGAAAAAGCCGAACGACGGTGACGGCAATGTTGGGAAAACCACCCTCACGCAGGAGCAGGTCGACGACGTCCTCAAGAAGCGCCTCGCTAGAGAGCGGAAAACCTGGGAAGCCGAGCTCGAAGAGGAGAAGAAGAAAGCCCAGATGAGCGAGGCCGAAAAGGCCAAGGCAGAGAAGGAAGCGGCTGAGAAGAAAGCCAATGACGCGATCGACAAGGCCAACCAGCGTCTTCTCGAAGCTGAGGCCAAAATACAAGCGTCGGCGCTTGGCGTAAAGGTCGAGCGTCTTGGCTTCGTTCTGAAGCTTACGGACCTCTCGGAGATTGAAGTCGACGAGGATGGCAAGATCGACTCCGCGGTAGTCAAGGCAGCGGTCGAGGCCGTTCTCACGGCGGTTCCCGAGCTCAAGGGCGAGCAGGTAGCCGGCACCAGGGGCGACAACAATCCGGCGGGGGGCAACCAGACCCCCGGAATAGACGAGCAGATCGCCGAGGCCGAGAAAAAAGGTGACCACATGGCGGCGATCGCGCTCAAGAACCAGAAATTCGGAATCACGAAAGGATGATTATAAATGCCTAACGTTGCAGGCGGCGCAACCGTATGGAATGCGCCGAACTATGTAGGTCAGCTCTACACCATCGGAGCGAATCAGACGCCGTTTCTCAACATGATCGGCGGTCTCTCGGGGGGAGGTAAACAGGTCAACTCCTGGGAGTTTGCGGTCGATCAGACCGACGTGCTTGAGGCGGCCTCCCAGCCGGCAATCACTGAGACGGACTCCCTCACTGCTCCGACTCCGACGACTTACGTCAGGGGCCAGGACAAGAATGTCTGCCAGATTTTCCACCGGGCCGTTCAGGTCTCCTACGCGAAGCAGTCGAACTATGCGACGCTTGCGGGACTGGCGCTCATCGGTCCGGATCAGCAGCCGGTCACGAACGAGAAGGACTACCAGATCGCTCGGAACTTGAGGCAGATCTCGGTCGACGTGGAGTACACGTTCCTTAATGGTGCGTACAACCTGGCGGTGAGCGCCGCTACGGCGAACAAAATGCGCGGGATCATCGCCGCAATCTCCACGAACGCCATTGCCGCGGGCGGCGCGGCGATTTCCAAGTCCCTCTTGAACCAGCTCTTCAAGGCGATGGCGGACAGCGGTGCGAAGATGCAGGATTGCGTCATCTTCGCCAATTCGTTCGTCAAGCAGGGCATCTCGAACGCATACGGTTACGCGCCTGAAGACCGGAACGTCGGCGGAGTCAACGTCAAGCAGATCGAGACGGACTTCTGCATGTGCGGAATCGTCTGGGCGCCGAAGATGCCGACCGGCAGCCTGATCTGTGCCGAGATGAGCGAGATTACCCCGGTTTTCCTGTCCGTCCCGGAGAAGGGTTACCTTTTCTATGAGGAGCTCTCCAAGACCGGCGCAGCCGAGAGGGGCCAGCTCTACGGCCAGATCGGACTCGCTTACGGTCCGGAGCAGTACCACGGGAAGATCACAAGCCTTGCGACTTCGTAACGGTCGGCAACAAGGAAAGAGCAGGGAGAGCCCTCCTTAAGCGGGGGCTCTCCCGTTTAGAAAGGAGTTCTCATGGCATACGATTTCAAAGATGTCCGCTATCCGCCCTTGCGGTTGCTTATTGAGACCATCTTCGGCGGCACTGGCGGGCACGATCACGATGGCAGCAACTCGACGCAGCTCAACGGCAAGGCTGCCGCCAACGTGTCCGACGCCAACCTGATCGGCGGGGTTCCGGTCCTTCACAGGATTGACGTTCCCGCTGGAGTTACGGGTGATGTGGATACCGTTTTGACTCACAAGACGAGAATCACAGACGTATGGTTGGTCAAGCGGACGGCCGCCGGCGGCGGCGTGGGCACTATCCAGATCAAGAACGGCGCGACCGCTATAACCGACGCGATGTCGATCAATGTCGCCGATCAGACGGTTGTCCGAGCCGCGACGATCGATGACGTGCAGCATGAGATTGCTGCAGCCGGGACGCTGAAGATCACCCGGACTCGCACGACCTCGACAGACGAATCCTGCACGGTCTACGCACTCGGCGTCAGGGTCGCTTAATCAGAGAAAGGAGGTTGACCATGAAGTTCAACTGTGAAACGTATCCTGCGCTCGTCGTTTGGGACCCGGCCGCAAACAAGGCGGCTGCGGAATTCAAAGACGGCCTTCTTGAGACCGAAGATGAGAACGTTATAGCGCTTGTCAAGAAAATCTCGGAGGAGACAGGGATTACGGAGGTCAAAGGCGGGCAGCGGAAGCAGCTAGAGGCGGCCGCGGATGAGCAGATGGCAGGAGACAGAGAAGATGCTCCCAAAGTCGAGGAGGAACCGGCTCCGAAGCCCAAAGAGGACACATCCCCGTCCATGAACGAACTCAGAGTGAGAGCCAAGGAACTCGGCATCACCTCGTTCGGGATGTCTAAAGGCGCTCTCATGGAGGCCATCAGCAAGAAGGAGGCGGCCGCGGATGAGCACGGCGATAGCTAGGCTTGTCGAACTCCATGAGCCGGTCGCGGTTTCCCCCGCCGATCAAGCCTCGACCGACGCCTATGCGGATGTCGCGGGCTCCAAGATCGATCATATAAGCGCCAAGTACGTTGGCTATACCTGCAAGAACACCCACGGGGCAAACGCCATCAAGTGGAAGGTGCTTGCCTCCTTCGACGATGTAACCTATGTCGAGGTACAGGCCGAGGCGGTGCTCGCGGCAGGTACGGTGGGGGCATTTGCGGCTTCGAGCGCTCAGCTTCCTTACCGCTACTTCAAGGTGCAGGTGGCCTCGAACGTTGCAGGCAACGCCGGGACGGCCCAGGTAAGAGGCCGGGCCAAGGCATAAGGGGAGAAATTGGGCGGAAAACCTAGCAAGGGAACGCCAAAAGACAAGCGCCTCAAGGAGAACAAGACCTCCCCGAAGAAGCCGCCGAAGAAGAGCAAAGGATAGGTCATGGCACTCACGGTAGGAACTGACACCTACATAGCGCTGGCAGATGCGGAGACCTATTTCGCTGCTCGTCTTTACGTTAGCGAATGGAATTCCGCGTTGTCCGCAGATAAAGAGGCTGCTCTGAAGATGGCGTGCAAGGCAATCGATCGCCAATCTCTGAGAGGGATCAGGAAACTGACCACTCAGACGCTACAATTCCCAAGGGCCTATCAGCGAGACTCGAACGTCTCCTTGCCTTCAAACCTCACCTACCAGAACGCGCCGCTCGGGACCTCCTGGGCGATCGAACAGGACGTGCCCCAGCGGGTCAAGGACGCTCAGTGTGAAGAGGCTCTGGCGCTCCTGAAGTATGGCAACTCGAATAGGCGCCGGCTACAAGAGCAGGGCGTCAAGTCGTTTTCTCTCGGGCGTCTGTCGGAGACCTATACGCCGAGGCGAAGCATCACGTTGCTCTCGCCGGAAGCCAAGGAGATCATGCGGCCGTACCTCGGGGGTCACAGAGTCAGATGAGAGGTAGGTGAATTCAGTGGTCAAAAAGAAGGAAGCGGAGCCCGTTGAGACACCGGTCGTCCAAGAGGTGCCCGAGGGTACGTTTCAGCCCGCGGTCGTCGATGAGAAGCCGGTAGAGACCAAGGTGCTCAAGGTTTATGCTCCCGATGAAGGCTTGACCGGCCGCATTCATGGCGTCTTTTTCGTGAATGGTGTCGGTGAGACAGACAACTTGGTATCGATCAAGGCACTAGAGGCCGACGGTTTCTCAGTCGGGAAGCGGTGATGACACGTGGATTCGATGTTCTTTCAGCAGACGGCGGCCTGGAAGAAGAAGACCGGGCAGGATGAATTCGGAAAGCCCACTTTCGCGGCGGCTACAAATATCAAGGTGCGCTGGGAGCCAAGGCAGAGGATTGTCGCTAACCAGGCCGGCAAACAGGTGGTGTCGACCGCTGAAATCTTCTGCCTCGAAGCTATAGCCGCTTGCTTGCAT
>JAMCWL010000020.1:0-8954 GCA_023481285.1 Actinomycetota bacterium | reverse complement strand
GCGCGTTTTCTTGTAAGTACTGCGCCGGTGACACTCTGACGTTGACCGGGGGCCGCGAACTCGTCGCGATCGACGTCCAACCGATGCCCGATCTCGACGGCGTGAGTAGCCATTATGAAGTAGCGGTGTGATGCTCTATGGCTGAGATCAAATGGTATGGCGAGCAAGTGAAGACGGAAGTCAAGCGGGCAGCCGCCAAAGCCATTATGGACTGCGCTTTGGATTTGCTCGGCAAGAGTGTCGAGCTTGCGCCCGTCGACCAGGGCGATCTAAGAGCGAACGGCAGCGTCACCCCGAATAACGTCTCAGCGCTTAAGACCGCTGGAAATAACGTCGGCGAAATGATCATCAGGGTTGGCTTTAATCTACCTTACGCCGAGGTCCAGCACGAGCGGCTTGACTACAGCCACCCGAAGGGCGGGCAGGCAAAGTATCTCGAACAACCGTTCGAGGCCAATGTGGCCAAGTACCAGCAGCACATCAAGACGGAAGTCAAGCGGGCAGCCGCGAAGGACTGATGAGCATGGCGAATATCTTACTTCAAGACCTGGCGCAGTACTTACAAGAAAACGCGCTCGGGACCAGAAATACCGATCTCTTCCTAGGCGGCTCCCCCGACGACCCAAGCCTGCCCGACCTCGTGACTATCTTGAGCGAGTACGGCGGGCAGCAGTCCAGGAATAGGGTCAAAGACGCTGCTCGAAACTTGCAGGTGCTCGTGCGATCCCCCGTGAGGGACTATGAGGGCGGACACCGGAAAATCTGGGCGATCTACAACCTGCTGGCCGATCCGGCTACGCGTTTTCTTAGATTCACGAGCGGGCGCGAGGTAAATATCGCCGAGATGAAGCAGACGCCGGGCAAGCTCCAAGAGGACGACCTTCACCGCCCGATATTCGTGTTCAATTTCTCAGTCTGGACCACTCCGGACTAAGCGAGGTGACTTTTTATGGCACAGCTCAATCCGCAGTCGATGCAAGCAAGCGGCTTGTCCCCGACTTACGTAGCTGCGGCAGGTGGGGGCGACTCGTTTGCAAACGACGGCAATACGTTTTTCCACGTGAAGAACGGGGGCGCCGGCGCGATCGATGTCACGATAGCTAGCGCCAAAACATGCAACCAAGGCGGGACACACGCGCTAGTCGTGAATGTCCCGGCGGGGCAGGAGCGCATGATCGGCCGGCTCTCGGCCGACAGGTTCAACGACGCAAACGGCCTTGTCCAGGTAACCTATTCGGGCGTGACATCCGTAACCGTCGCGGCCGTCAAGATGGCCTAAAGGGGGTGACAACATGCCATTGACCAAGGTAACGAAGCTCCTGGAGCTCACCGACGCCAAGATCGCTCCCCTTTTGACCGATCCGGCCGGCGGGAGTGCCACCTACGGGGCGCTCGTCGATGTGCCGGGTATCCTCAAGATAGGTCTCAAGCCGGAGGTCGTCAAAAAGGTGCTCAACGGCGACAACCAGATACTCGATGTCTGGAGCAAGGTCACGAGCATCAAGCTCACGGTCGAGCATTCAAAGCTCTCACTTGATGTGCTCGCCATCTTCATGGGCGGGACCGCGGCGACGGCTGGCACAACGCCGAACCAGACCGCAACCTACGACCTGCTGGCAACCGATCGGCCGGGCTACTTCAAGATCGAGGGCAAGGCCGACTACGTCGAGGACGGCGTGGGTGACGCTCACGTGCTCTTGCACAAGGTGAAGTGCGACGACCCCTCCGATTGGGAGTTCGCGGACGCCTCCGGCGACTTCGCCAAGATGAAGACCGGTGCGACCGCAATACCGCTTGTCTCGAACAGCAAGATCATCCAGGTCAAGCTCAACGAGACGGCGGCGGCGATCAGCTAAGCCCAGCCCGAAAACGAATAATCATCTTGAGGGGGCGGCTCCTCCTGGACCGCCTCCTCACCTTTTCCAGGAGGACAGATTTATGAGCATCGAGGATATTTCCGTAAAACCAACCCCCGTCAAAATCGACAAACCAAGGACTCTGCTCTACAACATGCAATCCTTCGCCTATATGGACGAATTCGCCCCCGATACCCTCACCGACCCGATGAGGGAGAAGGCCGCGAAGGCCCTACTAGGAGCACGGCATGACGCTATCAAGGCTGCCAAGACGAGCAAGGAGCGGGTAAAGCTCCAAAACTTGCCCCAGGAGTTCGCAGACTGGCAACTTCTCTTGATGGCGGCCGGCCAGCAGAGCATGAAGGCTGGCCTTGCGGTCATCTGCGCGGGCCTCATGCACGAAGAGGAGACGCTTACGCCAAGACAAGTCGGCAGCATGATAAAGACCTTCGCCGATTACGGCAGGATATTCGGCCTTGCCGACGAGGCAATAAGAAAGTCCCAAGTAAAAGAGACGGATAGCGCCGAGGAAGCCGAGGAAGACCCAAAAAACTTAAGCGACCCAGCCGAAAGCTAGGCTGGGACTGGCCCACCTGGTATTACCTCGCAACCGTCGTCTTAGGGATGGATGAGCACACTTTTTGGCGCTCTACCCCCAGGAAGATCGATATGCTCCTTCAGATCCACGCGGACTTTAACAGTCTTCCAGAGGAATCAGAGACGGAGCGAATTTCCATCTCCGATCTTAGGAAGCTTGCAAGCATGAGTTAGGAGACTTCGAATGAAAGCAGGCGAGATATACGTCGATATCGGGGGCAATTTAGGCCCCTTGAATTCGGCGATCGATACCGCTAGGAGCACGACGCAGAGCGCAGGGATTACCCTTGGCGAAGGTATCAGCGCTTCTATCACAAAGACCGTGATGGCAGGCACGGCGGCTTTGGGTGCTGCCGTTGTCACTGGCTTGGCTTACGGCATCAAATCTGCTGGGGAAATGGAGGCGATCAGAACGTCCTTCGACGTGATGCTTGGCAGCGCCGAGAAGGGCGCCGCCATGTTCAAGGACCTCTCGGAGATGGCGAACAGAACCCCCTTCGACACGGAAGGCCTGGCAGGCGCGGCAAAAACGCTCCTCGGCTTCGGAGTGGCGGCTAAGGACATTAAGCCCGATCTCGGAATGCTGGGCGACATAGCGCAGGGCAACCGGGAGAAGTTCCAGAGGCTCGCACTCGCGTTCGCGCAGGTCTCATCCGCCGGAAAACTACAAGGACAAGACCTGCTTCAGATGATCGATGCGGGATTCAATCCGCTCGGCGTGATCTCAAAGCAAACGGGCAAGAGTATGGGGGAACTCCGCCAGGAGATGGAGAAAGGCAGTATCTCGGCCGATATGGTTCGCGACGCGATGGTGACCGCGACATCGGCTGGCGGGCAATTCTTTCAGGGCATGGAGCGAGGATCGAAAACTTGGCCCGGGATCGTCTCTACCATCACCGATAATGTTGGGAAGGTCTCCCGCTCGATCGTTGGGATGGATGCCGAAGGTAATATCAAAGCCGGGTCCCTCTTCAATCGGGTCAAGAAGACGGCCGAATCGCTCGGCGGTGCCCTAACGAAACTATCCGGTGACATCGACAAGGTCGGTATCGGCAAGGCGCTCGACAAGATGATTCCAGCTAAGTTTCAGTACACCGTCGTAATCGTTGCGGGTGCCATCACCGGAGCCATGGTGCCATCGCTGATATTGCTGGCGAAAGCCGCATGGGCGGCCGTACCGGCTCTGTGGGCGGCTCTCGTGCCGCTCCTTCCATTCATCGCGGCCGGTGCGGTGCTCGCCGGGCTGGCTCTCCTGGTTTACAAGAACTGGGACAAGATAAGCGCTTGGTTTAGCGCGACCTGGAAAACGGTCTCGACCGAGGTCACGGGAATCTGGAATTCGATCAAGGCGACGGCAATCAGCATCTGGAAGGGAATCGCCGATTTCTTCACCAAGACGATCCCTCAGACGGTCGCATCTGTCATCAACTTCTTCGCCGAACTCCCTGGCAGGATTCCGGGCCTCTTGGCCGATCTCGCAGTTAAGATTGCCTACTGGATCGGCTACGCCGCGGGCTGGCTCGTCAGAAAAACGATCGAGGGCATTACGGGCGCGATCGAATTCTGGGTTACTCTCCCCGGCAAGGTCTGGGACTGCCTGGTGAAGTTTGCCAGCTACGTGCTCGAAAAGGCAGGCCAAGCAAAGGATTGGCTCGTCGAAAAGATTTCCGCCGGCATTACGGCCGCTATCGACTGGTTCTCGAAGCTCCCCGGCAGAGTGTGGGATTTCATAAGCCAGCTTCCCGGAAAGATCGCCTCCGGGGCGACCAGTACGGCCTCGAAGGCTTCGGAGCTCGGAAAGGGCATACTCGATAATATCGTCGATTTCGTCAAGGACATCCCCGACAAGGTCTGGAAGTTTATCTCGGATATCCCAGGGCGCATTACGGACGCGATGGGGAGCGTCTGGGAGGCCGCAAAGAAGCTCGCCGGCCACATCTGGGACGGCTTCAAAGAGGGCCTCGGGATCAAGTCGCCTAGCTATATCGAGAAGGCGCTAGAGAAGATAATGGGCGCTTCCGGCGCCACCCTGAAGGCCCTTAAAGAAGACATTGGACAGTTCAATGCGCTCGACGTGCCGGCCACCAAGCTCGCCTTCATCGGAACCGGCCCGACGGTTGCCCTTACCGGTATGGGCGGCGCGTTTCAGACTCCTCAAAGCCAGCAACCTATTGCCCCACAGATGGAACAGGAAACGGTGACCAACTACAACTTCCACGGCCCCATTAATATAAACGTCCCCTCTGGTAAGGTGAATGATTTCCTCTCGGAGCTTCAGCGCCAAGTAACCGGCGCCGGCTTAAGGAGAAAGATTTAGATGGCGCATACCTGTGTTCTTGATGGTCTTAACCTAAACGACGGCGTCAATTTCCAGCTATTTAGCTTCTATTTTCCAAAACCGCCGAAGCGAACCGACATCCAACCATATCTTCAAGGGCATGGCGGGTCCGTGATCGAGGGATCGGATTACTACGACAACTCAGTAAGAAAGATATCGGTCCTCGTTCTTGCCGGTGCGACTGGGAACCTTGCGGGGCTTGGCGCCAACATTCAGTTGCTCGACAAGAAGGCCCAGCTAAAAGATGTCGTTTTTGAGTTTAAATTCGACGGTGCGGCCGATTCCAATTACTCCAATATTCTAGTCACCAAGACTGCCGATGGCTTTGATTTCGATGACTGGCAGGAGCATGTCCGAAACCTCAAGGTGCTGGTTACCCTGGAGATGACCGCCAAGCCCTTCTGGCGTGGAACCAAGCAGACCATCGCTCTTCAGACGCTCTCGCCTACGCCCGCCAAGGTCCTTTGCGGAACGGTTCTCGGAGACATCGAGACGCCCGCCTTCTTCGATATCGCGGGTAAGGGCGCAACCTCCTTCGGCAACAATCTTTACGCCGGGGCGCGGGCTTATCCAATCGATGAGTCGGCCTTCAATCCGATCAAGGACTTCTCGGGAACGGCGGAAGCCGGGACGACCTACGGTGGGCTATTCAAGCGCCAATCAGTCAGCACGACCTGGGCCAATATAACGGGACTTACAATCGGAATAAATGGGGTTTCGTTTGCCTCTGCAGCGGTCGGGTGGATAATCGGAGAGGGCGGTTACGTTGCCAAGACGACCGATGGCGGAGCGACATGGACCGCTCAGACCTCAGGGGTAACGAGTCGGCTGAGAAGCGTCCAGGCGATTGATTTAAATACCGCCTTCGCGGTCGGAGATGCTGGAATAATCCTTAAAACCATTAACGGCGGCACGACCTGGACACTACTCACCTCGGGAACCACTGCCGATCTTTATGCGCTATCTTTCGTAAGCGCGACGACCGGCTGGGTTGTCGGGAATTGGGATAGCGTCACATTAAAGAGCATTCTCAAGACCACCGACGGCTCCACTTTTGCCTTCCAGGGCGGAGCCTGGCAGGTGAAACTCGACGATGTTCTTGCCCTCGATGCGAATATCGCTTGGGTCTGCTATATCGGCAATACACCACCAAATTACACTTTTAACGTCTACGGCACAAGCGACGGAGGCACAAACTGGACTTACAAGGGCGCAGGTTATGCGAACGGCCCTTTTTCGCTCGTCATGGCTTCAACGACCGTCGGCTGGATCGTCGGCAAGGCGGGAAAGATTTTCAAGACGACCGACAACTGGGCAACCAGCATTCAGCAGACCTCCGGAACCGCGTCCGATCTCAACGCTATAGCGAAATTTGACGCAAACACTCTCTGGGTCGTGGGCGCGAGCGGGATAATCCTCAAGACGATAAACGGCGGCACGAACTGGACGCAGCAAACGAGCGGGACGACTTGGACGCTTCGAGACCTCTCAATCGTCGACGTGAATACCGTTTTCACGGTGGGCGATATCTATACGATCTTGAAGACGACGAACGGGGGCACTACCTGGGCCTCTCCCATGACGCCGCAGGGGTGGGCGCTTTCCTCCGTCGACGACTACCGGGGCACCTACCGGATACTCGCGAGGGTTCGCAGCGCCGACGCAACGCCGGCAAGCGTCCAAATGCGGGCATCGAGCGGGTGGGCCTCCGGCTCAGTCATCACGAATCCGGCCGTAAACCTCGTCGCTTCGGCGGCCTGGCAGTGGGTCGATGTGGGTCAGGTTTCTATCCCCTGTATACCGCTTTCTCCTGAAGTCTCCGCGCAGCCGGTCATCATGCTAGAAGCCAAGGGCACGGGCGCCGCGAACTTCGATATCGACGTGGTGGTGCTCCTCCCCGTTGACGCCTGGGCTTTCTTCGTCAAAGCTGCGGCCACCCCGTCACTTCACGTCACGGCGGACGCCGAGGCCGAGGCGGTAAACAAGGGCTACTCGAACGTCGCCGCCTGGATAGGAGTGCTCCCCATGCTCAACCCCGGAAATCTCAACAATATCGTCGTCATGGAAGACGCTGATGGGGCGTCGGACGGCATAGACGGCTGCGATCTCACCGTTAAGTACTATCCCCGCTACTTGTCCCCGGTGAGGTGATGAAGCCATGAAGTGGGGAGTGCTTGGTACCAAGTGGGGCGAGCCCCGTAAATGGGGGCAAGATTCTTACCCCAGGACACGAGTACCGAATACGTTAAGCCTCGTCTTCCGCGACGCATCCGGGACCGAGAGGCACGTCATCCGCAATCTTTACGATCTGGAGTTTTCCGCGGATTGCCAGGGCGGTCCGATCGGTCTCATCGCCGTTACTCCGATCGATCTAGTAAAGCCCATCGCCGATCTGCTGCATGACGTCTCGCTCTACGACGGTTTTGAGGAGATATGGCTGGGCCGGGTGAAAGAAATTCCGCGGGTAACGGTGAGTCGCCAGGCAGCCGCCATCGTCTGCGAGGGACCCGTAAAGCATCTGGAGGACGATCGCTATAAACCGGCCTACGCGATGCCGAAGACCTATGATGCCATCGTGAAAGACGTCTTGACGTCCAAGTGCCCCAAGATATCGACGGACCAGACGCAAATCGCGGCCGGGACCTACTCGATCCAGAAGTTCGACGTCACTATGTCCACCACCCCGCGGACGCTCGTCGAGAGGGCCATGGCCTTCGAGGGCTTCGATTGGGGATTCTGGGACCGGGGCGCGGATAATCTGCCGCGGCTGACGTCCAAGCCGCATGATCGGGGCGTCGTCGACTACTACGTCTCGCTCAAGAACTGCCGGCCGGACCTTTCGGGCCGCTCGATAGAGGAGCTCTACAACAAGGCATACGCGCTCTACGGCGACTTCGCGGAGTCCGTCCGCACGGCGGCCAACCCGACGCTCGATGGGGCGGCATTGACGCGGGCCGTCTCGCTTTCGGAAAGCTCACTTAACCAGACGGACGCCGAAAGGGTAGCAGATACGTACCTGGCCTCGAAGTCGAAGCCTCAAGGAAAGGGTCAGCTTGAGATACGGGGTATAGTCCGGGACCGCTACGGGCGGATGACTCCCGCGTATCGCATCCTTCCCGGGCGAAACATTTTCATCTACGACCTGGAGGTGGCGCCTGCCGATCTCGATACCATCACGAGCGCCGACGTATTGAACGGCAAGAACTGTTTCAAGGTGACTGAGATGGACGGCAGTTTAGCTAGGCTATCCGCGCAGGTACAAGTCGAAGTGCCAGCTGATCGGCTCGACATCATGCTTGCGAGACTGGGGGCGAGTGCATGAGCGGCATAACTCTTGAGTGGTTGGCGGGTGTTGTTTCGAGGCGTCCAGCGGCAAGGGCTTACCATAATACGAATCAGTCTATACCGAATGGAGTTACTACGGTTTTAGCTTTTAATTCTGAACGTTTTGACACTGATAATATTCATGATTTAATCACGAATAATAGCAGACTGACCTGCAGAACTGCTGGGCGTTATCTTATTGTCGGGAACTGTGCTTTCGAGTTTAACCCAACGGGATCCAGATTAGTAGAAATTATTAAAAATGGTTCTTTTTACAGCGCACAACTCTCTAACAATGCAGTGACTACTGCAGGTTGGGGGACAAATTTATCAATATCAGTTATAGAAGACATGAATGTAAATGATTACGTTGAACTCAGAGTTTTGCAAACTTCGGGAGTTGCAGTAAATATTCTAAGTCTGGCCAATTTTACCCCTGAATTTATGATGATAAAGGTGTAAAAACGAGCCGCATAGAGGTTTTTCTAGGTCGCCCAAGGGCGGTTTTTTTGTTGGAGACAAAAGGAGGCAAAGGTGAATTTTGAGACGTTTCTCACGCAGTTCAAGCATCTAGAATCCCTGACGGCAAAGGCAGCGCTCATCTATGTGATGTGGGGCTCGCTCGGCGGATTTTCTCGAGCGCTCCTCCAGATGGACGGGGTTGTCATTTTCGGCAAGGTCGGGAGGAAAGCGGACGGGAGGCTCTGCGTGAACCTCGGCATCTTCTGGGCCCTCATTGCGGGTGCGATCGCTGGCGTCATCATCGACCACTCGCCAATCATGATGTTTCTGGCCGGTGCGATGGGCCCGGCATTCCTGGAGCCTTTTGGAGAAGTAGC
>JAMCWL010000033.1 GCA_023481285.1 Actinomycetota bacterium | reverse complement strand
GGCGAGGAGCGAACCGCAATAAGGCTCCTTGTAGAGCCTCGATAAACTGCGGTGGATACTTAATACAAGCATTTTCTTGAAAAGCGCCCGCTAAGGCGCTTTTTTACCATTTGGAATCACCATGATAGACCTTCATGTTCACAGCAGAGCTTCCGACGGAACCGATACTCCAGCCCAGGTAGTCCACGCCGCTTCATCCCTGAAGCTCGCCGCCATAGCGATCTCCGATCACGACAGCGTCGACGGTGTAGATGAAGCGATCGCCGAGGGAGAGATCGCCGGCGTAGAGGTCGTCCCTGCCGTCGAGATGAGCTCTGAAGTTGGAGGGCGGGATATTCATTTTCTTGGATACTTCATCGACCATAAAGACGATATCTTGCTCGAAACCCTAGCCTCATTGAGGCAGACGAGGTTCGAGAGGGCCAAGGGGATCGTCGATCGGCTCAATAACCTGGGCGTCGAACTGGAGATGGCAGATGTTCTCGCAGTGGCAGGTGGAGGAGCCGTCGGCCGGGCCCATATTGCGAGAGCCCTTTATGCCAAAGGCAAGGTTACCTCTCTCCCGGAGGCCTTCAAGAAGTTTTTAGACAGGGGCCGACCGGCATATCTGGCGAAGACGGTTCTATCGCCCGGTGAGATAATCGCCATGATTCATCGGGTCGCCGGATTGGCGTCGCTCGCCCATCCCGGCGTCTCGGTACCGGATGAATTTATAGATATGTTTATCTCATACGGTTTGAACGCGATCGAAGCCTATCACTACGAACATACGCCGGCGCAGGTCAAGCACTACATCGAGCTGGCCGAACGTAAAGGCGTGTCGATCACCGGCGGTTCCGACTCGCATGGAACGAACTCTACACGAGGATTGACCTTGGGGAAGGTAAACGTACCTGACTCCGTGCTGACGGAATTGAAAGAGAGTCTTTCGAGATTGAAGTAGAGGTGCTGGATGACCTGGTGGCGAGAGTCTTTCGGGCGGACGTACATGAAAATCGACGTCCATGAAACTACCGCCGAGGAGGTCGAGACGATAATAGCCTTGCTCGAAATCGAGCCGGGGGCGAAAATCCTCGATCTCTGCTGCGGCTACGGTCGTCATGCGGTTCTGCTGGCCAAAAAGGGCTACTCGGTCACCGGCGTCGACGTGTCGGACCTCATGTTGGAGGCCGCCCGAACCAAGGCCAGGTCGGAACGGGCGGATATCGAGTGTGTCGCGGCCGATATGAGAAAGCTTCCCTTCGAGACCAAATTCGATGCGGTAATAAACCTCTTCACCTCGTTCGGCTACTTTGACGCGGAAACTGAGGATTTCACCGTGCTTGAAGAGGTGGCGCGCGTGCTCAAAAAGGGGGGGACACTTTCTAATAGATATTGTGAACAGGGATTCTTTGCTGGCGGGATTTGCTCCCAGGCGATGGGACAGACGCGGTGACGTTTACGTGCTGGAGGAGAATACGTTCGACCTTGAAAATAGCCGCGTTAACACCAGAGCGATAATTCTCGAGGACGGCGCGGAGCATCAACTGAAATGGTCGGTGAGACTTTACACGGCCGCGGAGCTTGCTCTAATGATGCGAGGAGCCGGTCTGTTGGTTGTAGACATGGTGGGCGACTGGGACGAAAGCGCGTACACCAGAGAGAGCCCGCGGCTGATAATGGTCGCCAAAAAAACGTAGAGGCGGTTACGAACCGCCCGGACAGGGGAACGACGGCCGTTGTGTGAGACCTTGACCATCAAGGACACCTGCATCATATCCTTGCGGCGCCTGAAAAAATCCGATTCTCTGCTAAAATAATTCAATCATGAACTTCCACATCGTCACGTTTGGCTGCCAGATGAATAAGCACGACTCCGAGCGGATGGCCGGCCTTCTCGCGCGCAACGGTCACACCTGGACGGACGATATGGACGAGGCGGATCTGGTCGTCTTCAACACCTGCACGGTGCGCCAGCATGCGGAGGATCGCCTGATCGGCAACGTCGCCGGGCTCAAGAGGCTGAAGGCTGTGCGACCCGAAATGATCATCGCCGTGGGGGGATGCGTCGCCCAGAAGGAGAAGGAGCGCCTGCTTGAGAAGCTTCCGCACGTCGACGTCGTTTTCGGGACGCACAACTACGTGAACTTGCCCCAACTCGTCGAGCGGGCGCAGGTCTCGACGAAGCCCGTCTGCGAGGTGCTCGACGCGTTGGACCTGCCGCCGAACGGTGCGCCGAGCCTGCGCGAAGAGAAGCATCACGCCTGGGTACCTATCGTCGTCGGCTGCAACAATTTTTGTACGTACTGCGTCGTGCCGCACGTCCGCGGCCGCGAAGTCAGCCGCCCGGTCGAGGATTTGAAGAACGAGGTGGAAAAGCTCGTGGCGGACGGCGTGGTTGAAGTGACTCTCCTCGGGCAAAACGTCAACTCCTACGGGCGCGACCTTTATGGAAAGCCACAATTCGCCCGGCTCATGAGTGAGATCAATGAAGTTAACGGCCTGGAGAGGATTCGCTTCACGACGTCTCACCCGAAGGACCTCTCAGAGGAGACCATACAAGCGCTCGCTGAGTTGGAGAAAGTGTGCGAGCATCTTCACCTGCCGGTTCAAGCTGGCTCGACCCGAGTCCTCGCCGGAATGAATCGACGCTACGCAAAAGAGGATTACTTGAGGATCGTCGAGAAGGTATACGCGACGCTCCCGGAGATCGCTTTGACCACGGACATCATGGTGGGATTCCCGGACGAAACCGAAGAAGATTTTAAAGAGACGCTGGACGTCGTCGAGCGAGCGAGATTCGACTACGCGTTTACCTTCATCTACTCGCCCAGAGAGGGGACACCGGCCGCGAAGATGGGGGATCTGGTTCCCCACGAGGTAAAAGCGGACCGTTTCGAGCGGCTTCTGAAAGTGCAGAACCGGATCAGCCTCGAGAAGAACGCCGCCCTCGTCGGCCGAGTGATCCAGGCATTTGTCGAGGGCCCCAGCAAGAGGGGAAATGGAACCTTAACCGCGAGGACGCGAACGAATAAGGTGATCAACTTCTCCGGGGGGAAGGAACTCATTCACGGAATGGTGAATATCTTGATCGAGGAGGCGCGAACGCACTTCCTAATGGGGCGGGTCGTTCGTTAACACCTTGGAGGAGCCATGGGCATTGCCATGGGCTGCACATCACCACACCCGCCGATTATCATCCCGGAAATCGGCCGGGAAAACCTTGTAGAGGTTAAATCGACGGTCGACGCGATGAAACGCCTCGCGTCCGAGATCGCTTCTGCTGAACCCGACAGCATAGTCGTGGTCTCACCGCACAGCACGGGCTTTTTTGATTCGATTGCCATAAAGGATTCGCCGATTTTGAAGGGTTCATTTTGGTCGTTCGGCGAGTGGAGCGTCGCTTTTTTCCGTCAAAAACGACGTCGATT
>JAMCWL010000062.1 GCA_023481285.1 Actinomycetota bacterium | reverse complement strand
GGGAGGCTCTGCGTGAACCTCGGCATCTTCTGGGCCCTCATTGCGGGTGCGATCGCTGGCGTCATCATCGACCACTCGCCAATCATGATGTTTCTGGCCGGTGCGATGGGCCCGGCATTCCTGGAGGGTCTGATCGGCTGGGGAAGCTACTTCTCCAAAAGGCTCCAGCCACCAAGCTGACCTAATGATGGATCGAGCCTGACGATCGGTAAAAGAAAGGTAAGCAAGGTGGATACACTGGTTATGAAGGCACTGGTAACGCGGGCAACCTTCAGCCCTACATTACGTGCTACATCTGGAAGCGAACAGCTTAGGGAGGAAACATGCCAATAGATCAGACGACGCTCTCAAAACCGAATAGCGTCTCGGACGTCGGCGCTGACGCGGCCGACACCTGGGAACAGGCGGATGACAAGATTGACGCGGCGATCGATCGCGTAAACCAGATATCAACGGTCTTGGGGGCTCAGCCGGAGGGCGCGAAAGCGAGCGTGACGGAGAGGTTGAACAGCCATAGCGGCTTATATTCTTCTCGCGTCCCCGGCAGGTGGTATACGGCACCGCACAAGTGCCATTACGAGCCAACCGTCACGGTCGCGGCGAATCAGCTCAACATTCTCCCGTTCCCCGTCGAAAGTCAGGACCAGTTCGACCAAATAGGCGTAAAAGTTCAAACCGCCGCTGCGGGAATGGTCCGTGTAGGTCTTTACGTCGATAACGGCGGTGGGTTGCCGGGTGCTTTATATCTCGATGCCGGCGAAGTAAGCACAGCCACGACCGGCGAAAAGACTTTTTCCATAGCCGCAGGCAAGCAGTCGTTCACTCAACAAAAATTCCACCTGGTGGCTATCTACTCTGGAACGCCAGGTGTGCTTGGCCTCGGAATATTTGAGATCATTCCGCTCTACGGTAGCGATGGTTGCGGCAGCACGTCGCGGCCATCTCTTTACAAGGCGCAAGCCTATGGCCCGTTACCCGACCCGTGTCCAAGCGGTATGCTTTACGGCTGGTACGACCAGCCGGCAACTTATCTCCGAGCGAAGGTGTAGGTGATTTGCATGGCAGTAAATGAGCTTTGGGAAAGGCAAGAGGTCAAAGGCAAGGAAAAGATGGTCTTGGTTGAGGCAGAAGAAGTCCCAGACGAGCCCCTTCCTGTCGGTCCTCAGCAAGCCCTGGAAGATAGGATCGCTGCGCTCGAAGCTCGACTGGAGAAGTTGGAAGCGAAGAAATAGAGACGAGGAGGCATAATATGGCACCACCGAAGATCGCTCAGCGGACCGGCGACTCAATCACCGACGGGATCATTGCAGGTATGGAGGCGATCGCCGACGTGGGCGAGCTCCGGGGGCGGGTCGCCGTCCTTGAGCGCGAGACGACACTCCGGCATGAGGAAAACTGCCGCGACCACGGCGAGATCAAAGACACGCTCGGCAAGATTTTCAAGCGGCTTGAAAAGTGGGTACCTCCCTGGTTCGCGTGGGCCTCAGCGATAGCGACGGGGATCATAATGCTTTTGCTGGGTCTGTTAGCCGGGCGGTATTTCGGCAACTAACAGGAGGTCTCAAATTGAATAGCGGAGCTAGGACGGCTGCGGCCGTCTTTTTGTTTGCCCTCGTGGCCCTCGTGGCCCTCGTGGGTCATTTCCGCTACGGCGACTCCAGGGTGCCTACCCTTGGGCCGGATCGCCGCACAATCGAGCGCGAGGCCGTGGAGGCGGTATCCGGCTTCTATCGGGATTCCATCGTGGAGCTTGAGCGCCAGATCGCCGAGGACTCGGAGACGATCGCGGGCTTAAGAGCAGAGCTAACAGAGGCTACCGCAACGATCGAGTCCATGAGCGCTAGGCAGATGTCAAGCAGAGGTGCCAAGCGAACTATTTCGGCCGAAATAATCGATGTCCATTCAGCCATCGAAGCCGAGTGCGCCAAGCAGGGCATCAACCCCGAGCCCGTCAAGATTATCATGGACAGGGAATCGGGCGACGACCCTTGGGCCGTGAATCCGACGAGTGGGGCGGCCGGACTCTTTCAGCGATGTCCGGGCGACTACGTTCCCCTGGGGAAGGTGGCCTGGCAAGTTCAAAACGGTGTGGCTTACATCATCGACAGATACGGCACGGCGGAGAATGCGCTGGCCTGGTGGGATAGGAATGGGTCGTATTGAAGCAGACTGTCAGACGTCTGACAGTCTAAAACGAAAGGGAGGTAAAGGACTATGAAAGGACTCCAAATCGGCAGGATCGTTCACTACGTATCCGAGGAGGGGAACCCCCACAGAGCGGCTATCATCACACGGGTACATGATGCTACCCGGGGTGCGGTCGATCTTCACATCATGCCGCCTGGGGGATCGGCGTTCGACCACTACGGCATCGACCACTCGGAAGACCCCAAAGAAGGAACGTGGCACTGGCCGGAAAGGGTTGATTAGCGATGATCCTAAAAATCGGATGCCCCGAGAGCGATTCCGTCTGGTGGCTCCAGCGCGACCTCAATTTCCTCGGCTTCCCATGCGGACTTATCGATAGCGATTTCGGCGAGAAAACCGATGGCGCGGTCCGCACATATCAGGAGGTCCGTCGCCTCTCTGTAGACGGAGAGGTAAGAGCAGAAGAGGATGGTACGGGTGGCGAGACTTGGACCTCACTTCTGAGCGAGGTCCAGTGGGTCCAGGGAGGACTTGCGAAGCTCGGTTTCGAGCCCGGTTCCATCGACGGCCTAGCGGGAGACAGGACCGTCGCGGCCACGGAAGCATTCCAGACGAAGTACGGCCTCGTCGTTGACGGCATAGCGGGAACTCATACGAGGGGAGAGCTGGAGAATCCGACCGTGCCGCTTCCGGTCACGGAGATACCGCATCGAGAGCCTTCCGCCGGGAGGGTTATCGCCATCATTCCGAGAGCAGTCTGGGGAGCGCGGCCGCCGAAGCAAGATAACCCGCAGTCCGGCAAGGATGCCGAGATCGTCCATCACACGATCACGACCGCGCCGGGCGGTGACGAGCTCGCGGAGATCCGCGCGATCCAGAACGCTCATATGGACGGACGCGGATGGAACGACATCGGATATAACCTCCTCGTCGGCCGCACGGGCGATATCTACGAGGGCCGCGAAGGCGGTCTTGCCGCAGTCGGCGCCCACGCCTCCGGCTTCAATACCCGCTCGATTGGCGTCGCCTGTCTTGGCGACTATCAGACGGGGACACCCACGCCCGAGACCCATGCCGCTCTCGACAATCTGACGGCATGGCTCAAGGGTCAGACAGTCGCCATGATCGAGGGCCACCGAGACGTGAACGCGACGGCTTGCCCTGGAGATAACCTCTATTCGGCGTTCAAGCGGTAGGTTTTATTACCGCTGGTAGACGAAGCATTAGATTGACTTCTAACGGGCGAAACGCCCCTTGGCCAGGGTAGACATCGCCCAGGAGG
>JAMCWL010000071.1 GCA_023481285.1 Actinomycetota bacterium | reverse complement strand
GGCTCATACCCCTAGTTTACCCCCATTCGCTTGGGACCTTTCCCGTAGGCCTTACGGCTTTCCCTAGGGCTGCCATTCGGTTCCCTGATTCGATCTTGCAGGACCGCTTGGGAGGAAGTTATATGACGCCCTCGATATTCGATTAGGGTCACTTTTTCCCCCTCGCGTACTCTCTAAACTGATTTTGACAATGCATACGCGTTTCCATATAATACGAAGCTAGTTTTCGAGAGAAGGCACTGAAGAGTTAGTGTTTCTTCCCGGGGAGGAGCAAGCGACTTTGGAAAAAGAAATCGTCCTTACGGCTGAAGGTTACAATAAACTGACGGAGGAACTTCATTTCCTGGAAACAAAAAAGCGTCGGGAAATAGCCGAGCGGATCAAGCAATCCATCGAGTTTGGCGACCTGAGCGAGAATTCGGAATATGACGACGCTAAAAACGAGCAAGCTTTCGTCGAGGGCAGGATTATCCAGATTAACGAACTCCTCTGTAACGCCAAGGTCATTGACGGCAACGGCCAGCAGGTGCGTGGACGGGTCGGGCTCGGTTCCATCATCCTCCTCGAAGACCGTGAATCCGGTGAGCAGGAAGAGTACCAACTCGTCGGATCCGTTGAGGCTGATCCAACCAATCATCGCATCTCGAACGAATCTCCGGTGGGCCAGGCGATTATCGACAAAAGAGCCGGCGACATCGTGCGGGTTCGGGTCCCGCAAGGAATCCTCGAGTATAAAATCGTCAAAGTCAAAAGGCCGAAGCACTAACTAGTACCTTGGTGACTTAGTATCTTAGTGCCATGGTAGATTATTGAGTGGTGTACCTGGGTTTAAGTGCACGTAAGACACTCTACCAGGGTACTAAGGTACCAGGGTACTAAGGTACCGGCAAGGAGCGCTTGTGAATAGTGAAGTAAGCGACCTGATGGGCCAGCGTCGCCAAAAGCTCGATGAGCTCTCATCGGTAGGAGTAAACCCCTTTAAATCCAGGTTTGAGCGAGAGTATCGCCTCGGCGATATCATCGCCAAGTACGGAGGTCTTGCGGCCGGAGATGAAGCGGCCGATCTCATATCAACTGCCGGGCGGATCATGACCATTCGCCGTCACGGGAGAGTCTCATTCGCCGTGATCCAGGATCGAAGCGGCCGCCTCCAGCTTTACCTGCTCGAAGATACCATGGGGACGGAGCGATACGAGGAGTTTCTATCCCTCGACATCGGTGACATCGTCGGAGTGCGGGGCACCGCGGTGAAGACTCGTCGGGGAGAACTATCGGTACGCGTCCAATCTTTTGAACTTCTAACCAAGTCTTTAAGGCCCCTGCCCGAAAAATGGCACGGGCTTAAAGACGTCGAAATTCGCTTCCGCCAGCGCTACGCGGACCTCATCGTAAACGAAGATGCTCGCCAGACTCTGATTACGCGCACCCATATTATCAAGGCGCTCAGGAGCTATCTGGACGAGCGGGGGTTTCTGGAAGTGGAGACGCCGATGCTTCAGCCGATACCCGGTGGAGCGACGGCTAGGCCTTTTGTCACTCACCACTACGCTTTAGACATCGATCTTTTTATGAGAGTCGCGCCGGAGCTTTACTTGAAGCGCCTGATCGTGGGAGATATGGAGCGCGTTTACGAATTGAATCGGAACTTCCGAAACGAGGGCATCTCCGTCAGGCACAACCCCGAATTCACGATGCTCGAGGTCTATCAGGCGTACGCCGACTACCGCGACATGATGGATCTTGCAGAAGGTCTGATCAAAGCGGCCGCGGAGTTTGCCAGGGGGACGCTAAACATATCGTATCAGGGGAAAGAGCTGGATCTCTCGAGCGACTGGGAGCGCCTCACGATGATCGAGTCGATCGAGCGCTACGCGGGCCTCGGCGTCTCATTTGACATGACCCTGGAAGAGCTGACAAATGTCGCCGACGACAAGGGCGTCCATTACGAAAAGCATTTCGGAAAAGGGAGAGTGATCAACGAGCTCTTCGAGCAGCTCGTCCAGCCGGGGCTCTTCCAACCGATTTTCATTACCGACTATCCCGTGGAAATAAGCCCGCTCGCCCGGAAGCGCGAGGACGATCCGGATGTTACCGAAAGGTTTGAGCTTGTCATCGCGGGGCTGGAGCTCGGCACGGCTTTCTCCGAGCTCACAAATCCAATTGAGCAGAGAGAGCGCTTTGAGGAGCAGATGAAAGCTCGTGAGGCTGGCGATGAGGAAGCGCAAGCGATGGACGAGGATTTCCTCCGCGCTCTCGAATATGGCATGCCCCCAACCGGCGGTCTTGGTTTGGGTATAGACCGCCTAGTTATGATTCTCACGGATAATTATTCGATCCGGGAGGTCATAAGCTTTCCACATATGAGGCCGGAAAGCAGACTCTAGACTTCGGACTCTAGACTTCGGACTCTAGACACTGGACGCCGGATTACTTAAGAATTTGTGCCATCATGAGATCTGCGGCCTTAAAATATGTCTCTGTCCAAAGTCTACCATCTAGTATCTAGCGTCTGTTTAACTAATCGGTTCTTGCGGATATGCCGATAAGCTTCTTAAACGAAGGTGGGTTTGCTGGGTGAGCCTAAGGCAAGCAACTATATCCCGAAGAGCTCGGAAAAGAGGGTTTTTCCAGGGATTAACTTTGATGGTAAAATAATAGCGCCGGTTTGTTCGGAGATTTTTAGGGGATATTACACGTTGTAGCTGCGCAGATGTAAGTCGCGGACCACGTTTATGCGATTTTTATAATAGAAGGGAGAAAGCAAGGTGTTTGAGAGGTTCACGGAACGAGCACGCCGCGTAGTCGTTTTTGCACAGGAAGAAGCGCGGATGCTCAACCAAAATTACATAGGCACCGAGCACCTCCTCCTTGGTCTAATCAGAGAGGAAGAGGGTGTGGCAGCTAAAGCCCTTCAGAACCTCGGGATTAGCTTATACGACGTGAGAGCGCAGGTCGAGGAGATAATCGGCCGGGGCAGTTCAGCTCCGGTTGGTCATATACCGTTCACTCCAAGAGCCAAGAAGGTTCTCGAGCTTTCACTCAGGGAAGCGCTCCAGCTTGGCCACAATTATATCGGCACCGAACACATCTTGCTTGGTTTGATACGCGAGGGCGAGGGGGTAGCCGCCAGGGTTCTTTACAATCTCGGCGCCGATCTCGACAGGGTTAGAAACCAGGTCATCCAGTTGCTCTCCGGCTACTATGGCCGGACGGAAACAGGTTCCAGCACTTATCGGAATTACGGGACCTCGCTTCTCGACGAGTTCGGTCGAAACCTCACTCGCCTGGCTCGTGAGGGCAAGCTCGATCCGGTTATCGGGCGTGAGAAGGAGATCGAACGGGTCATCCAGATACTCTCACGCCGGACAAAGAACAACCCGGTGCTGATTGGAGAACCGGGGGTTGGTAAGACGGCCGTCGTCGAAGGGCTCGCCCAGAAGATAGCGGGTGGAGATGTTCCCGAACTACTCAAGAACAAAGAAATGTACACGCTCGATCTGGGGGCGCTCGTTGCGGGTTCGAAGTACCGCGGTGAGTTCGAAGAGCGCCTTAAGAAGGTGATGAAGGAGATACGCGAGCGCGGCGACGTCATCCTCTTCGTCGACGAGATGCACAATCTGGTCGGCGCGGGCGCGGCGGAAGGCGCGATAGACGCGGCTTCCATACTTAAGCCGGCGCTTGCTCGTGGTGAGCTTCAAACGATCGGGGCGACGACTCTCGATGAGTACCGCAAGCACGTGGAGAAGGACGCGGCGCTTGAGCGCCGGTTCCAGCCCATTCAGGTCGGCGAGCCCACCGTCCAAGAGACGGTCGAAATCCTCGAGGGATTGCGCGAGCGGTATGAGAACCACCACCACGTGCAGATAACCGACGCGGCGCTCGTTGCCGCGGCCAGGTTGGCTGAGCGATATATCTCCGACCGGTTCCTACCAGACAAAGCGATCGACCTGATCGATGAGGCCTCATCCAAGGTTCGCATCAAGATGATGACCGCTCCTCGACAGCTTGCCGAGCTCGAAGAGCTGACTAAAGTTCGGGGGGAGAAAGATAAGGCCGCGCGGGATCAGAACTTTGAGAGAGTTGCTGCTCTGCGTGACAAGGAGAACAAGCTTGAGGCCGAGGTGGGCGGAGGAGAACCGGTCTGGGACGAGCTGACCGCTCCCGCAGCCACCGTTACCGAGGAGCAGATAGCGGACGTCGTTTCGATGTGGACGGGCATTCCGGTATTCCGATTGACCGAGGAAGAGACATCGAAACTCTTGAGAATGGAGTCCGAGCTGCACAAGCGGGTCGTCAGCCAAGACGAAGCGATCAAGGCGGTCTCCAAAGCAATCCGGCGAGCCAGGTCCGGCCTGAAGGACCCGAAAAGGCCGGCCGGTAGCTTTATCTTCCTGGGACCTTCAGGCGTCGGGAAGACCGAGCTGGCCAAGGCGCTAGCGGAGTTCCTTTTCGGAGACGAAAACTCCCTGATACAGCTCGACATGAGCGAATACATGGAGAAGCACACCGTCTCAAGAATGGTCGGTTCGCCGCCCGGTTACGTTGGTTATGAGGAGGGCGGTCAGCTTACCGAGTCGATCAGGCGCCGACCCTACTCGGTGATCCTTTTCGACGAGATCGAAAAGGCGCACCCCGACGTCTTCAATGTGCTCCTGCAGATTCTGGAGGATGGGCGATTGACCGATGCGCAGGGCCGGTCGGTTGATTTTAAGAACGCCGTCATCATCATGACCTCGAATATCGGTGCGCGATATATACAGAAGGCGACCCCAGTCGGGTTCAGCCATAGCCAGGAGGGCGGTCTCTCTTATAACGACATGAAAGATAAGGTGATCGCCGAGCTTAAGAAGACCTTCCGACCGGAGTTCTTGAACAGGGTAGACGACGTCATCGTCTTCCATGAACTGACGATCGACAACATAAAAGCGATCGTCGACATAATGTTCCACCGGATCCGGGAGCAGATGCGCGAGAGGGACATGGGGCTCGAGTTGACCGAAGGCGCCAAGGAGATTCTCGCCAAGGAGGGTTACGACCCGGCGATGGGAGCGAGGCCCTTGCGACGGGCTATCCAGCGCCTCATCGAGGACCCGCTATCCGAGGCCCTGCTAAGCAAGCGCTTCAAGGTCGGCGACACGGTCATTGTCGACACTGAAGATTCGCAGATAAGGTTTCACGCATCCGAGCGGGAGCGCGTGGGCGCGGGTGGTAGAAGCAAAAGATAAGCGCGCTCATCTTGTATCTTTCTTTGATCATCATCGGTCGGGCACGCCACCGGCGTGCCCCTACTTAGTCTCATAGTTTCTTTGTTTTCTTAGAATCTCTATGCCTATTGGAGGCGCCTCTGGTCTCTTAGTACCGTAGTACCCTGGTACCATAGTAGATAGTTGAGTGATGCACCAAACTTTAAGTGCACGCAAGGATCCGACTGCTGTAGCGATGTAATAAAGATTTATCTTCCGCTGGATGGCCCAGTTGGTGCCCTCAAGATGGGGTTGCCGAAGTTTCGGGCGAGCCACCGGCTCGCCCCTACTACCAAGAAACCAAGAAACCAAGAAACCAAGAAACCAAGAGAGTGACTGCTCTCGGCTGATGCCTTAAAATGACTTGTATGGCGAAAATACGATATGTGGCCCGCTGCCAGGTCTGTGGCTATACCGCACCAAAACCCCTCGGGCGCTGTCCGGACTGCGGTGAATGGGGAAGTATGGCTGAAGAGCCGCTTGACCTGACTCCAACCTCTTCACTAAGGCGGGCGATTGGTTTAAGTGAGGAGCCGCGTCCCATCACCGGGATCGCCGATGAGCCCGAGGAGCGCTTTCCGACCGGCCTGGCCGAATTCGACCGGGTTCTCGGAGGCGGTGTGGTCCCGGGCTCTCTTGTCTTGATAGGCGGCGAACCCGGCGTGGGTAAATCGACCCTCCTCATCCAGGCGGCAAATGAAATGGCGCGCAAGTCGGGGCCGGTTCTTCTAGTTTCAGGCGAGGAATCGGCTCGCCAGATAGGCGTGCGTGCCCGCCGACTGGGAACGCTCGCCCATGATCTCTTCATCTTGGCCGAGATCGACATCAAGGAGATAGCGAGAGGTGCGGAGGAGATGAATCCGGCGCTTCTCGTCGTCGACTCCATCCAGACGATGTTCGACTCCGACATATCGTCCGCTCCCGGCTCGGTCTCGCAGGTTAGGGAGGCAACCGGACATCTTATGCGCCTGGCCAAACGGACCGGGCTCCCCGTCTTTATCGTCGGTCACGTTACCAAGGAGGGCTCGATAGCCGGTCCCAGGCTCCTCGAGCATATCGTGGATACGGTACTTTACTTCGAGGGTGACCGTCATCAATCCTTCAGGATCATCCGGGCGGTCAAGAACAGGTATGGCTCGACCAACGAGATCGGCGTTTTCGAGATGACCGATCGAGGTCTTATCGGGGTGACCGATCCGTCGGCTTTCTTCCTGAGCCAGCGCCCGGAAGGAGCGACGGGTTCGATAGCCGTACCGACGATGGAGGGGACAAGGCCGATCGTCGTTGAACTCCAGGCGCTCGTTACTCTTTCACATCTCGCGGTGCCCAGGCGGATGACCTCCGGTCTCGATTACAACCGGCTCTGCCTAACGCTCGCCGTTCTTGAGCGCCGGGTCGGTTTGAATCTGGGCAAAGACGACGTTTACGTCAATGCAGTAGGCGGCGTGAAGGTTGGCGAGCCGGCGGTCGACTTGGCTGCGGCGCTCGCGGTCGCCTCCGCGCACAAGGACATTCCTATTCCGGCTGACATGGTCGCTATAGGTGAGGTTGGCCTTGCCGGAGAGGTCCGCTTCGTTTCACAGCTCGAAAGGCGCCTCAAAGAAGCTGCGAAGCTGGGCTTCAAGCACGCTATCATTCCAGCTCAAGCCGGGGAACAGTTCGGGAATATCGGTCTGGAAATACTGACCGCAAAGACGCTAACAAAAGCAATCGGTTTTCTGTAAAGCGTACTAAACAAATCAGTCCTTGTTTTCCTGGCCTCACCTTGTTTTAATTACTCTTGTATGCAATCCACGTCTCGCACCAAGGAAGAATTGTTGATAGAAGCCTTTCAGAAGGTCGCCCCGGGCACGGAGATGCGCGAGGGGCTCGAGCACATTTTGAGTGCTCAGACCGGCGCGCTCATCGTCGTCGGGGATGTCGAAGGCGTTGAACCCCTGTGCAATGGGGGCTTCGTTCTTGACGCCGACTTCACCGCTCAGCGACTTTTCGAGCTGGCCAAGATGGATGGCGCGATAATCGTCGACGAAAATATGGAAAAGATATTGCGAGCCAACGTTCACCTTGTGCCCGACCCGTCGATTCTTACCGCCGAGACCGGCATGCGGCACCGGACGGCGGAAAGGGTAGCGAAGCAGACCGAGGCCTTTGTCATATCCATCTCCCAGCGCCGGGAAATAATCTCTCTCTACCTGGACGATCTCAAGTACGCGCTCCAGGATATCCGCGTGCTTCTGGCCAAAGCCAACCAGGCCCTTCAGACTCTGGAGAAGTACAGAGTGCGCCTGGACGAAGTCTCATCAAACCTCTCAGCACTGGAGTTTGAGGATCTCGTAACATTAACGGATGTGGTAACGGGCCTTCAGCGCTCGGAGATGCTTCATCGGGTGTCGAGCGAGATAAGCCGCTACATCAGCGAGCTGGGGACGGAGGGGCGGCTTATACAGATGCAGCTCGACGAACTGGTTGGAAACATTGAATTCCAGACGCTTATGCTGGTAAGGGATTATGCGACCGATGTTGAAAAGGCGGCGGACGTCCAGGCCGGGGTGTCGAATCTCTCGGCTGAAGCGTTGCTTGATGTGACGGCCATAAGCCGCCTGCTCGGGTACGACATGGCAGATCTCGAACAGCCCGTGCATGCTCGCGGATACCGGCTGCTCTCCAAGATCCCCCGCCTGCCGATGGCGGTGGTCGACCGCATTGTCGAAAGGTTCCACGACCTCAAAAGGGTCATGGGGGCTTCGCTCGAAGAGCTTGACGCCGTCGACGGCGTCGGCCCGATGCGCGCTCAAGCGATCGCCGACGGACTGCAAAGGCTCAAAGAGTACAATATTTTAGAGAGATACATCTAAAAAATTTATCGTATCGATATATCATAAATTCCACAGCGAGGAGGTGCTTGATAAAAGACCGACTACATCATAATTGGAGGTGATTATAATGGTGGAATTTATCCGATTGATCTTCGTGGTCGTCGGAACCATCGGTGCCTACCAGTTCGGCATGGGATTGTCGTCGCTGCCCGCCCCATTTAACGATTATAAATTTCTCGCAATCATAATCTTCGTCATAATCGGCGCGGGCGTCGGCTACGTGGTCGGAGGCATCGTCGGGCGTCGGCTGGTCAAAACTTACGCCTGGTTTGAATCGAAAATTCAAAAGATATCCCCTTTTGAGATAGTCTTCACCACCGCTGGTCTATTAGTCGGGCTCATTTTGGCCTGGCTGGTTTCTTTGCCATTCGGGTACCTCAAGATCGACTTTCTACAATTTACCGTGGCGGTCTTCGCCTTCGCCATCTTCGGATATCTTGGCGTTCACATCGCCCTCAAGAAGAGTCGCGATCTCAAAGTGCCCATTCGCAGGCTTGGTGAGAGCGGGACGGTCATCGACGAGCTTGGCGGAATTGCCAGGGCTAAGATCCTCGATACCAGCGCAATAATAGATGGAAGGATAGCCGATATAGTCAGGACGGGGTTTCTCGAAGGCAAGCTGGTCGTCCCCGGGTTCGTCTTGCGCGAATTGCAGATGGTAGCCGACTCGGATGATCAACTGAAGCGAAACCGGGGCCGGCGCGGGCTGGACATTCTGAAAACGCTCCAGCGGGAATCGGACGGTCGCCTTGAAATCCTGGAGCGCGATTATCCGGAACTCTCGGATGTTGACGCCAAGCTCGTCAGGCTGGCCCTGAACAATGGCGGCGTTATCGTCACGAACGACTATAATCTCAATAAGGTGGCCGACCTTCAAGGAACGCCGGTTCTCAACCTGAATGAGGTTGCCGATGCTTTGCGACCCGTCGTTCTTCCCGGCGAGAATATGGTTGTTGATCTGATCCGCGAGGGCAAGGAGGTTGGTCAAGGGGTCGGCTATCTGGACGATGGGACGATGGTCGTTGTCGACGGCGGAAAGACGCATGTTGGGCGAGAGGTTGAGGTCCTCGTGACCAGCGTCCTTCAGACGCCGGCTGGTCGCATGATCTTTAGCAAGTTGAAGGAGTAGGGCGTGAGGGTGGCGGTGATCGCAGCGGCCGGGTTCGGCGTCCGCATGGGCGTCCCGGAAGGAAAGCAGTACTTTCCTCTGGCTGGGGTGCCTTTGCTCGTCCATACGATCCGCGCCTTTGAGTTGGCCCCATCGGTCGAGTCTACAGTAGTCGTCGTCAACCGGAACGACGTTGATTTCTGTCAAAGGGAGATCGTCCAGAAGTTTGGGCTGGGCAAGGTGGCCAAGGTCGTCGGTGGTGGAGTCGAGCGGCAAGACTCCGTCGCCAGGGGGCTGGCCGCTCTTCCGAGAGATGCGAGCGTCGTCGCGATCCACGATGGCGCCCGTCCTCTGGTGACCCCCGGCTTGATCGACGCCTGTTTCAACGCGCTTTCCGGCTGGGAGGGAACGGTGGCCGCCGTCCCGTTGAAGGACACGCCGAAGATGGTCTCCGGCGAAATGATCGTGAAAACCCTCGACCGGAAGGAGGTCTGGTTGGCGCAAACGCCCCAGGTCTTTCAGGTGGACGTCATTCGCGAAGCTCACGAGAGAGCAGAACTGGAAGATTTCCTCGGCACCGACGACGCTTCACTTGTCGAGAGGTTGGGCGGGCGCATTCGGCTAGTACCGGGAAGCGATGAGAATATCAAGATAACGACACTATCGGACTTGGTGATCGCGGAAGCGATATTGGCGGCCAAGAAACGACCGCCGACCGCCGACCGCCGACCGCCGTAGAAGTTGTCGTTTCCAATTAGGAGCTGATCATGCGGGTGGGCATCGGGTATGACGCACATCGTTTAGTTGAGGGGCGACCTCTGGTCCTCGGGGGCGTTGAGATCCCGTACCGGCTTGGCCTTGAAGGTTGGTCCGATGCCGACGTGCTTCTTCACGCGATAATCGACGCGATGCTCGGCGCCGCCGCCGCCGGCGATATCGGCGAGCACTTCCCGGACGCCGATCCGGCGTATCGAGGGATATCAAGTCTCAAGCTCTTAGCTTTGACGCGGAATGTAGTTGAAGATAAGGGGTTCACCCTCTCCGGTGTCGATTCAGTCGTAATCCTGCAAGAACCGAGCTTGCGCGCCCACCGCGACAGGATTAGAGAGTGCATCGCGGAGGCGCTTTTGCTTCCCTTCGACCGGGTGAGCGTTAAGGCGAAGACGAGCGAGGGGATGGGATTCACCGGCCGAGGAGAGGGTATAGCAGCATATGCGGTCGTCTTGCTTGAAGGGTAAGGCAAGTAGCAAGTAGCAACTGGCAGGCACCGTCATGGCAATGAAAATTGAGGACCCGTTCCCCGAACGGGCCGACAGAAGGTCCTCGGCCGTGTGCATGGCGGCGCGCTCGGGGAGCGCGCCTTACTTTTTCGGTTTAGCGGCGGTCGGCGGTCGTATTTTCAGGGTAGGGGTCGGTTTAGGAGGCGATTCCGCTGGCGATGGTTGAAAATAATAGAGTGCGGGTGCGTTTCGCTCCCAGCCCCACGGGTCATCTGCATATCGGATCGGCCAGAACCGCCCTCTTTAACTGGCTATTTGCCAGGCATAACGAGGGCGATTTTCTTCTTCGCATCGAGGACACGGACCGGAGCAGATCGACATTGCTTTTCGAGAAATCGATTATCGAGCAGCTTGCCTGGTTGGGGTTGAATTGGGACGAGGGTCCGGATATCGGCGGCGGCTATGGGCCCTACCGGCAGAGCGAACGGGGCGAACTCTATCGTGCGAAGGCCGATGATCTTCTGAGGAAGGGGCTTGCTTATAATTGCTTTTGCACTCCTGACGAGCTCGAAGAGAGCCGCGAGAAGCAATTGGCCGCCGGCAGGCCCCCTCGTTACGAGGGCACCTGCCGGGATATTTCCCAGGCTCAGATTGAGAGATTCTTGGCCGAAGGGCGGAAGCCGACTTTAAGGTTCCGCATGCCCGAGAAGAAAATCACCGTCAGCGACGTCCTCCACGGAGAGGTTGAGTTCGACGGGTCGGAGGTCGGTGATTTCATCATCCAGCGCTCCGATGGCGGCGCTGGTTTTCACTTTGCAGTCGTCGTAGACGACGGCGAAATGGAAATCACCCATGTCATCCGAGGAAACGATCACTTGCCCAACTCGGTCCGGCACGTTCCACTCTTCGAAGCGCTCGGCTATCGAGCTCCCCTCTTCGCTCACTTCGGGCTCATCGTCGGCGAGGATGGCGCAAAGCTCTCAAAAAGGCACGGCGCCGTCTCCGTCTTCGAATACCGCGAAGCGGGTTATCTGCCGGAGGCGCTCAATAATTACCTCGCTCTCCTCGGTTGGACGCCACCCTCCGGGGAAATCCTGGGATTGGAGGAAGTAGCCGACGCTTTTGAGCTCGAGAAGGTCAATAAATCGCCTGTGACATTCGAGCGTTCAAGACTTGACTGGTTTAACGGCCGGCATTTGCGCGCCACCCCGCCGGACCAGGTCGCCCGGCTTGCCATACCATTTCTTGAAAGGGCCGGTCTTCCAGTCGACGATTTCGAACTCGTCGTCAAAGCCGTCGACGCCGCCCGCGAAAACTCGATTCTGCTCGTTGACATTCCCACCTATGCTAGAATATTCCTCGGCCCGTTCGAGGTGCAGGAAGAAGCCAAAGAGGAGCTCGCGAAGGGATATGTTCCACAGGTGCTGGACGCGTTTCGTTCCCTCGTCGTGGCTACCGACGAGCTTGACCTGGAGGGCGCTGAGGGCGTTCTCGCCTCGATGCGGGAGAGCTTCAAGCCCCTCGGCATCCGCGGGCGAGAGCTCTTCCACCCCATGCGCGTCGCGCTTACCGGTCAGAATGTCGGGCCGGACCTGATCCGTACGATCGTGCTATTGGGCAAAGACGAAGTCTTTCAGCGATTAAGTCGCTCGTATGATCTGGCAAACGAACTTTTGAGCGAGGAGTCGGAGGATTAAAACATGGCCTTAAGAGTCTTTAATACTCTTACCAGGCGAAAAGAGGATTTTACGCCGCGAGAACCCGCTCGCGTCGGCATGTACGTCTGCGGCCCGACCGTCTATAACTACATCCATGTCGGCAACGCCCGCACCTATCTCTCCTTCGACGTGATCTACCGCTACCTCAAGTACGGCGGCCACGACGTGGTCTACGTCCGCAACATCACCGACGTCGAAGACAAGATCATCAACAAAGCCAAAGAAGAGGGCGTCGAGCCCGCTGAGATAGCCGAGCGCTTCACCCGCGCTTTCCACGAGGACGCCAAAGGTCTAGGGCTTGCCAAGCCCACTGTAGAGCCCAAGGCTACCGAGCACATTCGGGAGATGATCTCGATAATCAAGCGCTTGATTGAAAAGGATCTGGCCTACGCCGTCGACGGCGACGTCTACTTCGAAGTAACGAAGTTCCCCGGTTACGGCAAGCTTGCCAACCGGACCCTCGAGGACATGAGGGCCGGAGAGCGCGTCGACGTCGATCCCCGTAAGCGCCACCCGATGGACTTTGCGCTCTGGAAGTCTTCAAAACCGGGAGAGCCCCATTGGGACTCGCCGTGGGGTACGGGAAGGCCCGGCTGGCATATCGAGTGCTCGGCCATGTCCGAAAAGTACCTTGGGATGGGCTTCGACATTCACGGTGGAGGCCAAGACCTGATATTCCCCCATCACGAGAATGAGATTGCTCAGTCTGAAGGGGCGAGCGCCGGGGGCTCTTTCGTCAAGTACTGGTTGCATGGCGGGATGGTCAACATCGGCGAGGAGAAGATGGCCAAGTCGCTCGGTAACGTGATCCTCGTTCGCGATCTACTGGCCGAACACGGGAAGGACGTTTTGAGGCTTCTTGCCCTCTCAACCCACTACCGGAGCCCGATCGATTTCGGCCCGGATAAGATTAAAGAAGCGACCGCCGCCTATGACAGGGTGGTAAATGCGGTGCGCCGGATCGAGCGCCGACTCGACTCCACAACAGCCTCTTCGTTTGGGGAAAACCCTCAAGCGGTCAATGCTCTCTCGAGCGCCTCTCGACGAGCAAGAGAGGAATTCGGTGCGGCGATGGACGATGACTTCAACACGGCCGCCGCCCTTGCGTCCATCTTTGAGCTCGTAAAAGAGATCAATATGTTTCTGGAGGGGCATGACGCCGCCCTCTCGATGGAAGCGCGCGACGCGCTGGAGGACGCCCGGGGAGTCCTCTTCGAGCTTACCGGAGCGTTGGGCCTTGAGATAAAGCTTCCAGAAGAAGAGGATGTGGAAGATTTGCTGCCGGAGGCCGTCTACACTCTGGCCGCCGAAGTTCTAAAGGCGGACGTCGTCGGGGCCTCGAAGCGCGAGTTGATTGACCAGGTGCTGGCCTTAAGAGAGGTCGCCAGGTCGAAAAAGGATTGGGTGACGGCTGATTTTATTAGAAAAGGCCTGGTCGATATGGGTATCGAAATCGAGGACACGCCGGCCGGTCCGGAGTGGCGGATCAGAGGGAAGTAAGAGTGAACATCGTTGCGGGTCGGCGCGGCGTTCTTGAGCTTCTGAATGGGGAGCGGCCGGTAAAAAAGATCATCCTGGCGAAGGGCCTTAAGCCGCACCCGGTCGTCGGTGAAATCGGGGCTCTGGCGCAGGCCAAGGGAGTCGAAGTTACAAGGGTAGAGCGGCGCACGATCGATGATCTGACCGGAGGCGGCGTCCATCAGGGCGTCGTCGCTTTAGTTGAGCCATATCGATTCGCCGAACTCCCGGATGTGCTCGCCGGACTTAAGGGCGTGGAAGAAGCCCTTCTTCTGGCACTCGACGGTATTACGGACCCCCACAACGTGGGAGCGCTCATCCGGACGGCTGAGGCGACCGGGGTGACGGCGGTGATATTGCCAAAAAGGCGGTCGGCGCCCATCTCCACGACCGTCTATAAAGCGTCGGCGGGGGCCGTTGAGCACATAAGGATCACCCGGGTGGGAAACCTCGTAAGCGCCCTTGAAGAGGTCAAAAGGGCCGGCTTCTGGGTTTACGGCGCGGACGCCAAGGCGGAGCTCACTCTTTTCCAAGCCGATTTAGGCCGCAAGGCGCTCCTCGTTCTGGGTAGCGAAGGTGAGGGTTTATCCCGTCTTGTCAGGGAGAAATGCGATTTGCTCGTCCGCATCCCAATGATGGGGAAAGTTTCCTCTCTAAACGTCAGTGTGGCAGGAGCCCTGCTAATGTATGAAGTATTTAGGAAGAAAGCGGAAACATGAAACAGATTCTAATCGTCGACGGCTACAACCTCATAAATCACGACGCTCGTTATAAGAGGGTCAAGGAGGCGGATCTTGAGCGCGCGCGCGTCCGGCTGGTGGAGGACCTTGCCGCGGTCGCCACTCTCTCCGATTATGACGTCATCATTGTCTTTGACGCCGGTGGAACGAGCAACAAAGAGAGGCAGACGGCGACGATCCTGGGAATCGAGGTCTGTTTTACTCGTAGCGGCGAGAGCGCCGATTCGGTTATAGAGCGCCTGTCTTATGAATTAAGCGCCGGGCGGCCGGTCGTCGTTGCCACGTCCGACTATGCGCAACAGAAGGTCGTCTTTAGGCCGGGCGTTATCATTAAGAGCGCACGCCAGCTTTCCATGGAGATCTCCGAGGTGCTTAGGGAAGCCGGACGCTCCTACATAGAGTCAAGAGGACCGAACCGTCGGCCCAGGCTGGAGGATAGAATCGACGGCACCGTCAAACGAGTGCTTGATAAGTTAATCAGGGACTTTTAACATTGTTGACCCAGAGTGAAGGGGCGACTATAATCAAAGCCGTCACCCCCTGAGCCCGGGACGTGATTGCGCGCACCGGATTTTCGGACTACTTAAGGATTAAGGGCGAATCAGGTGCAGACTAACACCAAGACCAGCCAGTACGCCTCCTCTCTCTTCGCAGCATTGTCGGACCCACAACTTGTCATCAGCGCCCGCGCCGGAGATAACCTGGCACTCGAATTTCTGTTGGAAAAGTATAAGAACTTCGTCAAAGTTAAAGCCCGCTCCTACTTTCTAATCGGCGCTGACCGAGAAGACCTCGTCCAGGAAGGAATGATCGGGCTTTACAAGGCCATTCGTGACTATCGGGAAGACAAGCAGAGCTCGTTCAGGGTCTTCGCCGAGCTTTGCATAACTCGCCAGATGATCACGGCGATAAAGACCGCCACCCGTCAGAAGCACATCCCGCTGAATTCGTATATCTCCCTTAGCAGATCCATCTTTGCCGAAGGGGAATCGGAGCGGACGCTCGTTGACATCCTCGCCGGCTGCGAGATCGCCGATCCAATGGAGCTCGTGATCAGCGGGGAAGAGGCGAAGACAATACGCTCGAGCTTCGGGCAGATATTGAGTGATTTCGAAGCGGATGTACTGCGGCTTTACATAGACGCGAAGTCTTATCAGGAAATAGCGGAAGAGCTAAAACGGCATGTAAAATCCGTAGATAACGCTCTCCAGAGGGTCAAAAGGAAGATCGACGTCTACCTAAAAAGAAAGTCCACCCAGGGCTGATGGAGAGCGTAACCGATAGCATAAACCGCGTGCTTACCAGATGGTTTATTCAATTAATCGGTAGACAGATGTGCTAGCATTTTGGTAAGCTAGAGAAAAGCTTCACAGGCTGTGGAGGTGTGATGGAGGGCGTGGATATCAGGAGGTTTTTTTCCATATTGGCGATGGCCATCGCCATCACCTTGGGGTTAGCCGGCGTGTCCTTCGCGGCCGATGGAAAGAGCTTGACTGAGCAGAACTGCGTTCGCTGCCATAAGGACGATGTTTGGAGGGGCGTGAAGAAAGCCAGGGAAGATTGGAGCAAGGTCATCGACCGGATGGACCGCAACGGTGCGTCCGAGTATATCTCAGGCGTTCAGGAATTACAGATCATCGATTATCTGGTTAGTCAGGGAGCTCCCGAGGCGGCGAGGACGGTCGCCGTTACCACTCAACCGGCGGTCGCCCAGACTGCGACCCCTACTGCACCCACTACACCAAAAGAGCAGGCAAATACCGGCGCTGAGGTCTGGCTCTATTTGCTGGGTGGCGGCAGTATGATGACCTCTGGCTTGAAGATGAGGCACAAGAAGAGGTCTTAACAAAATGCATAGAGGGGATCGTTCGCGACTCTTCAATGCGTTCTTCTCCCCGGCGAGGAAGTTTATCGACAGGCACCGGGATGGCGTCTCCAAGCTCTTAATAATCGGCGGTCTTCTAATCATGCTCTTTCCCCTGGCGACGGAGGTTTACGGCGCCATCTCCCAGTACGAGCTTAGGCTGGAGTGGGAAGAGAGGGCCAAAGAGCAGCAGTCAATCTCTCGAAAGCTTCAGGAAGAGCAGCTCAAAGTCTACGGCCAGCGCAAGTTCGAGGCGGAAGAGTCGGTGCTCAAAATCAAATCCTCCCAAAAGTCGAATGAGAAGCGCGCACCCTTTCCCAACACCAGGATCATCATTCCAAAAATCGAGCTTGATCAGGTAGTCCTGGAAGGCACGGATACCGAAGTTCTCAAGAACGGCCCCGGACACTATCCGGAGACCGTCAACCCTGGCGGCAAGGGGAATGTCGGGATAGCCGGTCACCGTGTCACCTATACCCGCCCCTTCAACCGTCTTGACGAGCTGGCTCCCGGAGACCCAATAATCATCGAGACCATCGACGCCACTTATGAATATAAGGTCGCGTACTCGGAGACTAGGGCTCCGAGCGACGTCACGAACCTCAAGCCGACCGGGGATTTCCGGTTGACCCTGACCACCTGTACCCCCAAGTACTCCGCCCAGGCTCGTCTCAATATAATAGCCAGGCTCTATAAGACGACGGAGCAGCAGAGCGACGTAGTCTCGGCGATAAAGAGCGTCTTCGAGCCCAAGCAGGAGAAGAAGCCGACCATCATTACCGGGGACGAGGTTCAGATCGCTATCATGAGCGCCAATCAGGCACTCGAGAAGAATCCTCGAGATATCATCGCTCATGTGAAAGGCGCGAACGCTTACTTCAGAATCGATAAGTATGCCGAGGCGATCTACCATCTTAAGGTCGCGATGGAGCTTGACCCAGGGCGCGACGACGTTAAGCGTTTGGAGAAGGTGATTAACGAGAGAGAGATCCAACTGCGCCAGGCGGTTAAAGAGAGCAAGGCTAAAGATCTCCCCCGCCAGCTCTTCAGCAACGCGGAGCTTGGTGACATGCTCTACGCCAAGGGCGATTTTCCAGGGGCAATCGAAGTCTATGAAGCGGCTGCTCGGATCGAGCCGTACGCGGCCGATATTCTTTACTATCTCGCCATGAGTTACGAGAAGACCGGAAAGGCCGGGAGGGCCGTCGAGCTCTTGCAAGACGCCGTTCGATTCAGTCCGGATTCGAAAGAAGCCGTCGAAGCGCTCGACAGGCTGAGCAAGAAGAAAGCTCAAACAGGGAGGCCGAATTGATCTGCAGGCTTTTAGTCGCTGGTATGTTGGCGGCCGAATGTCTTCCAAACAAGCAAAGAATCTACTTTGGCGTGTGAGTACTTCTCCCGGCGACTGGGTACTTCTTAACGAAACCGCCATAGAGGAGCATTTGATGGAAGCAAGTCCAGAGTATAATCCCTGGTTTCGTTCGGACGATGAAATCGCCGAAGATGTTGCCTCAAAGCTGGGAGAAGACTCTCGCGTCGACGACATCGACATCGATGTTGATGTGGTGAATGGCGTCGTTAAGCTGAGCGGCACGGCGGAAAGCGCCGAAGAAGCGGAGATGGCCGAATCGATAGCCCAGATAGTCGACGGCGTGATAGACGTCGTCAACGATCTCTATGTGCTTAAGTCGAGCCACACCCAGGCGCCCTGGCCGGGCGCCGACGTGAAGGAGGAAGCCGAGCTTGAAGACGTCGAAGTCATTCCCGGCGACCGCGAGGCGACCGAGAATTATATTGACGCCGTTGATCAGGGATTCTCATATATTCCACCTGATGAACCGGAATTCCCGACCGAACGCGATTCCCCAAATGCGCTTCGGAGACGCGAGGTCGCCGAGCAGCGATTTCGCCGGCGACGTCGCCCGAGAAAACGCGGGACGGACAAGGTTGAGGGGCAGGAACTGTAATTTTGTGCGCCTGGCAGGATTCGAACCTGCGGCCTTTGGTTCCGGAGACCAACGCTCTATCCCCTGAGCTACAGGCGCACATTCCGCTTCACTAGCGACGTTATAGTTTTTAAAATTTAATCTTGCCCTATCGCGATATCGCCTTTTTCACCGTCTCGAACTCTTCTTTCTCAATCTCGCCGCGCGCGTAGCGCATCTTTAATATCTCCAGGGCGGCGTTCGGTTGAGATCCTGCATTTTGAGAAGACGAAGTCCCTATCAGCCAGCGGACGCCAAAAACCATCGCGACAATCAAGGCGATCCACCAAAAGATCATCGAAAGCGTCATCAGCCAATAATAACCGGAACCGAAGTCCCAGGGTCCGAAAAACATCATTGTAAACTCAACCCTCCAGTCGGTGTGCTTAGTAAATCTCAGGATAATGCCTACAAACTGTGCGGTCAACGGGTGCGGCGGCGACATGGGAGACTGGGAAAATCGTCACCAGGAGTTCGCTGGTTACGGCCGTTTCCATTGAGGGTTGAATTGTGAATCGCCGTCTATTCCGCAATACGTCTTTTACCTGGCATATTTTCTTCCATGACCATCACCTGCTTGAGCAACTAGCGTGCGCAAACCTACTGACAGGTGGGGTTAAATATTCTAAAATCCCTTGAGAAGAGGGGGAGCATCGGTCGGTCAGAGTAAAAATTCATCGCTTGAATGTTTAGTAGGCGACGGGTCCGGGTATTATTTGGCAGAGGCGAACGAGCGTAAGAGGGGCCATGCTGGTTAAGCGCATTAGGTTGTCATTGCCCGCCAACGGTATGAATTTGACTTTGATAAGGAAGTTCATCGATAAGTTCATCGAGGGTACTCCGTTCGAAGACCGCTCTAACGAAATCAAGGTGGCCATGTCGGAAGCGAGCACAAACGTTATCCGCCACGCTTACGACGACAAGCACACTTCCTCTTTAATAACGATTTATGGGTCGATGACGCCCTTCTCTCTATTTCTCGCAGTCAAGGATACCGGTAAAGGCCTCACGGTCTCCGAGAAGGAGGTAGAATTTCCTGGTGACGGCGGCTATGGCATTATGCTTATGCGAAAGCTTTGCGACCGATTTACCTGCGAGACCGTTCCCGGTTTTGGAACCACCGTCAATCTGACCTTTTATCGTCCACTCGTTCCCGCTCAGCTTAAGCGGCCGAGGACGATCGTGGCTTTGGCGGCGGCTCTGGTTCTAGTCGCTTTTGGCTCCTCATTGATTGCAAGCAGCAACGCGCTTCCTGGCTCGTCGCTCTATGCTCTCAGGGAGTCCGCAGAGAGCATCGTTCTTGGGTTGCCGATAAGCAATTTGAACAAGCTGGACTTAGAGCTTGACTTTATCGAGAGGCATCTTGAAGAGTATGAGCGCTTTTACGGAGAACAAAAGTTTGGCCTGCTTGGAAAGTCTCTCGACCAGGTGAAGAAGCATATTAAAACGGTAAGCGTCCAGTATAAAAGCATCCAAGCGGCCGATCAGTACAGAGTGCGGTGGGAGATCAAGAAGCTGCGCAACAGGATGTTAAGCGTCTATCAAAAAAACCGGTCGGCCGGTCTTAGGGATCCCAAATACTTGGAGGACTTTCGCTGGGTAGAGAGCGTCAAGGCGGACGTCGAAAGTGCGACGGAAGAAATTTTAGCAGAGCAAGCGACCGGAGGAACCAAAATCTAGCGGTCGGCTAAAACATGCTCCAATCCTAGCGCTAATCTACTTTCACGTCCGCTGGTTTTGAGGAAGACGCGTCCTCCGGGCTTTTTAAGGTCTCGCCTGACTCTCCTTTGGGATCTTCGGGGGTCTTCCTGTGCTTGCTGGGATAGTCGTTGACGTGGAAGCCGGAACCCTTGAAGATAATGCCGACTGGATAGTAAAGGCGCTTAGCCTCACTTCCACATTCGGGGCAAGGTTGAACCGCGCTTTCACCCATGTTTTGAAGGGTCTCAAACTCTTTCTCGCATTTAAAGCAGCGGTATCCATAGACGGGCATATTCACACCTTTTTTTGGTAGCGGCGGGTGGATTTGAACCACCGACTCCACGGGTATGAACCGTGTGCTCTAACCACTGAGCTACGCCGCCAAGTAAACCAGTTATAAACCGGGGAATTCTTCCCCCCGGGAGATACCCCCCTTGGCCAACGGCTCAAAGTTCTAAGCCATCAACCATAAGTGCTCGTTCGTAAGAAACAGCCTTTGTTGTGAGCCCGCGAACGGACTTGAACCGTTGACGTCGGCGGCTGAAGCCGCCTCCCCAGGGGGCGAACTCACAGTTCTCCCCCTGGTATCCCCCTCTCCTATAAGAGACCACGGGGGGAATTCTTCCCCCCGGGAGATACCCCCCTTGGCCAACGGCTCAAAGTTCTAAGCCATCAACCATAAGTGCTCGTTCGTAAGAAACAGCCTTTGTTGTGAGCCCGCGAACGGACTTGAACCGTTGACGTCGGCGGCTGAAGCCGCCTCCCCAGGGGGCGAACTCACAGTTCTCCCCCTGGTATCCCCCTCTCCTATAAGAGACCACGGGGGGAATTCTTCCCCCCGGGAGATACCCCCCTTGGCCAACGGCTCAAAGTTCTAAGCCATCAACCATAAGTGCTCGTTCGTAAGAAACAGCCTTTGTTGTGAGCCCGCGAACGGACTTGAACCGTTGACCCCATCCTTACCATGGATGTGCTCTGCCGACTGAGCTACGCGGGCGTGTAGATTCCGACTCGAATATTTTGCCACGAAAGGGCGGCTAGGACAACGGTGAAATTCTACCGTCTAGTGCTCTAATGCTCTACAAAATCCGGCAAAGCCGGATTTTGTGGGGGGAGGAGGATTCGAACCTCCGAAGGCGTCGCCAGCAGATTTACAGTCTGCCCCCTTTGGCCACTCGGGTATCCCCCCGCGTAAAACAACGAAAAAAATAGTACTTTAAGAGGGCGTCGATGTCAATCGAGACGAACAATGAAAGTGCTGGCCGCCCCGGTAGTTTTGGAATTCTCGCGACGCCATTCCCCCGACTCGCCGTGCCTTCCAGCCCAAGATCGCCAAGTCCATGCTCCTGTCGCTTCGGAAGACCCCCCACCCTGAGCTTAAAAGCACTTGCTTAACAAGCACTTGGTTAAAAAAATAATTAACAACCCTTTCTTTAATCGGCAGGCACTCGCCATTTTTGCGTCGCGAGGCGGCTTCTACGGCTGACTCTTTTAAAAAATGCGTTCTCTCTTTAAACTGGTGTAACAAAACTATGCAGAGGGAAATCTTAAAATGGCAGGTAACTTAAGAAGAGAAACATTGAGCGTCAAGGGAATGTGTTGTTTGAGCTGCGTGCGTACGCTTCGAGAGGAGTTATCGGCACTCTCCCCGGTCAGGCTCACCGTAAGAATCGGCGAGGTGGAAATCGAGTTTGATGAGGAAAGCACCTCGCTTGAGAGGATTCACGAGGCGGTCGCGGATGCCGGGTTCGAAGTCATGACGCTCCTCAAAGAGCAGAAGATCGAGGAGGTCAAGGAGTACGTCAGAGAGCATCTCTCCGACCCCGAGGCGCTGCGCCTCTCACTTCTCTCGCGAACCATGCTGGTAAGCCCGTTCCACCTGAGCCGGACGTTCTCGCTGCTCGAAGGCGAAACGCTTCAGGAGTTCATCGCGCGCACGCGAATGGAGCGTGCCGCACAACTCCTGCGCGAAACGGAGCGCCCGATCCTGGACGTCTGTTTTGAGGTGGGTCTCAACAGCACGAGCCACTTCTCAAAGCAGTTCAAGAAGCATTTCGGCCTGACTCCACTGGCGTACCGAAAGGATCCTTCGAAGAGCAAGAAACAGCGCTTTTTTAGCAAGATCGAGAACGACGTGGGAAAACACCTGTCGTATCTTGTTGACAGGATACACGGGCACGTCGCGCCGGGTCACGGTAAGCACCCTCATTAAACCGTCACCTTCGCGAAAGTATCCATCGAGATTTTCGGCGAGGGGTGCAGCATGGTAGATGTCGCCAGAAGAAATCTGTTTCAGGAGAAACTGCGCTTCGCCATAAGCAGTAGCGGGGTGGCGCTCGCGATCATGCTCATCCTTCTTCTCAACGGCTTCCTGGCCGGGACGAACCGGCAAGTCACGGCGTACTTGGACAACGAGCCGGTCGACCTCATCGTGGCGCAGAAGGACCTCAAGAACTTCGTCGGGGCGAGCTCGGTCGTGCCCCTTTCGACGGTGAAGAAAGTCGAGGACGTGAAAGGCGTCGAGAAAGTGATCCCCGTCTTCGCCTCGTACGTCGTCCTCGACATCAAGGGCAGAAAGGTATTCACGCAGATGATCGGCTACGACCGGGCCAAAGGCGGCGGGCCTTGGCAGATGGCGGAGGGCCGCTCCAACCTCAAGGACGACGAGGTGATATTCGATCGCACGCATGCCTGGAAAAACGACCTCAAGCTTGGAGACAAGATCAAGATATTGGGGAAGGAGTTCACCATCGTCGGTCTTTCCGGCGGGACGTCCACCTGGATGACGGGCACCTTTTTCATTCCATTCGACTCCGCCGCGAAGTTGCGCCAGGCCCCCGGCACAGCGAACTTCCTCTTCGTCTCGGCGGCGAAGGGAACGAACATCGATTCCCTTCGGAAAGATATAGCGGGCAAGGTCGACGGCTTGAGCGTGGTCTCCAAAGAGCAGGTGGCGGCGCGCGACGTCGAGCTTTTCACCGGCGTTTTCAGCGGCCCCTTAAGGTTGATGGTGGCGATATCTTTCCTGATCGGGCTCATGCTGGTCGGGCTGACCATCTACACGGCGACGGTCGAGCGGGCGAAGGAGTACGGCGTGCTTAAGGCCATTGGGACCAGAAACAGGCGGCTTTATCTGATCGTCTTCGAGCAAGCGCTGGTCTCCGCTCTCGTCGGATCGATCCTCGGCTTGGCGCTCGTATTCGGGGCGGCCAAGCTGATCGAGGTCGTGAGGCCGCAATTCCTCATCCTCGTCGAATGGTCGTATATCGCCAGGGTTCTACCTCTGGCGCTCGTGATCGGTATCCTCGCCTCGTACGTCCCGGTTCGGACGGTCGCGAGGATCGATCCGGCGATCGCTTTCCGCAGGGGGGCATGACGTTATGACGGTTTCGATCGCTTGGAAAAACTTATTCGAGGGAAGGGCGAGATTCTTGATGAGCGTCGGCGGAGTCGCCCTGGCGATCCTCCTGATCCTGGTGCTGGACGGGGTCTTCGCCGGCGCGATGAAGCAGCTCACCTTCTACATGGATAAGACTCCCTACGACATCACGCTCGCGCAGGAAGGGGTGGGCAACCTCCACATGACCAGCTCTTTCTTCCCGGCCTCCAAAGCCGGCGCGGTTAAAAAGGTTCGCGGCGTAAAAGGGGTCGATTCGATCTTTTACAACTCGGATTATCTGGTCATTGGTGAAAACCGCAGTTTGGCCTATGTGATCGGTTATCAGCCGGGCAAGCTGGGCGGGCCATGGGAGATGGCCGAGGGCTCTGCCGACCTCAAGCCGGGCGAGATCATCGTCGACGAGCGGATCGCCGACAAGTACGACCTGAAGATCGGGGACCGCTTGACCGTCCTGGGGCGCTCCTTTAAGGTCGGCGGCCTGGCCAAGGGAACGGTGAACATCACGAACTCGATAGCGTTCGTCAGGTATGACGATTTCGAGCGGGCGCGCGGCTTGCGAGGCGTCGTGAGCTACTCTCTGGTGACCGTCAAGCGGGGAGAGAACCCCAGGGACGTCATCGGCAGGATCAAGGACGAAGTCAAAGGGATCAACGTGATGACCCGCGAAGAGTTCGCCGACAATGAAAAGCGCCTGGTAAGCGACATGGCGGGCGACGTCATCAAGATGATGAACTTGGTCGGTTTTCTGATCGGCCTCGCCGTTCTGGGCTTGACCGCGTACACGGCGACCCTCTCCAAAGTGCGGGAGTACGGCATCCTGAAGGCCATCGGCGCAAAGAACCGCAAGCTGATCGGCGTCGTCTTCAAGCAGGCGATCATAAGCGTCGTCGGGGGGTTCGTCATCGCCGTGGCGCTGGCTTTTGCCGTCGCTTTCGGTCTTGGGGCGGCGCAGGCCGGCGTTTCGCTCGTCATCGGACCGCCGTCATTGCTGAAAGTCATCCTCGGCGCGGGGCTCATAACGATTCTCGCGTCGTCGATTCCGATATTAAGAATAGCCGGGCTCAACCCGGCGGAAGTCTTTAGGAGATGATCGTGGAAGCAGCAAAAGAATCGGTCATCGAAGCATCGAACCTGACCAAGAAGTACGGCGAGGGCGAGACGGAGGTAACGGCGCTGAGGAACGTTTCCCTGGAGGTTAAGAGGGGCGAAGTCGTCCTGATCATGGGTCCTTCGGGAAGCGGAAAGACGACTTTACTCTCGATCCTCGGCGCTCTTCTTAAGCCCTCTTCGGGCAGCGTCAGCCTCGGCGGGGAGGACATCGCCGTTCTTTCGGAGAGCGAGCTGCCCGATGTCCGTCTGAACCACCTCGGCTTCATCTTTCAGGACTTCAACCTGCTTTCGGCTCTTACGGCGCGAGAGAACGTCGAGGTCGTCTTGAACCTCGCTGGCGTCAAGGGAGCCGAGGCGCGCAAGAGAGCCGAGGCCTTTCTTACAGATCTCGGGCTCGGAGAGCGCCTTGACTTTCGCCCTGAAAAGCTCTCGGGCGGGGAGAAGCAGCGGGTGGCCATAGCGAGGGCCCTGGCGAACGAGCCGGACATCCTCCTCTGCGACGAGCCCACCGCCAACCTGGATTCCAAGATCGGCCACGATATCATCAGGCGGCTGCAGCAGATCGCAAAGAATCAGAGAAAGAGCGTGGTGATCGTGAGCCACGATGCTCGCATCAAAGAGCACGCCGACAGGGTTCTCTGGCTCGAAGACGGAGAGTTCAAGCAGATGGCCGTCATGGAACACGATCCGGTTTGCGAGATGTCGATCGAACGAGAAAAAGCGGCCGCCAGCGTGACCTACAAGGATAAGACTTATTACTTCTGCTCCAAAGGCTGCGCGGGCGAATTCCAGGAAAATCCCGAAAAATTCATCGCCGGAGAAGGAGCCCACGCCGTCTGATCCACTGACGCGTGGCAATCTTGGCAATCCAATCTGGTGGTACCAGGTACCACCTGACTCTCTTACCAGCACATTTAACTAAAAAACGGGCGATTTCTTTGGTAGATGGGCTGCTCAGTTCCCAATTGGATTCTTGATGGGTGTACCAAGGAGATGAGGGGAATCGAAAGAAACCGTCCATTCTAGGAGTAAAAGACCTGGTAGTTGAAGCGTGCAGTACCTGGTACCAGTTTGTGGTACCAGTTTGCTTAAGAAGGCAAGCGATACGTTGACCAGGCAATATGCAAAACAACAAACCCACTTGGTTTCGCGGGTTTTGCTATACATATATACAGATACCAGCATTGTAGGAAGCTACTCCAATTCTGCAAAATTTCGAACATCTGATTAACTCGTGAGGAGTCCAACAAGACTTAACACACCTACGCAGCTTTTCCTTGCCTAGACGGCGCTTTCTCAACTTCCATTCGTTTATGCCACTTCCAGTGTCCATTCAAGTCATCTTGTATCTCTGCAACAAAGAAAAATGCCAGGAAAAAGCAGAGAGGAATGAAGAATCCGAGGAGTAAAGGTATCGATAACCAGCTAGTGATATAAAGCCACGTGGCGCGGTCTGGGTCCAAAACTCGCTTAACTTGGCAGTGCTTTTCCATTTCGCTGATTTGATTAGCTGTACTATGAACGGTAATTACTGCAGGAATGAATAGGAGTGCTATTCCAATAATGGAAAAGGCGATTGCCGACAACCATGGCCTGACGTGGATTTCAGCAGGGTCATGTTTTCGCACCTCATCGTTGACCTTGTACCACCAGTAAATTGAATAGAAGCCAAACGTAGCCAAGCTGACAACATAGACAAACGCCGGGCTTCTAATCTTCCGATACGTTTAGCTATCGGTGCTTCCATGGTTCACGCTCCTGTACATCTATGCTGCAATGCTCTCTTCCTCTTCTCCCTCATGGATCAGCCAATGCTCGTTTAACGCATCTTGAATGTAGTAGGCGAAGAATGAGAGACCCAAGACAAACAAGAAAGATGTAACAAGAAGAGTGAACATGTCCTTAAGGTCAAATTCCTTATGCTGGCCGCAATGGCTTTGCATTACTCTCAAGCGCCCAAGTGTTGTGTAAGCTGAAATTACCGTTGGAATGACAAGCAGGCCTCCAATTGAAAAAGCAAGTCCGGACATATAACTGGGTCGACATCTATTGAGGAGTCATGCTCGGCGATCTCTTTATTGACCCGGTAAGCCCAGTAACCTGTGTAAATAAGCGGAAAAATAAGGGCGAGTCCTGCTGCAGACGTTGATTTAACAATCTTCCCAAGCTGTTTCGGTTCAGGTGCCGGTTCTTTTCTTATTGCTTTCATTTCGAAAGCCCCCTACAGGTTTCGTTCGGTTTCTAGCGCCCGGCTTGGCCTACAGCATAAATCGATCCGTCGTCGCTGCCGTAGTAGATAGTGCCATCGTCACCAATGGCAGGTGAAGTATTAACGTCTCCACCGGTTGGTAAGATCCATGCAAGCTTGCCACTCGAGTCGATGGCGTAAAGGTGATCATCGCCACTGCCAAAATAGACGGTCGAGTCGCCTCCAATGGCCGGCGATGAGATTATCGGCCCTCCTGTGGTATAAGCCCACTTTTGTCGGCCGGACGGATTTATTGCATATAAACGATTATCAGTGCTGCCGACGTAGATCGTTCCGTCTCTGCCGATTGCCGGAGAGCTCCTAACCGCTCCCCCGGTGCTGAAAGACCATAGCTTTCTTCCCTGTGGATTCAAGGCGTATATTCTTGTATCGTCGGAGCCCTCCGAGGCGGAACCGCTCCCAAAATAGATGTTGCCTCTATCGTCAATGGCGGGTGACGATATAACCGGTCCAAAGGTCACGTAGCTCCACCGTTTCTTGCCGTTAGGCCTTACCGCATAGAGTCTATTATCGTCGCTTCCGAAATAGATGGTTCCATCTTTGCCGATGGCGGGCGAAGATTCCACTTGCCCACCGGTAGAAAAGCTCCACTTCTCGTTTCCGGTATCGGGGTCAATGGCGTAGAGATGGTTGTCGAAGCTTCCCACATAGATCGTGCCGTCAGCCGCTACAACTGGGCTTGAGTAAATACGCCCTTTGGTGATAAATGACCACTTGCTAGTCCCGTCAGGGTTGACGGCGTAAAGCGTTCCATCATAGAAGCCCGCTAAGTAAACCGTTCCATCAGGTCCAATAGCCGGCGATGAAAGAACTATCCCGCCTACCGCTGCTGCCCACTTCACCGTTCCATCGGGATTGAAAGCGTAGAATCTTCCGTCGCTTGCTCCCTGATACACCGTCCCATCTTTATCGACGGCCGGAGAGCTGCCAACGGGCTGGTTTCGCCCCGTCTCGAACTCCCAATTTATGACCGGTTCTGAAGGTCCTATAAAAGGACTTCGACTCGAATGCCCGACGTCATGCCGGAACATTGGCCATGGCGCCCTCACTGGCTGTCCTTGTGCAATGCCGGGAAAACCAAGAAGCGCAGCTAGAATTATCACCGTAATGAAAAGCTCCCAAGCTGGCTTTGAGAACCTAGATCTTTCTGGAGTTTTATTGAGATGTTGCATTCGATACGCTCCTCGCATTCAGACTCTTTCAAAGAGCGAGTTTACCCTGTTCGCGTCAATATACTCCCACGATAAAAGTGGGTTCACGCCTTGGGTTATTCAAACAAGACATTTCCTTCTTGGCTGTTTTCTTGTGGGTTTGTTGAAGCTTTATATAACGGACACCCCACTTAGGAACATGGGTAAGTAAGAGTCATGAATAGATCGGGATGCTCGATACATCGAAAGATGGTCGATGGCATGCCCCTCTTAGCGTTAAGGGGTGTCTGTGACAAACTTACGGCGACGGCTACCAAGAAGATCATTCAAGGCTTATTAGACATGGACGAGCGTACCATCCTGCTTGATATGTCCGACTTAGTTTTTACAGACGAAGCCAGCTATCGAATCTTGAATGATTGCTGCAAGAACATACTTAATGTGGAAGGATACCTAATCCTAATCAACCCCAAGCCTGAAGTTCTAAAAGCGGCTGATCAGATGCCCCTTGGCATGGGTTGTGTTGTTGTCAACAACTTGGAAGAGGCCCTAATCAAAGCGAAGAAGAAAGCTGCCTAAGCTGGGAGTCCGGCAGGCCATGGCGCTTGGCCAGCTCTATCAACGCTCTCTGGGGAATTTCGATTTTTCCTTTCATGGCTTCACTAATTCCACGGTGATAAGGGGACGTTGTTAGCTACGGTTCCGGTTCGCCTGCGGCCCTACCCATCATGACGAGCTGGGTTTCTAAAGAGATGAGAGAATCGGAGTAACTGCCCGTTCTAGGCTCAAATGGCCAGGTAGCTAAAGCGTGTGGTGCCTGGCACCGCCCTGGCGGTCCGTCCGGTGGATTAAGGCGGTGAGAATATGACTATGAAAGATCGAAGGTACTAAAAGAACCGCGTTTACTGGATGCTCTCTCACCCAAAAGAAGCGGCCAGTGTAATATGCGGGTGGTTTGACGAAACGCTTTAACTGGATTCAGCGGTTATAAGCATTCTTTTGCTCGAAAGGCTTAGCAACGAGTGTGTTAGCGAGCTAAGCTCTCGACCGCCAAATCGATCTTCTTTGAAAGTAGGTCGAAATGCCCATCCGCATGGAGCAGTACGGCATCCCCGGAGATCGCACAGGCCGCAATCAAGGTATCCGTGTAAGGGACCGTTATCCCTTGTCTTCTTAACACAAAGGCCATTTCAGCAGCTATATCCCAGGTATGGTCGTCGTTGCCTATCAGGTGGAGCGCGTCGAGGCGTTGCCTCAGCCTGTTGAACTCCGCTTGCGTGCGCGTTCCGCCCAGCAGCTCGAGGCGTATAATCGGCGCAATGGCCGCGCGGCCGGACTGGATGGCATCGCCGACTCGCTCCTTGATCCGTTCGTCTGCATCACGGCGCAGAGCGTGAATCCAGGCGGATGTGTCGATGAGGACGAGCTGTTCAACTGGTATCCTACCCCTCATCACGCAGCCTTTCGAGTTCTTCAGGCGTCAAAGCTATGTCGTATGTTCCCAGCTCTTCGCGCAGCAACTCGGCATTCTTCCGCCTGATAAGCTCTTTGAGCCCTTTTTCTATCGCCTCTTTCTTGGTTTTCGCTTGGGTAACTTCCATGGCCCGCTTAAGAAGCTGCTCGTCGAGTACGACGGTAGTGCGCTTCATTCTTATGCCTCCTTGATATGCATAACTATGCATATAATCCATCTGCGGGCCCAAAATGTCAATCGACGAATCGAGCAAAAGCCAGCCGAGACCCGCATTGACTTGTCCAACGCACCCGGCTTCTTTAAAATAAGACGAAGTCAAAGACCCTCCGAGTGGTTACGCCGGAAGGTTTTATTAAGGAGGCGCATGGCGGGCGCGTACGATTTCAAAGCGGTTGAGAAGAAGTGGCGGGAGCGTTGGAACGCCCGGGACCTCTTCCGGGTGGGTGAGGACTCCGCGAAGACCAAGCGATACATCCTCGAGATGTTTCCTTATCCATCGGGCGACCTTCACATGGGACACGTTAGGAACTACACCATCGGCGACGTAGTCGCCCGCTTCAATACAGCACGGGGCTTTAACGTCCTCCATCCGATCGGCTACGATGCCTTCGGCATGCCGGCGGAGAACGCGGCCATCGCGCGGGGAGTTCATCCCGCCGACTGGACGAATAAGAACATCAAGACGATGCACGAGCAGCTCAAGCTCCTCGGTATCTCCTACGACTGGGGTCGGGAGATGATCACCGCCGAACCCGAGTACTACCGCTGGAACCAGTGGATATTCCTCAAGTTTTACGAGCGGGGGCTCGTTTACCGAAAAGAGGCCAGCGTCAATTGGTGCCCGGCGTGCGAAACCGTCCTCGCGAACGAGCAGGTCGAAGCGGGTGTTTGCTGGCGCTGCGGCAGCGACGTCGAGAAGCGCCAGCTCGAACAGTGGTTCTTCAAGATCACCGACTATGCGGAGCGCCTGCTAAACGACCTTGACCTCCTGGAAGGCTGGCCGGAGCGCGTCCGCACGATGCAGCGGAACTGGATCGGTCGTAGCGAGGGCGCTTACGTCGATTTTGCCATCGCCGGAACGACCGAGAAGATCAAGGTCTTCACGACGAGGGCGGATACCCTCTTCGGCGCGACCTTTTTCCTGCTCGCTCCCGAGCATCCGCTCGTCGACGAGCTCGTCGCCGGAACGGGACGCGAGGCGGAGGTTGCCGCCTTCCGCGAAGAGGTGTCGAAGGAAACGGAGATCGATCGGACGTCCGTCGAGATCGAAAAGAAGGGCGTCTTCACCGGGCGCTATGTCGTGAACCCGGTCAACGGGGAGGAGCTTCCCATCTGGCTTGCCGACTACGTGCTCATGGAGTATGGAACGGGCGCCGTGATGGCGGTTCCAGCCCACGACCAGCGCGACTTCGAGTTCGCGCGCCGGTACGGCATCCCTATCGAGGTCGTCATCCAGCCGGAAGGGGAGGAATTCAAGGCCGAAGAGATGGCCGAGGCGTACGTCGGCGACGGCCGGATGGTCAACTCCGGCCGGTTCGACGGCCTCTGGAAGGACGAGGGCGCCCGTGCAGTCACCGGGTGGTTGAAGGAGCGGGGCGAGGGCGACTTCGCCATCACCTACCGCCTACGTGACTGGCTCATCTCCCGCCAGCGCTATTGGGGGACCCCCATCCCGATGCTCTACTGCGAGCACTGTGGCGTGGTGCCGGTTCCCGAGGATGAGCTGCCGGTCGTCTTGCCGAAAAACGTCAAGATAACGCAGATGGGCGGCTCGCCTCTTAAGCAGGTATCTGATTTTGTAAACACGAGCTGTCCGAAGTGCGGCGGGCGAGCCAGACGCGAGACCGACACCATGGACACCTTCGTCGATTCGTCATGGTACTACCTGCGCTTTACGAATCCAAAAAACGATAGGCAAGTTTTTAACTCGGAGAAGGTGTCGTACTGGTCGCCGGTCGACCAGTACATCGGCGGCATCGAGCACGCCATCCTCCACCTGCTCTACTCGCGCTTCTTCACCAAGGTCTTTTACGATATGGGCCTTGTAAAAGTCGTCGAGCCCTTTACCAACCTCTTGACACAGGGGATGGTCATCAAAGACGGCGCCAAGATGTCAAAATCCAAAGGGAATATCGTCGACCCAATGGATATCATCAACCGGTATGGAGCCGATACCGCACGGCTCTTCATCCTTTTCGCCTCGCCCCCTGAGAAAGAGCTCGAATGGAGCGACCGCGGGGTCGAAGGTTCATTCCGCTTCCTCAACCGGGTCTGGCGCCTGGTCGAGGAGAACGCGACGGCCATACGCCGCCCGGAGCGAGAGATGGGCGACGCCGATAATGCGCTCCTACGACTTGCCCACCAGACGGTGAAAAAGGTTGGCGAAGATATCGACTCCTTTGGCTTAAATACCTCCATCTCCGCGATTATGGAGCTCGTCAACGGGATGAGAGATTACAACGAAGCGAGAGGTGATCAGGCCAACCCTGCGGTCGTTAAGGAAGTCACCGAGAGGCTGATCCTTCTTCTCGCCCCATTCGCCCCATTCATCTCCGAGGAGCTCTGGGAGACGGTGGGCAACAAGGAGAGCGTCTACCATGTATCCTGGCCGTCGTACGACCCGGAGATCGCTAAGGCACCGGAAATCACCCTCGTGGTCCAAGTAAACGGTAAGGTCAGGGATCGCATAAGCGTACCGGCGGACATCTCGGAGGAGAACATGCGAGAAACGGCGCTCGCCTCCGAGACCGTCAGGCGCTATACGGATGGCAAGAAGATCGTAAAGGTCTTTACCGTCCCCGGTCGTCTTGTCAATGTAGTCGTCCGCTAGCTTCGGTTATCGTTTACATCAGGTAGCCAATTAACGTTTAGGCTTTCCAGCAATCAGCAATCAGATCAGCCATCAGCTAGGAAACGGTTCTCTCGGCATTCTCCAAATTCAGAACGGTAATTATCCCGGACCTGATCTTGCCGGCTCCGTATCGCCGGCTCCGTAGGGTTTTGTGGCTCGCACCTTGACGCTATAAAGCTTCGGAGGGTTTGCCGGATCGGTGATGGTTTTGATGGATGCTTTTTGAAGGACGGCGTCGGTGAAATCGGCTTTATCCACGACGAAGACCTCCTTAAATCCGGCTCTTTCAATAACATCCAAGTATTCCGATTCCTCCAGAGTTCCGGCCACGCATCCCGCCCAGGATTCGAAGTCCTTTCTCAACTCTTGAGGAAGGTTGGAGGAGACCAGATCCGAAACGAGCACCTTCCCGCCGGGCTTGAGTACCCGGTACGCTTCTTTAAAGACCGCTTCCTTGTTGGGAGAAAGGTTGATAACGCAGTTCGAGATGATCCAATCAACGCTGTCGTCGTCGACGGGCATGTCCTCGATCTCTCCCAGGCGGAAGTCGACCACGTTCTCGACCCCCGCCCGCTCGGCGTTTTGCCTTGCCGTTTCGACCATCTCGGGAGTCATGTCCAGCCCGATGATCTTACCTTTTTCGCCGACTTTCCTTGCGGCAAGGATCACGTCCATGCCGGCGCCCGATCCAAGATCGAGGACCACTTCCCCCTCCCGGACCTCCGAGAAGGCCAGGGGATTCCCGCAGCCAAAGGAGCTTTCAGCTACATCGCCGGGCAGGGAGGCCAGCTCTTGATCGGTATACCCGATTTTTCGGGCGGTCTTTCCGGTTGGCCCGGGGGCGGTCCTTTGACCGGAGCTTTGACCGCAGCAAGCAGAATCGCCAGTAATGCGCCTGGCGTACTCCGCCCTCACTTCTTCTTTGATTCGCATTTCGCGTGACTCGTCCATCGAAGCTCTTCCTCCTTATTAGGCCAGAGTGTCATTCAGTTTTCTGAGAAGCCGATCGAGTTGCCCGAACTCTTCGGGCTCGATGCCGGAACAGCAGTTCCCAAAAATACTCTGCGGTGTGGGGGCAGAGCGCCGCAGCGCCTCGCCTTTCTCGGTTAGCTTTACCAGGAGACTTCTCCTATCGCCCGGGTTCGGTTCGCGTTTTACCAACCCCTTTTTCTCCATGGTGTCTATGATGCCGGTGATCGTCGCCCGCGAGCAACAGCAGGCTGAGGCCAGCTCGTTGAAAGGTCGCCCGTCCTTTTCCCACAGCATGGCGAGGATGGAGTATTGGGGCGGCGTAAGATCGGCCTCCCTGATCACCCGCCTTTGAAGTCGCTTTAATTTCTTGTTCACCACATCGATCAGTTGAAAGACTTCGGGTCCCGATTCCACTGGGTCTTTCGTGAACGAACAGCAAACTTCTTTAGCCATACCCACCTCGGCTACTAATTTATAACCTAATAATAAGGTTCCTAACATTAATAGTCAAGCGATTTTTCCGACGCTTTTTGGGGATTGAATGAGTAAATAATTCACAATAGGCCTTGTGGGATGGGCCATCGCCTACGGAGTACGAAGAGCGGCTTTTCACGTGGGTTTCGATCCTGCGGCGCCTTCAAGGACAACGCTGAAGCTTATAGGTCGCCGTCGAAGATCTTTAGGGAGAAGATTCTCTCTAAAGGGGAAGCCTTTTTCTCTCGCGGGTTAAGATCAGATATCAAACGCTCATCGCCTTCGGCAAGAAGGGTCAAGGCGGCGATACGCCAGGCCCTCTCCACGTCCGTGTAGGCCAGCTCGATTTTCGAACCTTCGGTCTTCTCACGGAATCGCCTCTCCAGGTGGGATAGCGAGACGAGCTGCGTTCTCTCAAAAATTATTCTCTCGATGAGCTTGTCCTTATCGCTCCGGCGCAAGATTTTGGGGACGGTGCCACGCCTAACGGCCGTCGCAAGTTGGGCGATCCGCTTTATGCTGAAATCGCCCTCTTTCTTACAGAAATTAAGCGCCGTCCGCAGGGTATCCTCGTCGAAGTGCAAAAGTGGCTTGCAGTTCTCATAGAACGCCAGCCGCTCCGGGCGGGAAAGGATCGTCCCCGAATATTTTTGCCAGAGGCCGAGCGCTTGCTCTTTACTTAGAAGCATACCAACCACACTTCTTCTTATTGCTAGCTTACTTATCGGCAGATGTTTCGGTTCACGTTAGCGGAAAAGGCGGCGTGAGGAATTAGATTGAAGTACCAACGGCACAATTGTATAATAGCGCTTAAGGGGGCATGGTTTCCTCTCTAATATATAAGGGCTTTCTCAGATGGCACTTCATACGCTTTCATTCTGAGGAGGCCGTCTAGAAAGTAGAAACCAGAGACCAGAGACCAGAGACTAGAGACTATGGATATCGAAAGCTTGCGCTTCGCGATTAGAGATCGAATAGAGGATTGGGGTTTGGGACTCACCAGGGCCCAGTTGATCTCGATTACGGCGCTTGTCATCATCCTAGTAGCCGGGATTTTGCTGCTCTATTCCCGCAGCCGCCCCGCCAGAGTGATGGTTCTGAACGCCGCTCCCAAGAGGGAGGAGACAAAAGCAAGAGTTGTCGAAAAGGTGGTCGTTCACGTGAGCGGGTCGGTGGCCCGTCCGGGGATTTATGAGCTCCCTAAAGGGTCGCGAGTGAATGACGCTTTCACGGCGGCCGGCCAGCCGTTGCCCGAGGCGGACCTGAACTCGGTGAACCTGGCGTCAAAGCTGATGGATGGGCAACGCGTCTACCTTCCCAAGAAGGGCGAGTCGGCCCCGGCGGTCCAGGCTGGTGGCTCGGGTGGTGCGGCCGCTAGGTTGCCCTTGGATCTCAATACGGCCACTATTGAGGAGCTCGATAAGCTCCCCGGCGTCGGCGAGGTACTCGCGAAGAGGATCGTCAACTACCGCACGGCCCATGGTGGCTTCAGGAGGGTCGAGGAGCTTCAGCGGGTTGAAGGGATAGGCGCACGCAAGTTCGAAAATCTTAAAGATCAGGTAAGGGTGGAGTGAAAGCCCTCCGCTTCCCGCCCATCTTCTTCTTCGCGCTGCTCTTTGCCGCCGGTGTGTTGATTGAAGATAGGCTGCATCTCCAGCCTGCGCTCCTCATCATTCCGCTCATCATGGCGGCTGTTGGATCACTCCTGAACTCGCGCCGTCCTTGGAGGGGAGGGGCGGGGCTACCGTACGCTCTTTTCTTCCTGACCGGGCTCTTGTTGACCTCTCTCCTTATCGCCGGGATCGAATCCGGGCCGCTCCGCCGCGCCGCCCTTGCCGGGCGGGAGGCGGTTATAGAGGGCTCAGTCGTCCGCGAGCCGACTGCATCCGAGCGGGGCACCGTTATCGAGCTGGCGGTAGAAAAGGTGAGTGTTGGCGGGGAGGCCTTCACGACTTCGGAAACGGCTAGGGTCGTGTGCTCGCCGCCCGGCCTCGTGGCTGAAACCGGGAGCAGGCTCGCGGTCTACGGCCGCCCGTCCATTCCTGGCGGGCGCGACGTCGGCTGGCGCGAGTACTTCTACCACAAGGGCATCTCGGCCCAACTGACGGTCTCACCCGGACGAATCGAGCGCTTAGAAGAGGATACCGGCCGGCTCAACACCATCGTCAACAGGACCCGAAATGAGCTTAAGCGAGGCGCCGCCCGCAATCTTGAACCGAATACGGCCGGGCTCCTCGTCGGCCTCATCCTGGGAGATACCAGGGGGATCGACGACGAAACCAAAGAGAGCTTTCGCGTCACTGGGCTATCTCACGTGCTGGCGGTCAGCGGGCTTAACGTCATGTTCCTGGTCGCAGCCTTCTGGCCCCTCCTGAAGCTGGCGCGGGCTTCTTCCATACTCCAATTCGTCCTGCTCTCGGCCGCTATCTGGTTCTACGCCGTAATGGCGGAGGGGACGCCCTCCGTTTTACGCGCTTCGATCATGGCCGAAGTCATCATTTTGGCCTGGCTCACGGGAAGAAATAGGGACGCCACGGCGGCGGTTTCCCTGGCGGGATTCGTTCTTCTCGCGATCCACCCCTTTTTCATCTTCGACGTCGGTTTCCAGCTTTCTTTCGCCGCCACTCTGGCCCTCGTCAAGCTCTCGCCGATCATAGCTGAGAAGTTCGCCTCCATGCCAAGGCGGCTTGCCGCCGCCGCTTCAACCTCTCTCGCCGCTCAACTTGGCGTGGCTCCCGTGATCGCCGCCTATTTCGGCCAGCTCTCAATCGTCACTCTTCCAGCCAACCTGGTGGTCGTCCCCATCAGCGCCCCGCCAACCGTTCTCGGCGTGGTCGCCGTTGTCGCCGGCTACGTATCGCCGTCACTGGCTTCACCCATCTACCGCGTCGCCGGGCTCTTCATCCGTCTGATGACGGCGGGTGCGAGGTTCTTTGCCTCCCTCCCGGCCTCCTCGATACCAATGCCGTCTCCGGGGGCGGCCGCCATTCTCTTCTATTATTTAGCGCTCATTATTGGAGCGACCATCCTTGCCAGGTGGAGGGGGCGCCTCTCCTTTGCCCATCTCCTGGCGCTCCTCCTGGTACCGGCGGTGGCGGTGGTCGTTTGGCAGGCTTTTCTAACGCCCCCACCATCGGGGGTCGAGATATTATTTCTCGACGTCGGCCAGGGGGACGCCACCCTTATCAGGGACCCCGGAGGGGCGACCGCTCTGGTTGATGCGGGACCGGACGGCGCTCTCCTCTCTCGCCATCTAGCGGCCAAAGGAATCCGCCGGATCGATCTCGCGATTCTCACCCACCCGCACGCGGACCACCGTGGGGGCTTTCCCGTGGTTCTTAAAACCACCGGTGTCGGTCGTTTCATCATGCCGGTCTCCAGGCGTCCGGCGGCGGAGCTCACCGAACTAACGAAAGTCGCACGCTCCCGCGGGGTGGCGGTCGAAGAGAGTAAACCGGGGAGGGTCTACCATCTGGGCTCTCTCTCCCTCGAAGTCCTATCTTCCGGTCCGTTGGGAGAAAAGGAGAACGACAGCTCGACCATTCTAAAGCTCTCAGTTGGCGATTTCTCGCTCCTTCTGCCCGGGGACGCCGAAGAGGAGGCGGAAAGAAGCCTGCTGTCTCACTGGAACTTGCGTTCGTCCGTCTTAAAAGTGGCGCATCACGGAGGAGCGACCGCCGCTGACCCCGACTTTCTCAAGGCGGTCTCTCCGAAGATCGCCGTCATCTCGGTTGGGGCGAAAAACCGTTATGGCCTGCCCTCTTCGACGGCGATTGGCCGTCTTAAATCTACCGGCTCGTCGATCTTTCGCACCGACCGGGATGGAAGTGTTAGAATTGTCACCGACGGTAAAACAATGGAAGTGGCGACGGAGCGATGACAAGGCCGGTCGATGGGCAAGTGCAGCCCGTCTATCTAATCGTGAGTGATCAGCCCGCCCTTATTAATCTGGAGATCGAGAAGATCAAGAGGCGGATGGGTCGCGCCACGCTCGACTTCAACTACGATCAACTTGACGCTCTCCAGGTAACAGGTCTGGAGATAATCTCCAAGGCGGATACTCCACCTTTCATGTCTGACTGGCGACTCATCGTCGTCAAGGACGTTGACAAGCTTTCCAAGGGGGAGACAGTTCACCTCCTCGACTATTTGAAGAATCCTTTCCCGACGACCTGTCTGGTTCTGGTGGGGGAGGGGGTAAGCGATAAGAGCGCTCTTTATAAGGGGGTTTCGGCGGTCGGCGAGGTTATCATCCGAAACCTCGAACGAGGCAAGATACCCGCCATGATCAAGAAGGGCTTTCATAAAAGGGGTCAGGTGGCGAGCGACGCTCTGGTTAAATACCTCATTTCGGCGGTGGGCGAGGACCTCAACAGGCTGGGAAATGAGATAGAGAAGATCAGCCTCTACTGCCAGGGGGAGAAGGTGATCAGCCTTGAAGAAGCCCGGCACGTCGTCAGCCACGCGGACGAGACCAGGATATTCGAGCTCACCGACCGGATAGGGAGACGCGATGTTCTTGGCGCTTTGCGAGCGCTTGAACAGCTTACCCAGGTCAGTTTTGAGCGCAAGCCGAGGCCCAAGAGCGCTTCAGCCGTCGAGGGGCGTCCAGGTTGGCGGCGGACGGGCGAGGCCGGTTTTCGGGTGGTAAGCAAGGAAGAGCACGCCAGGTTGATACTCTACCTTTTGGCGAACCATTTTCGTGCATTGTTGAGGGCTAAAGCCCTGCTCGAAGATGGAGCCGACGGCCATCAAATTATTCAGAAGCTGTCAATCAAGGGAACGGACAAGACGAAAAGCTTCCTCTTTAATAAGTACCGCCAGCAGAGCCAAAATTTTGCGATTGATGAGCTTAAGCGGGCGACCTATCTCTTTTCAAAGGCCGATCTTGCTCTAAAATCGACCGGTCAACCTCCGGATGGCGTGCTCGAAATGCTCGTCGTCTCTCTCACCTCGCTCTAACCGACCGCCGTGTACGAGGTGCCGGCGTGAGGTTGCTTCAGCCTCCGGCCTACAGCCTTTACGGCGGTCGTCGGTCGGTCTTTAACCGGGCGCTTCCAAACGTTGGGTTTTAGCCCAAAGCTTAGGGCTCATAGCTCATAGCTGATAGCTGCTAATTGATAATTGCTTATGCAACCGAATCCTTTACTCTTGTATAATCAGGGACGTGACCCGGATCGATAGACTCCATGATAGACGCCTCGATGCGCAAAGCTTAAAACGCGAGCGCTATCTGGTCATACTCATGATCCTGGTCGGTCTGATCGAGGGGGCTGTTTTCGCGGCCGTAACCCCAGCTTGGCGGGCTCCCGACGAACCACAGTACTTTAAAGAGATCGAATCCCTTGCCGGAAAGGGTGAGTTCAAGAGCCTGACCGGGCACCCGCCTCTCTACCCGGTGCTGGCATCGATCCCTTATCTTCTGGGAGGCTCACTCCTCAAGAAGATATTTCTCGTTCGGTTTGCCGGAGTCCTTTTCAACTCACTCACCGTCTGGTTTACTTACAAAGCGGCGTTCATACTCTTCCAAGAACGGCGGCTCGCCATACTGATTCCGCCGGCGCTTGTCGCTTTCAATCCTCAATTTAATTTCATCGGGGCATCGATAAACAGCGATGCCTTGCTGATCCTTTTCTCAACCCTCTTCTTCTACCTGGGTATAAAGGTGATGAAATCGTCGATGAATCTCCGCCAGGGTTCAGCGCTCGCCAGCGTCGCTCTACTTGGAGTCCTGTCAAAACAGCGCTTCTTCGTAATCTTGCCGCTTTACCTTCCGGTGATCGCCGTTTCGGTTTACCGCCGCTCTAGGCAAGAAGGGAAAGCTATGATGAAGAAGGGGATCGGCATGTGGAGCGCTGTAGGGGGGTTGGTTTTGCTCGCCGCTCTCATACTTGTCTTCCTCGTCACCAGCCTCGCCCCGACGGGATTCCCGAAATTAGAAGTGCTCACTTCGCTTGAGAAAGTCTGGTCCATCCTGACGCTCCCTGGGTTTCTGCCCAAGCTCTTCTTTGAGTTCTGGGGCTACTTCGATTGGCTGTCGCTTCCCATGCGCAATGGGACATACATCTACTTTCTCTTTCTTACGGGATTGGCTGCGATCGGAATTCTCTTGGCCGGGTTGAGGCGCGCCGCTCGTCTGGGTCTTATCAAGGCGCTCACCGGGTGGAGAGCGGTTGCGTGGATAACCTTCTTGGCGGCTTTAAGCCTGGCAGTGTACGCGGTAGCGCAGTACTACATACAGATGGGGGGCGGCGCTCAGGGGCGTTACCTTTTCATAGCGATCGGCCCCATCGCCCTGATCCTCGGGAGGGGCCTGTCCGAGCTGGTTCCCGGTCGCTACTGGCGCCCCGCTCTTGCGGTTATCATCCTATCGCTTTTGGCCGTTAATTTTTCGGAGATCGTCTTTCGGGTGATACCGTACTACTACTAACCCCCAAAGAGGCATGATGAATCTGAAACGAGTATTGATAGCAATATCGATAACGCTGATCGGCATATCGGTTACGATTCTCGACCCACCAACTCCGGCGGTGGTGGTACAGCCGAGGTTTAGCGGGACGACACAGCCAACATACCGTGGGCACGGATTCACTCAGATATTTAAGGCGTCCGGCTGGATTTCGGGGGCCGGCGTCGATTTCAACCTCGGGGAACGAAATCGGCGCGGCCGGGTAAGATGCTCGATATCAGAGGTGCCAAGCGGGGGTTCTCCGGGAAATTGGCGCCAAAGATTGCTCGCTGAAGATTCGGTCGATATTTCGCGCCTTCCAAGGAGGGGGCATTGGGTTTTTAGCTTTCGCCCTATCGAGCTCGATCCACAGAAGACCTACACCCTGGCCATCGAGAGCGACGTCGGTAAAAAGGAGCAATTCACCCTCTTTGCCGAACACCGGTCCGTTTATCCGGAAGGGAGTCTCTTCCAGGGCGATGTCAGATCAGGTGACACGCTCTCTTTCAGGATCTATGGTATGCCATCCGCTTTTGATCTCTATCGCTTGATTGACTCGGGCGGCGTGCAGCCGATTTTAAGCGCTTCCGGGATCATCGCTCTTCTCGTCGCATTTCTTTTTGCCGGTGGTCTTCTAGTCGGCACGCTGTTGGTTCCGGAGCCGGCGGTGGCGAGAAGGAGGAGGCCGAGTCGGAGAGCCGGTCGGCATTAGCGGAGACGCAACGCGGTCTACTTGCAAGGGACCAAGAGACAAAGAGACCGGTTGTAGAATCTGCTGGGCCATGGAGGATGGGCCTATGCCTCTTAAACTTATGGCAGACCAACCATCGCTCATGATAAAATCATGATAAAATTATCATACAATACTAGCAGCCGCTGACGGTTAAAGGGATTGTAAAATAGATCACCGATTTGCGAAGAGAACAACCCTAGTTATATTAATGATCGTCTTGGCAAAGGGCGTCCTTTTCGCCTCGGCGATACCAGCCTGGGAAGGTCCCGACGAGCCGCCTTACTTCCTCGAGATCTCGATGTTAGCCGAGAAGGGTCACTTCACAAGCGTCAGCGGTCACCCGCTTCTATACGCGGTCGCCGCCTACCTGCCGTATAAACTCTCGCCCGGCGAAGGCGCACGTTTTCTATCCGCAAGGCTTGTAAGCGTCCTTTTCGCGGTCGCCGCCGTCTGGCTCGCTTTCCTGGTCGCACGGGAGCTATTCCCGGATCGCGGCTTGATCCAGGTGTTGGCCCCCGCGATCGTCACCTTCAACCCTCAATTCACCTACATAAGCGCGTCGGTTAACAGTGACGCCATGCTCATCGCTTTCTCGACGCTCGCATTTTATATAGCCATACGCATTATCAGAGAAGGACTTAAGCCAAAGCTTACCGTCGCCTTACTTCTTACGGCGGGCGCCGGAATCTTCACGAAGCAGAGGTTCCTCATTGCGCTCATCCCCCTGGCGTTGGCCACGCTTTACGGCTTGATAAGGCATCGAAAATCATCATCCGGTGGCGGGCCCAAGTGGCTCTGGGTCGCCATCCCTACGGCGACGGCGCTTGGTCTGGCGACGGCGGCGGTCCCGGGTTTCGCCTTTAAGAAAACCGGGATATTCGCGGGCGTTATTCCGGCTAGTGCGATCCTCAGCCCATTCGGGGCTTTTCAGATAAGAAGACCGTTCTGGTCCTTTGTCATCGAGCTCTTCCGCCAGTTCTGGGGTTATCTTGGGCAATCGAACGAGGTGGCCATGGCGACAAGCTACTACTGGTTTTCCGGGTTGATCTCTCTCTTGGCGTTGGCCGGCCTCATCTTGGTGGTTCGCCGAACGCTGGAAGGTTTGGCAATGGATGGCTTACTGAACGGCCTTCAGAAACAACTGAAGAACCCAAGAGCCGTTCAGATGCTGATGCTCTTGGTATTCGCATTTTCCTCCTTTTTTGGAGTAATGACTTACGAGGGGAATATCGGGGGTGGCCAGGGACGCTACCTCTTCGTCTCTCTCATTCCACACGTTCTCTTGATCTCACTGGGGCTCGCCGAGCTGGTCCCCAAGAGATGGCACTTCCAGGCGGCCGCCATTTTGATTGCCACTCTTGCAGTGGCCAATCTTGATGCGCTCTTGTATACCTTGCTACCGCTCTACTACTAAGAAGATGAAGGGATGGCGATGTTCAAGCGTCTGATATGGTCGGCCGGTGCGCTTATCCTTCTTAGTCTGGCTATTCTACTTAGGCCGCTCGCTGTTAGCGAGATCAATATTCGCAAGGGCACGGATCAGTACCCCTTCGGACCGGTCTCCCCTCGTCATGTTGTTCGCCAGACCTTTAAGGCCACCGCCGATCGGATGAGCGGGGTCGGAGTGGTCTTCGACAAGGCTCACCTGCCCTCGGGCGGCCGCGCTTTCGTATCGGTCGTCGATGTCGAGGAAAAAGAACTGCCCAAGCCCCCCTCGGCCTGGCGGGAGCGCCCCCTCGTTACGGTTGAGGCGAACTTCGACGGCCTTCAAAGAAACGCAGTGGAGGTCCTACGCTTTTCTCCAATAAAGGTCAAGGTTGGAAAGTCTTACGTCCTAAAGGTGGCCGTGGAATCCGATGGACAAAAGAACGGCGTTTTCATCTGGAGCACGAAGAAGGACAGGTATCGCGAAGGATCTCTCTATGTCAACGATGACCGGGCGGCCGGTGATATGCTCTTCTATATCTACCGGACCTTTTCTCCCTTCGATTTTGCGATGAAGGTGGGAGGCGGGGCTCTTCAACCTCTTCTGCCAGGATACGTCCTCATGATTTTGCTCGCGTTATCCGTCGCGCTTAGCGGACTTCTGGTTGGAGAGTTATGGCATCATAACTTTAGCCTTAGGCCATCCGGTCGAACTGCTTCGTCAGGCTCGACTTCTTGTTCGCCGCGTTGTTTTTGTGAATAATTCCCTTCTCCGCAGCTCTATCGAGCTTTTGCACGGCCGACTTGAGTTCGCTCGCCGCAACCTCTTTGTCGCCCGCATCGGCCGCTTTGCGGAAGCGCGCCATGTACGTCTTAATCTCCGACCTCGTACTCTTGTTTCGGATTCTCCGGCGCTCGTTCTGCCGAATCCTCTTTATCTGACTCTTGATATTCGCCAAGACTTTCCTCCTGATTCCCAAGAACAATGCCGTATTTTAGCACGTGAACGCGAGCTCTGCAAGCGATTTTGCCTGCTCGCACTATGATATAATGTTCGGAGCTTCGAGCCTGAGATGATGGGTTGAAAAGCGCCGGCCGAGACCGTCGCCGGCAGTAAGAGCGGCTTGCTCTTTTTACCGCGAGCATCTTCCCGGAACAGCTTATCTCTCAGAAAGCTCGATCTGTTTATTAAAACGCATCCCAAGGAGTCTTTTTTGGCCGAAGTTGCGGGCAAGTCGCAATCCATAGCCAAGCGCAGCGTTGTGATGTCTTCGATCACGGTCGTAAGTCGCATCACCGGTTACATGCGTATCGCCGTCATGGCGTACGCACTCGGTGCGACGGCGGTTGTCTCTTTTGGCGCCGCAAAAGTCGGCATCGGCGACTCCTACAACCTCTCAAATGTTATTCCAAACATAATATTCGATCTTCTTGTCGGGGGCATCCTTTACTCGCTCTTCCTACCCATCATCGTCGAGAAGATGTCCGGGGGGGACGAGGAGGAGGTCTGGCACGTCGCGAGCAGCATGATCAACGCCACCGCGGTCTTCGCGCTCTTGCTGAGCGTTGCCGGCTTCGTCCTGGCGGGACCGATAACCAGGCTCATGACCGCGTCGCGAGCTCCGGCGGAGGCCGCTCTCGCCGTCTGGTTCTTCCGCTTCTTCACCTGGCAGATGTTCTTCTACGGTCTCTGCGCCGTTTTCACCGGCGTCCTGAACGCGTATCGTCATTTCGTCGCGCCCGTCGTGGCGCCTCTGGCGAACAACGTCATCGTCATTGCGACCGGCTTCATCTTCGCGGCGCTCGCGCCCCGAGATTTCAACCTGGCGCTCATCATCCTGGCGGTCGGGACCACGCTCGGCGTCGTCTTGATGGCGGCCGTCCAGGTGCCCCCACTGATTAAAATAGGCCTTCGCTACCGGTTCGTCATGGACTTCGCCCATCCGTCCATCAGGAAGCTTGGGAAGCTTGCCGTTCCCATTCTTGCTTACACAACCTTCGGGCAGATCGGTCTCTGGGTTACCAACTTGATAGCCTGGCGGTATACCGGCGGGGTCACCGGTTTTCAGTACTCATGGCAGTTCTTTCAGTTACCCTTCGGCATCTTCGCGGTCTCGATAATCACGGCGATATACCCCGAGCTTTCCGAACAGATCGCCACCGGCGATATGGATGGCTTCAAAAGGACGGTCTCGCTTGGGGTGCGAAGCCTGGGGCTTATCATGATCCCACTCAGCGTCTTCCTGGTCATCTTCTCAAAACCCCTCATCCAGGTCGCCCTGGAATACGGGCGCTTTGACGCCAGCGCGACGGCCATCACGTCGAAGATGCTCTTCTATTTCGGCTTCGGCGTCTATTTCTACGCCATTTACATGCTGATCGTCCGTACTTTTTACGCGATGCAGGACACCATGACCCCGATGAAGGTGAACGCAATCGGCGTACCGGTGTGCATCGCTCTCAACTTCATCCTCGTGAAGTACATGGGAGTATCGGGATTGGCCCTCGCCCAGACGATCACCTTTACTTTCACGACCTTCATCGTCTTTTACCTGCTGCGCCTCCGGGTCGGCCCCCTGGGTGTCCGGCGAATTATCTCCTCGACGTCCAAGTATGCGCTGGCGAGCCTGTTGCTGGGGCTTACTTCCTACTTCGCTTTTCAGATGATTTCAAGCCGCTACTGGGAGCTTGGTTTTGGTGCCGACCGGTTGGCCAAGGTGGCCGGAGCGCTATTCAAGGGCGGGCAACTCACGGCCGCCGCCCTGGCGGGCCTTATCATTTACATCATCGCCATCTACTTGCTAAGAGTCGAAGAGGTTTCCATCATTAAGAGATTTGGGCGTCGTCTGATATTATTAGTGAGATCGTGAACCGTATTTGCGCACTCTAAATGGCATGTAAGCTGGATTAGCCAGTGAATGGCCGGAGCTTGAGCGCACTTGCGGTAAGAATCCAAAGGTGAAGCTAGACCAAGATGATGGAGCAAGAGCGGATACGCAACTTTTCAATCATTGCCCATATTGACCATGGCAAATCGACTCTCGCGGACAGGCTTCTGGAGCTGACGCAGACGCTTTCCGGGCGCCAGATGATGGAGCAGGTTCTCGATTCCATGGAGCTCGAGCGCGAGCGGGGAATTACCATCAAGGCGCGGGCAGTGCGCATCATTTACAGATCGCGAGATGGGCGTGATTACGCGCTCAATCTAATCGACACGCCAGGCCACGTCGACTTCAATTACGAGGTTTCGCGCAGCCTGGCCGCCTGCGAAGGCGCACTCCTTGTGGTCGATGCGGTCCAGGGCGTAGAAGCTCAGACGATCGCCAATACCTATCTTGCGCTTGACAACGATCTTGAAGTTATTCCGGTCATAAACAAGATAGACTTGCCGGCCGCCGAGCCTGAGCGCGTGAAGCGCGAGATCGAGGAGAGCCTCGGTGTAGACGCGAGCGACGCCCTGATGGTTTCGGCCAAGACGGGCGAGGGTGTCGAGCACGTTCTCGAAACGATCGTGGGGAGGATTCCACCTCCCTCTGGCGACCGGGCGGCGCCCCTCAAAGCCCTCATCTTTGATTCCTTTTACGACCCTTACCGGGGTGTAATCGTTTTTATCAGGGTGGTTGACGGCGTCATAAAGCCCGGCCAGCGGATCAAAATGATGGCAACCGGACGGGTTGCGCAAGTCGAAGAGGTCGGGGTCTTGAGGCCCGATCTCGTCGAGATCGACGAGCTTTCGGCAGGCGAGGTCGGTTACCTGATCGCCGGCATCAAAGAGGTGGCGCACACGAAGGTTGGCGACACGGTCACCCTGGCAAAAGGGGCCACGAGCAGACCGCTCCCCGGCTACCACGAGGCTAAACCGATGGTCTTTACGGGCCTCTACCCGGCTGACGGCGGTCAGTACGAGGACCTGAGAGACGCTCTCGGCAAACTGGCGCTTAACGACCCGTCGCTCGCGTACGAACCCGAAACCTCCGGGGCGCTCGGATTCGGCTTTCGCTGCGGCTTCCTCGGTCTTCTTCATATGGAGATAGTCAAAGAGAGACTCGAACGGGAGTATGATCTAGAGCTCGTGGCGACGGCTCCGTCGGTGGCCTACCGCATCACAAAAACCGGCGGCGAGGGGTCGTTGATTCGAAATCCTTCCGAGATGCCGGATGCAGGTCAGATTGCGAAGATGGAAGAGCCGTACGTTAAAGCGGTGATACTCACGCCTCCCGACTTTGTCGGCGCTGTTATGGATCTCTGCCAGGAGAGACGGGGCGAATTCGCGATGATCCGGTACTTGAGCGCGAACCGGGTAGAGCTGGAGTACGTTCTACCCCTCGCTGAAATACTGCTCGACTTCTTCAGCCAGCTTAAAGGGAGGACGAAAGGGTACGCTTCTCTCGACTACGAGCACGCCGGTTACCGCGCATCCCAACTTGTTAGACTAGACATCCTTCTGGCCGGCCAGCCCGTGGACGCCTTTTCCCTCATTGTTCCGAAAGAGAAGGCCTATCCGCGGGGCCGGGAGCTCGTCGATAAACTGAGAGAGATTATTCCCCGCCAGCTCTTCGAGGTGGCCATCCAGGCGGCGATCGGTAGCAAGGTTATCGCTCGAGAGACGGTCAAGGCCAAGCGTAAGGATGTTCTCGCCAAGTGTTATGGCGGTGATATAACGAGGAAGCGAAAGCTTTTGGAGAAGCAGAAGGCCGGGAAGCGGCGGATGAAGCAGATCGGCCGCATAGCGGTTCCCCAGGAAGCGTTTATGCAAGTTCTCCGCGTCAGCGAGAAGTAAAAATATGGGTCGACACTCTATTGGTCGCCATAGGATCGAGCGTGACGAGCATGTCAGCAAGGGCTGGGTGGAAGCCGGTTCAGGGACGAAACCCGCCGGCTTCATACAGCGCTTGCTCGCTTTTTTAATCGATCTCTTTGCCCTTCTACTCTTCGATCTCATAATTGTAGGGCTTGCGATAATCGCCGAGTTGCTCAGAGTAATCGTCATACTGGGTCGCGGGCAACTGGTCCTGGCGGTCTCGATTCTCCTTCTGGACTGTTTATACTTCATCCTTCTGTGGCACGCCGGGGGCACCCTTGGTCAGAGCGCTCTCGGGCTCAAAGTCATCGGCAAAGATGGGCGCCGGTTAACGCTCGCTCGCTCGGTAGTCAGGTTTATCCTCTTTCTAGCCTCCTTTCTATCCTTGGGGATCGGCTTTTTGCCGGTTGCTCTGAGACGGCAAAAGCGCGGTTTGCACGATCTGGCGGCCGGCTCGCTCGTCGTGAAGGGCGACCGTTCAATGAAGATCTCTATTAAAATAATTTCCCAAGCCGCTGAGCTTGTCTTTTCCAGTGAGGACGAGACGGTAGAGCTTGATCTATCGAGCGAACCCTTCACTAAGGCGCGCCGGGATAAAATCGGTGGAAGCGCACTTATTCAAAGCGCTGAGGAGGAGTCGGACCCGGGAAAGTCAGGAAGCACTTACAAAGAGAGACGAGCTCGAGCCGGTTTTTCACTCAAATCGCTCTTTCGCAGGAAGAGCACTGATCAAGGCATACCTGATGGTCGCCACTCTATCGGTAAGGTCAAGGTTTTTACGAGAGACGGTGCTTCTTCTAAAGGGGGGTCGGCGGGCGCCGGAGGTGACCTCCCCGTGCCAAAAGCCGGCCCGGTTCCCGGTCATGTCGTGCGCCCGGCCTCTTATTCGGAGGAGTACTCACCTTATAGAGCCGTGTCTCCCAAAGAGAGCGCGGACCATGAGAGGGGCACGTCATAATGATCTATGTGGGGGCCTTGTGAAGGCCGGTAAAGAGTATTGCATCCGCACTTGATGAGGTAGTTTTTTGATGTTAGGAATCTACATCCATCTGCCGTTTTGCAGGCGCAAGTGCCTCTATTGTGACTTCAACTCTTATGTGGGGCTTGAGCGGCTGATCGATGGGTATACGCACGCTCTTTGCAGCGAGATCGAGAACCGGTCCGCCGCTGTGGGAACTCCCGTCTATTCAATCTATTTCGGTGGCGGAACGCCGACCCTTCTTCCGGTAAGAGCACTTGAGCGTATCCTCAACCACGTTCGAGACTCATTCGACGTTGTGGCCGCCGCCGAGGTTTCAATTGAAGCCAATCCCGAGACGATCGACGTCGATAAGATCGAGAGCCTCAAAAAGAGCGGCTTCAACAGGCTGAGCCTCGGCTTCCAATCCCTCGACGACGAGCTTTTGAAGTTCCTTGGACGGGGTCATTCGGCGATCGACGCCATCGGCGCTTTCAGGGCGGCCAGGGAGGCCGGCTTCGACAATATCTCGGTCGATCTCATCTTTGGAATTCCCGGACAGACCCTGGCCGGTTGGGCGGGAACTTTGTCGCAGATCGCGGTTCTCTCTCCCGAGCACGTCTCGGCCTACTCGCTCACCGTTGAGGAAGGGACGCCCCTCGCCAACCTTGTCGAGGACGGGGAAATCCTACCGCCCGGCGAGGATGAAGTCGCTGAGATGTTCGAGCTGTCCATCGACTTTTTGGTTGAGAAAGGCTTCGAGCATTACGAGATATCGAACTTCGCCCTGGCGGGCAAGGGATGTAGGCATAATATGATCTACTGGGAGTCGGGGGATTACCTGGGCTTTGGGGCCGGGGCTCACTCTAAAATCGATAATGAACGCCTGGAAAACGTTGCCGGCGTCGCCGAGTATATCGACGGCGTCGCCGCCGGGGAGCAAATAGTCCAACGGAAGCTTCTTGTCGCTGCCGACCGGCTTTCTGAAACTCTATTCTTGGGTCTCAGAAAGATCGAGGGCATCGATCTTGATGATCTTGCCGCCCGGTTCGGTAAGGAAGCGCTCAACCGCTATTCCTGGGAAATCGCCAACCTAATAAAGGATGGTCTGCTCGTTGAGGTGGATGGGCGACTGCGCTTAACCAGACGAGGAGTTTTTTTGGGCAACGAAGTATTCAGCCGATTCGCGTGAACAGACCGTCGGGCTACCCCTAGCATATTTCCGCTGAGAGTATTCTCACTAAGAAGGCACTGATTAAAATAGATGCCTTATCGATCTGTCAACTATTGACAATCAATCCACAAACATGATAGCAGTTATTGCATGGGCTAGATATTTGAACGTTTGTATACTAGATAAAGCGCTGTTTGACAACACCTATTCCAAAGGGACACCGATGAGCGCTATTTCCAGGCGTCGGCAACTTGCAATAGTTCTCCTTTTCATTCTCCTCCTGCTAACCGCACTTGTATTTTTTAAGACTTACGCAAAGACTGACCGCAACAAAAAAGAGCCCTGGCAGCTTACAACCCAGAACTTAAGAAGCACGGGGCCGGGTTCTACCTCGGTCGAAGGAATAAGACCGATTCCAAGAATTCTGGCTGATGATCGCAGAAAGCCACCGGATGATCTAAAACCCGGCCTAAAGGAAGGAGACACCCGATGATCTCGCACCTGAAGAAAGAAGCCCTATCTTACATAACCGCCGCTATTCTCTCTTTGCTCCTCTTCTCAGAGCCTCTGTTATTTAGCATCCCGGTCGCCTATGCGATTGATGCCGCCACAACCTCCGCATTGCCGAGCGAGCAGCCATTGCCTCCTTCTGAAACCACGTCGACGCCAAAGCCCCAAAAAGAGCCTAAGATAGTCGAGGAGATCGTTAGGAAGAGAACTCAGACCTCGAAAACCTACCTCATGAGTGACGGAACCTTCCAGGCGAAAATCTACTCCGGCCCCATCCATTTTAAAGGCGATATGGGAAAATGGGAGGATATCGATAACACACTCATCGAGACTCCTGATGGCAACGGCTATACCAACAAGGCGAACTCCTTTAAGGTCTTCCTTCCAAAAATCAATATAGACAAAGCCTACTTCGAGGTGAATGGTAAGTCAGTCTCTTTCTTCCTTCCCGATGGTTTATCTCCCTTTGCGCTGGTTCTGGGGGAGTCGGCCTACTATGTCTCAGCCACCGGCGGTCCCGATATCTTCTACTCGGTTACCTCAACTGGCCTAAAAGAGACGATAGTCATTCCGAACAAAGAAGCGGCAAAGAACCTCTCATATAGCCTCGACTTATCCGGTCTTTCTTACCGCCAGGAAAAGGACAAGGAGGTTTCTTTCATCGATAAAAAGACCGGTGAGCTGGCTTTCCATATGACGAAGCCCTACATGATCGACTCGAGTAAGGATGCAACAGCTTCCATCGGAGAGCCGAGCTTCTCCGAGGATATAACCCAAAGCATAACGTCTGTCAGAGAAAGCCTTTTCGTGGAGATGATGCCCAGCGCAAGCTGGCTAAACGATTCAAAGAGAGTCTATCCAGTCTATATCGACCCGACGCTTACCCTAAATCCGAGCGCTGATACTTACGTATCTGAGAGATATCCGACTTCTAACTACTCTGTCGGAACAACTCTCTATAGTGGCTTTGATGATCGCCAGAAAAATAATTATTCCCTCATCAAATTCGACGTCTCTTTGCTGAACGGCTACATCATCGATACGGCGACCCTAAGCATGTACGCAAGCGGTGTTGCTCAGCCCTCAAGCACGCCCGAATATCTGAATAGAATAACCTCCTCGTGGGACAAGAGCACCGTCACGTGGAACACACGCCCAGTAAGCGAATCGCTTACGAATACGAGAACTCCGCAAGGGCTTCAAAACGGTTGGCTTAGCTTCGATGTCAAATCCGCCGTGCAGAATTACCTCAGCGGCGTCTGGACTAATTACGGCTTTCTTCTCCACGAGGACACGACTATCGCCGTCGGGCCTTTCTTAGCATGGGAGAGCACTTCATCGGCATGGGCAAGGCATAAGTTTGCATCAGGTAGGTTCAACCCAGACTCTTATATGGATGCCGTCTCTCTTTACGATAACGGTGACGGCACCGTAAGCATTCTGGTCTTTCCCTCGAACGGCTCATCGCTTAGCGGTCCTAACGTATGGTATACATCCGCTCCTGGAGAGCTCAACTGGAGTTCCTCAAAAGTGGTGACCGGTGACTTTGACGGCAACGGCCGATCCGATGTCCTGATACTCTACAATGGCGGCACCAACATCACGAACGCCCGTCTGTTTCTGACCAACTCGACCGGCACCGGATTTTCAAGCATCAACGCGACCTGGTGGAGCTCGACGAGCTGGGATTGGAACCGCTCGACGCCGTTATCAGGCGACTACAACAACGATGGCAAGTGGGACCTCGCTATCGTTTATGACAATGGCGGCACGAGCACAGCGATAAAGGTGCTTACGTCCACCGGAACTTCCTTCAACGCTCCTGCTACCTGGTGGAGCGACACGCACTGGGCGGCAGGTTCCGCTAAGTACATTTCGGAGGGCGACTATGGCAACATCGGGGGTTACGCAGATATTGTCGCTTTCCAGGGTTACGCCGACGGGCAGACCCAGGCGATGATGTTCCCATCTAACAGGGCTTCCTTCCAATCTCCTAGGATATGGTGGGATTCCGGACCTGGCGGTTGGGATTGGAGCGCATCGAAATTCGTTGCTTCCGACGTCAATGGCGATCGTTTAATGGATGCGGTCGCCTTTAAGGGTGTGGGTGCTTCAACCACAGCGGGGTACAGTTTTGTCAATGATTTTTCTCGGTTTAAGAATCCGTATAATTTCTGGCAGAGCGCGGCCGGCGGTTGGGATAACAACAACGCCTCATACGTCGGAGGAGATTTTACCGGCGATGGTACAGAAGATATTACTGCCTTCACCAATGCCGGCGTGAGCGCTACCAGAGCTTACTACTTCCGTGGCGAAGGAATGGGTCTACGCTATTTCCTGAATTATGCTTCCAGCGAATCCTCATCCAACAAGCCCTATCTAACTATAACCTATTCCGCTCCCAGGGCGTTCGATCTAGTATCTCCAGGCAACGGGTCAAAAACGGGGAATATGCCAGCATTTACCTGGGAAGCGAGCAACAACTTCGATCATTATGAGCTATGGATAGACGGGGCGCTCAACAAAGACAACATCCCAAAGACGCAGACTTCGACTACACCGTCATCTCCTCTTCCAGAGGGCTCGCATACCTGGTATGTTAAGGCGGTTGGTATAGGCAGCATCAAGCAGTCGACAAGCACCTGGACGGTCAAGATCGATGCAACGGCGCCCGATTCTTTCACGTTAGAGAGCCCGCCGCACGGGTCCACCACGAACGATACCTGGCCGCTCTTCGATTGGAGCGACTCCACCGATACCGGCTCGGGGCTCGACAAGTACCAGCTCTACGTCGACGGCGCTTTGAAGGTCGACAACATCCCGCCATCATCGACCGAGACGCAGACGGCCTCGGCCCTTACAGATGGAGCCCACAGCTGGTACGTCAAAGCCTTCGACAAGGCCGGAAACGTGCGCCAATCGACGGAATCCACCTTTACGGTGGAGTCGACGCCGATGCTCGGCATCCAGCCCTACTGGGAGTATTGGAGTTATGGTCTCGGAGATCGCTACCGTGCTAGCGTCAACGTAGCCAACCGTAATCTGATCGTCTCAAAGGATGAGTTTAAGGTTCCCGATGTTAAAGGAGCGGCCATCGAGCTATCTCTCTACTACAACTCAGTTGACTCCACAACCGCTTCTTCCATCGCTCCGGTTGGTGGCGGATGGCGATTTGGCATACCCACACTTGACATTTCACGGGCTGACGGCACTTTGGTGTTAACGGAGGCCACGGGTACCCGGTTCTACTATGGTAAAAAACCGGACGGCTCCTACGCACGTCCAGCCGGTCTCGACGAGGATATTATCAAGAAGGCTGACGGAACGTACGAGTGGACCAGGTCTGATAGCTCAACGGTTACCTTCAGTACGCAGGGCAATCCCATAAAAGTCATTGGCTCAAGCAGCAATACAACAAACTATTCGTATGATCAGGGGAAAATCTCTAAGATCACCTATCCTTCAGGTAGGAGCCTAAACTTTGCCTATACCACCGGCCTGGTCGATGTGACTCTGAATGATTCGGATACGGCAGGGACGGAGCTTGGGAAATTCAGCCACGAGATCTCGCAAAACCGTCTTGTCTCGGTACGAAATAGCGATGCCCATCCCACCACGTTTACTTATTCAGACAACAGTAACCTACTAAGCGGTATTAGAACCTTTGCGAGCGCTGGAGATCAGCAACTCACGACATATGGGGTGGCTGGCGATGGCAGTGCTCAATATGTAAAAGATGCGCTTGGCGTGCAAATTGCGGTCTTTACCGCGGGACAGGGCTACCTGACAATTGCGGATGCGTCTTGGCAATCAACTCGCTACAATTATAACCTTCACGGAGATGTAACCAAGGTTACCGATCCCTTTGGCAGCGTTTCCGAATATTACTGGGATGGCCGCAACCATCTGGCCGGCTATCGCAGACCGGATGGATCATCGATCAGACTTATCTTTAATGGAGATGGCACGGTTACGAAGGGGTCGACAGGAACTGTCTTCTCGGCACAGTCCTCGGCACAATCCACGCAACCACCGTCCAGCTTAACAGATGTCAAAAATGAGGCCAATCGGCTCTCAGATATGAGTGCCCCCGCAAAGGATGCATATGCATCTACCTATGATGATAGGGGAAACGTAACGGCGAATACCAATCCGGTCGCACCTACTTTTAATCTCGTAGAGAACGGGAGCTTTGAGAGGTTGACAGGCGGAGTAGCTGATCGCTGGACAAGCACGGGTAACGCAACTTTTTCGGTAGACACGGGCATTGCTAATTACGGACAAAATAGCGTTAAGATCTCAGCTTCTGTTGCTGGCACAAATTACTATAGTAATAGCAACAATGCAATAAGCGTCAGCCCAAATCAGAAGCTAACTCTTTCCGCCAATATGCGGTTAAGTAACGTCACCGTACCCTCAGGGACCGGTGGAGCCGACTACGGTATCCAGTTCTATGACTCATCCAATAACCTCATCATCGCCGGGACCGCTTATTCATTGGCATGGGCCGGCACCGGCAACTACTCGCAGCCTGTAATCGCTACAGCGCCATCTAACGCTGTAACTGCGGTTGTGGCGCTTCGATTAATGAATGCGACCGGAGATGTGTGGTTTGACGGCGTGCAGCTCGAATCGCCCATAATTTCCGGGGAGGACTACGCTTTAACGCTCTTCGATTATGTCGAGAATTCAAGCTTTGAAAGCGCAACCTCGGGTTCTACTAACTACTGGACCGCAAGCCCATCAGGAGCTTCGCTTGACACAAGCGAGATGTGGAGCGGGGCTAAATCCGCAAAGCTCTCGCTCGAATCTTCAGGAAGCGCATCCTACACGTCGGCCAAGATTGGCGTAACGGGAGGAGAAGATATGGCGCTATCGGGCTCCATCAAGACGCAAAGCGTGATTGGAGACAACGTTTATTGGGGGCAAGGAGCAATTCAGGGAGCCCCTCCTTATCCTAGATACTATAAAGGTGGTGTGCGAATTGAGATCAACTACCGGGATGCTAATGACAATAATCTTGGCACCTATGCAACTGCCATGGTGTCTGGGGATACCGGCTGGAAGCGCTATATTGTCCGTACGATAGCGCCGAATGGAGCTCGTTGGGCTTATGTATCCGCACAGATGCATTCTGCCGTCGGAAGCGCTTGGTTTGATAACGTCAAACTTACACGCACTGAGATTACCTCATACACGTACGATAGCTTTGATCGAGTAACGAGCCAAATAGATCCGCTTGGAAATACCGCTTTCCACGAATACGACAGTCTCGGTCGCGAAACTACAACCACGGATTTTAGCGGGAATGTTACACGTCGTGCTTACAATTCGCAAGATAACCTTACATCGTTTACTGATGCCAAAGGCAATACCTCCTGGTATAACTACGATTGGTTAGGGAGACTCGTAAAGGTAAGGGATGCGCGCACCGCCTCGGCCATCGATGCCGTCTATGGTAATATAGCGCGGGTGAGCGTCTCGAGTTCCGGTGCGCAGGCAAACGGTGCAAGCGAATACACTCCTTCCATCAGCGCTGACGGTCGCTACGTATCATTCAGCTCCGCTGCTAACAATCTGGTGCCAAACGACACCAACAACACGAACGACGTCTTTCTCTATGATCGCCAAACGGGTACGATCGAGCGCGTCAGCGTCTCGAGCACCGGAGCGCAAGGCGACAATCCCGGCGGTATCGATAACGGCAGTTACCTCTCATCGGTGAGCTATGATGGGCGCTTTGTCGCCTTTGTTTCGTTCTTCAGTAACCTCGTCCCCAACGATACTAACGGCTCGCCGGACATTTTCGTCCGCGACCGCGCTGCCGGAACGACCGAGCGCGTCAATATCTCGAGTTCAGGTGAACAAGCATATGACTCAGGACATAGCATTACGATAAGTGGACACCCCTCCATCAGTGCGGACGGGCGCTACGTCGCCTTCAATTCCTGGGCGACTAACCTCGTTCCGAACGACACAAACAATAGCTCGGACGTCTTTGTCTACGACCGTACGAATCACACTATCGAGCGCGTGAGCGTCTCAAATTCGGGGGTTCAAGGAAATAACTGGAGCGAAAAACCTGTGATCAGCGCGGACGGGCGCTATGTGGCATTCCAGTCCTATGCGAATAACCTCGTTCCTAACGATACCAACGGACAGCAGGACGTCTTCGTCTACGATCGCACGAACCGCACAATTGAGCGCGTTAGCGTCTCCAGTTCAGGAGCAGAGGGAAACGGGCAAAGCGGCAACTATCGCCTGTCGTTTAGCGCCGACGGGCGCTATGTAGCGTTTGAGTCTAATGCAAGCAATCTAGTTCCGGGGGATACCAACAACAAATCGGACGTCTTTGTCCATGACCGCACGAATCACACTACCGAGCGCGTGAGCGTCTCGAGCTCCGGCGAACAGGGCAACGACAACAGCACCAACCCCTTTATCAGTGCGGATGGAGTCTCGGTAGCTTTCAGTTCGATGGCCAGCAACCTCGTTCCAGGTGATACAAACAATGCTCAGGATGTTTTCGTTTACAACCGCTTAAACCACACCACCACAAGGATTAGTGTCTCTGATAGCGGCCTTCAAGGCAACGGTACAAGCGATCAACTCGTGATCAGCTCAAACGGTAGTGTTGTCGCATTCGCATCCGACGCGAGCAACCTGATTTCCGGCGACACGAATGGCGTCAAAGACGTGTTCGTCCGTTACAATCCCGCCGACCTCTATACAACCAATTACACGTGGACGCCGACGAACAATGTCGAGAGTGTGACGGATCCCCTCAAAAGGATAAGGCGTTACCAATACAGCACGACTTCTCAGGGTGAGCAGGTTACCGAAATACTTCCTCGAGGCGACCAGCTGACCAAGAAATATGATTCGCTCAACAGGTTGACGGTGGGAAGCTCTTCCACAGGCCCGATGGTGTTCGCGTATAACTACAATACCGTAACCGGGTATTTGGACAGCGTTACCGAATCAAATACTGCCGATAACACTGCAAAAATCTACTCGTATACCTACAACAGCGTCGGTCAACCAACCTCTATATCCGATACCGTGGGCGGTACGATAAGCCGTACGCCTTACATCGGCGAGACGGAAAATGACCTGTCGATAACGTCGAGCGGCGATACCAAGACGTATGCGATGCACAAGACCTACAACGTTCGCGGTCAAGTCTCGACGCTAACCGATCCCAGCGGCACTCAGAATACGTACGCTTATGACTCGGCGGGTCGCCTCATCCAGGTGGCGAAAGGCGGTATTATCCAGGCATACAACTATGACGCCGGTGGAAGGCTTATAAGCATCATTCAGCAGAGCAGAACCGGTGGACGACCGGGAGCATACCAATTAACCTACGGCTATGACAAGAACGGCAACATAACATCGGTGTTCAGGACCGATACCGGTAAGACCGAAAGATTTACTTATAACGAACTCAACAGGCTTATGAGCTGGTATGACCCGTCGCGAGATACGACGTCCACTTATTCATATGACATCATGGGGAACCTTCTCTCGGTTAAAGAAGGCACGACCACCGCACAATCATTTACCTATGACATCGCAAATCAGATAAGCACGGACACGGTGGCCAACACGGGCTTCACCTACGATGCCAACGGCAACCTGACCTTCGACGGAACCAATACATATACATACAACGCCTATGGGCAGCTCACCAAAGTTGAGAGGGGAGGGACCGTAGTTGCGGAATATACTTACTACTACAACGGCCTGAGGAAGTCTAAAAAGGTCAACGGTGTTACCATCTACTTCCACTACGACAACAAAGGCAACTTAGTCTCAGAGACCAATTCGAGCGGCGTCATTACCGCCGTCTACACCTGGGATAATTTGGGGAGGCCCTTCTCGGTGACAAGGGATGGCGCCACCTATTACTATGAGCTCAACGGCCATGGCGACGTGATCGGTCTCGATCAGGGGACGTACGCATATGATCCGTGGGGCAAAGTCACGAGCGAGCCAACTTCAACTCCCGGAGCCGACAACCCAATCCGCTACGCCGGCTACTACTATGACAAGGAGATCGGTCTCTACTACTTGAAAGCGAGATACTACTCGCCGACGGTCAAGAGGTTCTTGAGCGAAGACCCTGTCCGCTCTACCAACCGGTATATGTACGCTCAAGACAACCCGACGAACGCCGTCGACCCGGACGGTAGGTGGTGGAAATCGGTCCATCGGGATCATACATTTGATGTTGCTCGCTCAGTTATGCAGGGACCTCCTGATAATCCTGACTGGCCGGCGTCGCTCGTGGCTGAATCGGATTACGGAGTCGACTTTAACATGAAGCCGGAACAAGATTATATCGGCAACACGGGCCGGCACTTCAATGCGTTTTGGGAATGGCCTTCGTACGGCAATCCGTCTCAAGCTGGCCACATGATCGAAGAGTTCCAATTCGCGCTCGACTACGCGGGACTCGCTCAGAAGGCTTATGCGCTTGCAGTGTACGCCAAGCCGTATTCCCAGGATATTTACAATAAGGCTCGCGCCATTGCCCAAGAAGCGGAATTTGAAAGCTTGAATCGGCTCGGCATCGGCCTCCATAGCATTCAAGATTTGTACGCGCACGGCACAGGCGCTCCGCCTTTTTATGACAAACACCATAATGGTTGGCCCGTCAATCCTGACGACGACACCAAACAACAAAACCAGGAAGCCCTCATGAAAACATACGCAGACACGGGTTACTGGATATGGTGGTATGTCTACAGCGCCTGGGACTGATTTGCTCAAGCAGTCAATGAGAATCGGATGGACATGAAAGACGACAAAAGCATTCTTGAGCAAGTGGCAGCCGTCTTGGTTTTTGGCAATCTTGCCTCCTACGTGTTTATGATGATTGGTGGCACGCTTGTCGCAAAGATCTTTGGGCTTGAAGCTGTTCCAGCTTGGCTTGGTGGTATACTAATGTATATTTTACCAACTTTTTTAGCGGGCTTCTTAGCAGGCTTTATTGTTCAAAAACCCGCGATCCACTATGGGATTCTAGCCAACGCCTTCATAATCTCTTCGCTCCTTCTGGGAGGAATCCAAGCTTATCAAAGCCCTGGATTTGAGCCAAAACAATACTTGTTCCTTTTGCTGGTTGTTATCATCCCAGCTTCTGCCGGTAGTCTTATAGGAGGAATTGTTGGCAGGTATATGCTTGCCAGGAAATCATGAAATGAAATTGGCGCTCGACTACGCGGGACTCGCTCAGAGAGCCTACGCCCTTGCTGTAAGCGCCAGTTCACCGGATACTCGCAATAAGGCTCTCGACCTTGCCAAGGAAGCGGAGTTCAGAAGCTTAAATCGTCTTGGGATAGGACTTCACAGCCTGCAGGATTTGTATGCGCACGGCGGGAAAGGTTGGGAATGGCCTTTTTCAAAACATTTTCCAGGGCTCTGGCCGGTCAAACCCGACGACGATACCAAACCACAAAATCAAGAACCGCTACGCGAAACAATAATGGCTACGTATGACTGGATAGAAGCTTATGTCTATCTCACCTGGCAGTGATCTATGCTCTTCAAAAAGGACAGGATGATATGAAACACACCATGAGCATTCTTGGACGCATAATCATCATCGTGGTCGCCGGAAACGCAGTTTCATATGCGGCTATGCTAGTTGGGGCTGGTGTTTTTATAACTATTTATGGGGCTGAAAAAGGTCCAGGTTTGCTGGGAGGGATACTAGTTTATTTTCTTCCACCTTTCATGGCCGGTTTTCTTGCCGGGCTTATTGTGCGCAAACCCACAGTCCACTATGGAATCCTAGCCAACGCTTGGATAATTTACTTGCTCTTTCTATCAGCAATTCAGCCTTATGCAGGACCGGGCGCAGCGCCAAACTGGCGTCAATTAGAGTTGATATTGTTCCTGACGATCGTGTTTTTAGCGTCTGCAGGTAGTCTTATCGGCGGGATTATCAGCAGGAATATGGTTGCCAGGAAATCATAGGAAGAAATATGTACGCTCAAGACAACCCGACGAACGCCGTCGATCCGGACGGCAGGTGGTGGAAATCGGTCCATCGAGATCATACATATTCTGTTGCCCGCACGGTCATGCAAGGACCCCCTGATAATCCTAACCAGCCGGCGTCACTTGTGGCAGAATCGGATTATGGGGTCGATTCCTTCATGAAGCCGGAACAAGACTATATCCGTAACACAGGCCGGCACTTCAATGCTCTGAATCGCCCCGGGTTCCGCGTCGGCTCAATTAATTGGATGCAAGGTATTCCGGGCGACTTCCTTAGTATAGCAATCAAGGGCTTCAAGGGGCGCCAGTCTCTTAACCCTCCCTTCCTGAACGACCTTGAGCGAGCG
>JAMCWL010000110.1 GCA_023481285.1 Actinomycetota bacterium | reverse complement strand
ACGGCGGACACCCTTGCCGTCCGGCTAACAGTTCCCCCTGCCGGGCCTGTGGAGGACTTTCACCTCCGAGTGTGTGCGCCCTGCCGGGCGCACCATAAAAAACAAGAGGGCGGTTGCTAAAGCCGCCCTCTTCTTTTTAACCCGCCGCAGGGTAGATACTCCTTAAGCTTATGGATCTCATCCGGCATCTGGTTAAAGACGCTTTTGCCAGGTTCTTCAGAAACGGCGGCTTTTTCCTGGCGGCTGCCGTTGCCTTCTTTGCATCGATATCGGTCTTTCCCCTGCTGCTCCTCGGCTTCGTCGTCCTCCTTTTATTCGTAAGGACGGGCGCCGCGGAATCGACCATTCTCGAGATCGCCAACGGCATCCTCCCGAACGGCGCCGGCTTCCTGAAACAACTGATCGAGGGGCGCGTCGGGGCGACGAATGCGGGGATCGTCGGGGCTATCGCGCTCATCTACGCCGGCATGGCGGTCTTCGGGGCGCTCCAGTACGCGCTCGACCGGTCGTTCGAGACCAAGATCCAGCGGACTTACGGGCGCTTCCTGCTGACCTCCCTCATCATGGCGCTGGTCAGCGGCGGGGCGATCGTCCTCGTCGCGCTCTTCCGCATCGCGGTGGGCATGGCCGAGAAGATGGCCGATCCGGTCTCTTCGACCCTCGTCACCCTGCTGTCGTTCCTATCGGAGACGATGATCTTCATCGGCTTCTTCGTCGTCATCACCCTTACCTACACTTTCATCCCGATAGACCGGTTCTCCTTCCGGCAGGTCTGGCCCGGAGCGGTCTTCGGCGCCGTCTCGGTCTACATAGCCCAGGTCATCTTCAGCATATCGCTGAAGCGGACGACGATTCCATTCATCTTCGGATCTCTCACCGCCATCATCGCTCTCCTGATTTGGCTTGATATCACGGCGATCCTCATCATCCTCGGCGCCGAGCTGGCCGCCGCGTGGATGAGCCTTCCCGAAACAAAAGAGCGGCGCCGTTAGCGCCGCTCGATATGCTCGTTCTATGTGCAGCCGTCGTTAAGATTTCTTCGCCTTCATATCCGCGAGGACCTCTTCGAGGGAACCCGGCTCGGCCACTTTTTCGATCTCTTCTTTATCCACCGTGACGGGCTGCTCTATCTTTTCGGAAAGAGGAGCTTCCAGCTCGACCGGACTGTCTCCTTCCGCTTTCTCTTCAGCCTCATCGGCCTTCACGCTGGCAAGTACCTCTTCCGCCGCAACAGCTTCCTCGGCCGGTACGGCTTCCTCTACTTTGGCGGCTTTCTTGGTAGCCGTGGTTTTCTTGGTAGCCGTGGTTTTCTTGACAGCCGTGGTTTTCTTGGTAGGCGAGACTTTCTCCGCCTTCGCTAGCTGTGGTTTCTCGGCCGTCTCCTCCTCAATCTGGATCTCCTGGGCCGAAGCGGCCTCTTCCGCCTCTGCGGGTTTGACTTCTTCAACCGCCTCCTCCGCCGGCTGGGTCTCCTCGGTTTGGGTCTCCTCGGCCTTTTCCACAGCCTTGCCCTCATCAGCCACCTTCTCCGCGGAAGCGGCTTGCCCCTCGTCAGAGGCGTCCGTGCCGGGCTCAATGGCTTGCTTGATCGAGAGCGATATCCTTCGGCGGTCGAGATCGATGCCGACGATCTTTGCGCTAACTATGTCTCCTATCTTAACCACATGTTCGGGAAGCTCGACGTGGCGGTCTGCCATCTCCGAGATGTGGACGAGTCCTTCGATCCCGTCCGCCAACTGCACGAAAGCCCCGAATGGAACGAGCTTGATGATGTTGCCTTCTACGAGTTGCCCGACGCGGTAGCCCGCGACCAGCTTTCTCCATGGATCGTCCTGAGTCTGCTTCAAGCCCAGGGATATTCTCTCCCGCTCGGCGTCGACGTCGAGCACCTGCACCTTCACCTCATCGTTAACGTTCACGACCTCCGACGGATGATCCACATGCTCCCAGCAGAGCTCCGAGATGTGAATCAGGCCGTCGATCCCGCCCAAGTCCACGAAAGCTCCGAAATCGACGATGCTCGAAATCTTACCGCTGAGAACCTGGCCCTTGGAGAGAGTCGAGAGGAGCTGCTGTTTCTCATGCTTTCTCTCCTCCTCAAGCACCGCCCGCCTGGAGAGAACGACGTTATTGCGGTTGCGATCCATCTCGATTATCTTGCATTCGAGCTTTGTCCCAACGTATTGCCCCAGATCCTTAACCCTGCGCAGATCGACAAGAGAAGCCGGGAGAAATCCCCTGAGTCCGATGTCGAGAATGAGCCCGCCTTTTACGACTTCGATGACCTCGCCTTCGACCGGGGTGCCTTCTTTGGCGATCTTCTCAATATCAATCCAGGCTTTCTCATACTCGGCTCGCTTTTTGGAAAGAATTAAGCGCCCGTCCTTATCTTCCTTCTGGAGAACGAGCGCGTCGATCTTGTCGCCGACTTTGACGATTTCATTAGGATTGCAATCCGATCGGATTGAAAGCTCTCGGAGCGGAATCGCTCCTTCAGACTTGTAACCGATATCGACAAGAACCTCGTCCTTGTCGATCTTTACGACTTCGCCGCTTACGATATCACCATCGTCAAAGAATTTAATAGTCTGATCGTAATCAGGGATCAACTCGTCGTCCAAGACAAAACCGCTTCTTCCATTAACTTCTTTTTCCGACATTTCTTCCCAAGGACCCCCCTGCTTATTCGGCGCCATCCCTACGCCGTATGTATTTAGCGTCCGGGTGACGCCGGACAAAAGCCGACCAACCTTCGCGGCCTGATCGCATCTTACCTAACCAAGCCACCTGTTTGGTCGACTTTTGACTGGTTCCAAGCTTATACGAAAACTGTTAAATGTGCAAATCCTATTTCGCATCTTTCCAACTGATACCATCGCAAAGTTCGACCCTAAGGGGAACGTTCAGTGGGTAGACCCTCTCCATAATTTCTCTTACAACATCTTTGACGATATCAACTTCGTCGGCGGGCACCTCAAAAATGAGCTCGTCATGGACTTGCAAGACCATCCGCACGGAAAGCTGCCTTGCTTCAAGCTGCTGATCGAGAAGGACCATCGCCATTTTAATGATGTCAGCGGCGCTCCCTTGCAGCGGAGCGTTGACGGCCAGGCGCTCGCCGAGCCCTCGGAGCTTCCTGTCCCCGCTGACCAGCTCCGGAATCGGCCGGCGCCTGCCAAGGATGGTGAGGGTGAAGCCGCGCCTCCGCGCCTCACTTATCGATCTTTCGACAAAATCCTTGACGCCCGGATAGCGCCCGAAGTACCGCTCAATATACTCCTTGGCCTCCCGCTGGGATATGTTCAACCTGTCCGCCAGTCCGAACGCGCTCATGCCGTAGACCACGCCGAAGTTTATCATTTTCGCTATTCGCCTCATCTGGGGCGTCACCTGCTCGGGCATGGCCCCAAACACCCTCTGGGCGGTTGCCGAGTGGATATCGACATCTTCGTCAAACGACACGACCAGGAGGGGGTCTTTCGAAAAGTGTGAGAGGAGCCGGAGTTCGATCTGGGAATAGTCAACAGCAAGGAAGCGCTCGCCCGGCTTTGCGGGGACAAAACCCTCGCGGATGCGACTGCCCAGCTCCGTCCTTATCGGTATGTTCTGCAGGTTTGGATCGTGGCTTGAGAGCCGGCCGGTGGAGGTGCCGGTCTGGTTGAACGTGGTATGCAGCCTGCCGGTTCTCGGGTTGAGAAGCTTCGGCAGGACATCCACATAAGTCGACTTGAGCTTTGCCACCTCGCGGTAGGTGATGATCTTTTCGATTATTGGATGAACGTTGATTAACCTGGTCAACACGCGTATATCGGTGGAATAACCCGTCTTCGTCTTCCTGTCTGCGGGCAGCCCGAGCTTTTCAAAAAGGATAGCGCCGAGCTGCTGGGAGGAGTTCAGATTGAACTCCTCGCCCGCCAGGGCGTAGATCTCCTGCTCGATGTTCTCGAGCAAGAGCTCCATCTCCTTGGAGAGCCTTTCGAAGTGATCGACGTCTATGCCGACGCCCTCCCGCTCCATCTTGGCAAGCACGCGGGCGACCGGTATCTCCACATCTACCAGGAGCTTCAGCATCTCCTGCTCGGCAAGGACCTTCTCCAGCACGGCCGCCAGATCGAGAACCGCCAGCGCCCTCGGGCCAAGCCCTGCTTTCATCAAATCCTCGGGTAGCTTGCGATTGAGATAGAAGGCGGTGAGCTCCTCGACCGGATAGCGCGACCGGTCGGGCGAGCGCAGATAGGCGGCAAGACGGACATCGAAAGCGACGCCTTTGAGGTTGATACCCTCATTGAAGAGAGAGAGTATGGCTTCCTTGGAATCGAAAAAGACCTTCTTGGGTGATGGATCCTCGAGCTCTTCCTTGAAAAGATCAAAGAGCTCGCGCCGCTCCTCTTCCTCACCGGGAACCTGGATCGTGTAGGTGGTATCCTCGCCCGGTAGGGCGAAGGCGAACGCGGTTGCATACCGGTCGATCGATGTACCCTCGATGGCCGGAAAAACTGAGTAGCGATCGGTAGACTTAAGCTTCTCGATGAGGGGCGCCGCTTCGAGGAGGGTCAGCTCTTTTGTCCCAACTTCCTGGACGGTCCCGTCTTCATTGGCGCCCGCCGGTTTCTCGCCGAAGAACCGCTCGAGCAAAGTGTAGAACTCGAGGCTCAAGAAGACCTTCTTGACCTCCTCCTCGTCCCAGCGACCGAGCGTGAAATCCTCGAGGTTGATGTCGACCGGCAGATCGGTCTCGAGAACGGCGAGCTTCTTGGATAGCCTCGCCTCGTCCGAGTGCTCCTCAAGATTGCGCCGCAAGCGCTCGCTTTCTATCTTGTCGACGTTCTCAAGAAGCTCCTCCACGCCGCCGAACTCCTGGACGAGCTTGGCGGCTGTCTTCTCCCCGATTCCGGGAACGCCCGGGATGTTGTCGGACGGGTCGCCTTTTAACGCCAGGAAGTCGGCGACGCGCTCGGGCGGGATGCCGTAGCGCTCGATGACTTTTGCGCGGTCGTAGATGACGATATCGGAAATGCCTTTCTTAGTAGTCATGATTGTGACCCCATCGGTAACCAGTTGAAAAGCATCCTTGTCCCCGGTCACGACGATTACTTCGTCGCCCCGGCCGCTCGCCCGTTTGGTAAGCGAGGCGAGAATGTCGTCCGCCTCGTAATTGGCCATCGCGAAGATCGGAATCTTGAGCGCTCGCAGGACATCCTTGACCAGATTGAACTGGTGCGGCAGCTCGTCGGGGGTCTCCGGCCGGTGGGCCTTGTATTCGGCGAAATGCTCCTTGCGAAAGGACGGGCCGCTGTCAAAAGCGACGCCGATGACGTCCGGCTTCTCTTCTCTCATGAGCTTGATCAGCATGCTCGTGAAACCATAGACGGCGTTCGTCACCTCTCCCGCCGAGGTCGCGAGCGTCGTCGGAAGCGCAAAGAAAGCCCGGTATACCAGGCTGTTTCCGTCTATAAGGATGATCTTTTTGTTCAAGCCAAGCCCACCTGAAAAGCAGTTTTATCCATTTTACTGTAAAAAAATAAGGCCGTCTAAGAACAGCCTTATCGATTAGACAACTTCAAACACGGTCAGGGCTCTATTTACTTTTTACTCTATTCACAAGGTCGTTGTGGTACTCCATGATGCCGCTTCTACCGCTAAACTTGATCGCCAGCGCGAAATCCTTCGCTCGGTTCAAGGAGTCTTCATCTTTAGGACCTAGCGGCTCGGCAAATCCTCTATACAGAGATTCAATTAAATAATCCAGCTCACGAGAGTTAAGAACCGGATTGGGCCCATCGTCTGACAAGCTGAAATATAGTTTTACGTAGCCGCCGATCTTCGTTTCTCCGGGGATTACTTTTGCTTTGTGGCCAACCACTTCTTCGGTTTGAAGCAGAATGACTAGTTTATTCCCATACATATCGAAAAAAGCGACTTGATATCGGTCGGCTTTAAACGGCTGTGGTTTCTTAGGCTTCGTTTTTATCCTCGGCCCGGCGGGAAGCATAAGTTTATCTATGTCAATTCCTTCGTATGTATATAAACAAGCATCGATAAAACGTTTTACGTCCGGTCTTACGGTAAAGTTCTGCTTATAGTACCGGACAGCCCCGCCAACGAGCGCGAGCGCGGCAGCGCTTATTATCGCTATTTTAACAAGTCTCCCTTTTTTACCCATAGTATCCATTGCTACTCAACAAACAAATCACTTGAGTAAAAAATCGGCCTAAACCTTCAAGGGATCGCGGACGATTACCCGGATAAGATGATTCAAAAAGCATCCCTAACTATTACCGGGCTCATACTGGCCGTTATCTTGCTTGTCGGCGCGCTGGGATATCTCGCGCTTTCGCGCAAGCCCGCGCCCGGTCCCGCTCGGCCGAAGCAGACGCCAAAACCGAAGTCTTCTCCGCCGGCGCGCGCTTCCGCTCAATGGAAGATAATGACATGGGGAAACGACACCCAAGAATGGAGCGGGAAATTAAATCTATCGGGCATGCGCTGGACCGATGACTCGCCCGCCGCGGCAGTGGAATCCGGCAATGCGGAAGCCCGGAGGTTGAATGTCCAAAAATATTTCATATCGATCGATAAGCAAGACCCTTCGACGCTTAAAGATTATGCGCGGCAATACAGCGAACTTAGTTTACGTAACCTCATGTTGCAGGAGATCGCCCCTGACGATTTTGCTTTCAAGGTTCTTTACTACTGGTACGAAGAGCTCCATATGAATTCCGGCCAGGAGCGCCTTCGCCCCAAGAGCGAGTGCGTAAAAAATACAAAGACACTGAACCAGATAGCTCTCGATGTATTAAATTCAGAATTTAACAGATAAAACAAGCTTGGTTAAATAATATTCAAAAAGAATTCGGAGGTTAAACAATGAAAAGATTGCTGCCTGGAATCTTGCTTACGACGCGGGAGCACGTGGACAAACCCTATTGTACACTTGGAGCCAGTTGGAACCGAAAAACAAAAAGTACGATACGGATGAGCTAAGCCGGTCGATAGATAATCTGGGAAAGAAAGGCTTTGTTCTACATTTCCGGATTTAGATGGTTTCGGTGGCGGTCACCGAATCGATCATATTATTGAAGTCTATCACAGGTGTCTGAGTCTCCAGCCATGAGGGCGGCGGCTCGTTCCATAACAAACCTTCGGGGGGAGCTTCCACCGTGGGATTCGAGCTGCTTTCGTCTGCGCCACCCTCAACGGGGGCCGGCTCCTGGTCGCCCCCGCCGGTGTCCTGCTCGTCCCCACCGGCACCTACGAATGGATCTTCAGTGACCTCCTCTGGAGCGAAGACCGGTTCCCGGCCCTTGTCTTTCCAGAACCGGTCGATCAAGCCGGCGACCTTGGGAATCGCGGTATTGGCGCTCAGGAACATCCACCAATAATAGGTCTGCCATTTAAAGGGGTAATAGCTAAAATGATCTCTAAAAGCTCCGTAGTAAGCATCCCGGCTGATGAATTGCTTCATCGTGCGTCCAGACGCGCCATATTGACGAGCCAGCCAATCTTTACCATCATCGACCATGCTTGCCTGTAGGTTATCGCCTACTTGCGGGACCAGCGAATTCCAACTGCCGGACTCGAACGTTTCGAAACCATGACCCGGCACCGTCCAGATGACCGTCTTCCGCCACAGGGTGATCTGAAGTATTCCATCCAGATGATACTCGTATAAATGGTCGGGTGAGGTTGCGTCTTCAATCATATGGCCCGCCGAAGCAAGATTGCTCATTGCGCTCTCGGTGTCGCCGTTCTGCCAATCGGTAATGGCCTGCCTGTAATATCGCTCAAACAGCCGCTCGGCTTCAGGGACGAACCTGTGGTCGCCAAGGCGGTTCCGGTCGGGCTCGATCGAGCCGTCGCGAAGCACTTCCCGGATATCCTCTTTGATCTGGGGGACTCCCTCGGCGTCATAGTAACCAAAGGTCTTGAAAAAGCCGCTATCCGGCCGTTCCCCGCTTTCACTATGCTCGACAAGGGCGAGATACATTCCTTTCTCCGTGACGTCCTTGTGGAAAGAGAAGCTATGGGCGTGAACGGTGAGGGCCGACGTGAGGAGGAGTATGAGCGACGATGCCGAGCAGAAGAAAGCTTTCAACGATCTCATTTTCTCTTTTTCTTTCTCGCGTCGTATGTCGGATATACCTCTTTGAACAGCTTTTTCTCCTCCCGGAGGAACCGGCGACCCTGAAGATCATCGACGGTCTCCCCGCTCGGAGAAGTATCGAAAATCAGATCGCTCTCCCTGTCGACCATCTCATAAGCCCACTCGTCAGCGGTTTTCAATGGTTCAAGCCCAAGACCCACCGGCGCCTTGGTCTCTTCCTGTCGACCATATGCCGACAATTCCTCGCCCTCCTGGGATTTGTAGGCGGCCCTGTACCGATGGGCGAAGGCGAAGATGCGGTAGATATGTCTTGAAGCTTTACCTTCCGGGAAGACAAAGGAACGCTTTTGGGATGGGAGGATGAATCTTCCGTTCTTGTCGGTTTTAAACTTGAACACCTTGACGGTCTTCTCGTAACCGTCGTTGCCTTCGAAGCCGGTGAAAACCCAGGAGACTTTGACGTAGGCGCCCGCGACCGGCTTTTTCGTGGTTATGTCGACGACCGTCCCTTCGAGCCCGGGAGAAAACGCTTCGACGCGGGAAGAGCTCACCAGCCAGATGACCAGGAGCGATATGGCTGCGACTACCGGCAAGCCGACTATGAGATATCTATATGTTCTTCCGAGCCCTCTTATCCGCTCGAGCATCAACCTCTCCCTTGAAAGAGTGAAGCTAGTCCTCACATAGTTTTACTCTAAGATCGACATCCAGGTGACTTTAATTAAGGGCTTGCCCGTAAATAAATCCTTTGTGCTCGCATCCGTCTTTTGGCCACACGATACACACCCACCTATTCAACGTTCAACTCGTCAACCGCGTTGCCTGGGACGGGGCCATCAGGCCGCCCGACGCCAACGAGCTGGGTTGGAAGGAGACCTTTAGGGTGAACCCGCTGCAGGATACCATCATTGCGTTGAGGCCGGTTGCCCCCAATAACCTTCCCTTCAAGGTTCCGAACAGCGTTCGCCTTATCGACCCGACAAAGCCGAAGGGCGCCCCCTTATCGGCGCCGCTTGGAGGATACAAGGACCCGATCGGACAACCGGTTACAGTCACCAACCACTATGTCAACTTCGGTTGGGAGTATGTTTACCACTGTCATCTTCTGGCCCATGAAGAGATGGACATGATGCACTCGATGGTTTTTGGGGTGGCACCCGAGGCGCCTTCCAACCTCGTGGCCACTGTGAAGGGGAGCAAGGCGACTTTGACCTGGACGGACAACTCCCTAAGCGAGACCGGGTTCATCATCCAGAGGGCGGTAGATGTGGGCTTCACAAAGGGACTGACAACTTTTACGGTTAGACGGAACGTGACGAGATACACCGATGATAAAATCAAGAGAAAGCGGACGTACTACTACAGGGTGCTCGCCTACAACTTGGTCGGCGACACTACAGTCTACCGCGATCCCGCAGTCGGCTTCCCCCACAACTCCATCGACTCCGCATTCTCCAACACCGTGAGGGTTGTCACCAGATAAAGGCCAAAGACAGAGCCCCGGCGCGCTTGCGCCGGGGCTTCTCACACCGGGGTTTTTAATTCAAGACGCCTTCGTCTAACCGATGACGGCATCCGCCTCGTAATCGAGGATCGCCTCGAAGAGCTCCGCATCCTTCTTGTCTATGGTCGGAATACCGGCGACCCGCTCGCAGCGCTCGGTAAGCGAGGCCAGGTCGTTCCTGGACAAAAGGTCAAGTTTAAACTTGCGGTTGCCTGCCATAAGCTGCTTCAAGCCGGTTCCAATGCGGTTTGCAAAGTAGGTATAGAGGCCGACCGCACTCCATGGCAGCTCCCTGCCGACCGCTTCGCCGAACTTTTCCTTGAGCTCATAGTAGCTGATGAAGAAGTGTTCCGGCTTCTTGCCGTAGAGATCGGCGAACTTATGGGGCAGGTCGTCCGCCTCGGCAAGGCGCGCGAAGTAATCGGACTTCATGGCCGCGGTAATCGGCGACCTGGCCGTGGCGACCGCCTTGAAGTACGGGCCGTCGCCGAAGTTCGACATCGCGACCGCCTTGAAGATCTGCGTCTCGTCGATGATGCCGCCAGCGATCGCCATGCCTGGGACGTACTTGCCCTTGGCCTTAAGGATCTGGGCGCCCTTGAGGACTTGGGCCGCGAGATAGAGCGTCGGCGTCGAGCACTCGTGCATCATCGGCACCGGGCTCATGCCCGTACCGCCGCCCGCGCCGTCGAAGGTAAGAAAGTCGACCTTGGCCTCGGAAGCCACGCGCAGGGTGAAGGCGACCGCCGCCGGGTTATAGGCGCCGGTCTTCAAGAAGACCCGCTTCGCACCCTGACCGCGGAGCCACTTGATATCCTCGATAAAGGATATCTCCTCGGGCATGCCGACCCGGCTGTGGCGCTCGAACGAGTCGAACAAACCATCTTTGAAGGCAGCCTGGACTCCCGGATCCTCCGGGTCAGGAAGGACGACATAGCCGCGGCTCTTTAGAAGAAGGGCTTTCTCAAGGTCGAAGATGCGCACCTCTCCGCCGATCGCCTTCGCACCCTGGCCCCACTTGCGCTCTATAGTGTTGACGCCGAGCTCCTGGATGGCATAGAGGTCGACGCCGCCCCGCTGGTCCTCGACGTTCGTCTGGACGACGATGTCTCCGTTGACCCCGTCCCAGAACTTGCGGTAGGTCTCCACCCGATACCTGAGATCCTCGGAGTGCGTGACCTTGCCGTTGTCGTAAACGCTCTTGGGGTCCATGCCGCAGACATTCTCGCCGACCGTCATGATCGTCCCGGAGATGGCGGCTCCTATGGCCAGGCCGTTCCAGTTGGAATGGGCGACCGCGGTGGAACCCAGACCTGCTATGATTACCGGAACCTGCAAAGGAACTCCACCGGCGTTGCTGGTTATATCGGCGTTCGGAAAGACGGCCTTGTCCGAGTCGGCTTCAATACCCTCGGCGCCTTGCAAGGCAACCATTATCTGGAGATCTCCGAATGTAAGACCGTAATCTTTGTTGGCGCCTGCTGTAGACTTTCCGAAAGATTCCTCCTTCGGATAGAGAACCTCGCGACCCCGAAAGGCGCTCTTTCCTATCTCACAGAGGATCGGGCAATCTTTTTCGCAGATAGGACACATGCCGCTCGTCGGCGATACGTCCCGATATTTAGTGGTGGTTCCCGTAGTGGATCTGCTGTTCTCGTAAATCGACATTAATACGCTCCCTTTCTCTAAAACGTCACACCAGGAAAAGATTGAGTCGAATTATCACCGCCTTTCAAGGAAGGTGAAGCTTGCGTTAATAAAGCACGCCAGCATAAATCCACTGTGGTGGACCTTTGCTGGCGCCATTGCCGGTTATTCGATTGTTACGGTTGCGTTACGGTTAGGTTACGGATGTGTTACGCCATATTACTCTATAGCGATGGGTGAGCGGTTGTCAATCACAAAACAATCAGCTATCAGCCAAACCCAACGGGCGATCTTTTGAGGCGCTATCGCGATGTAGGCGCCAGGTCAATTATTAGGAGTTTTGTCTGTGTAGGGCGCGCTGTGTAGGGCGCGCTCCCCCAGGGCGCCGTGGACCGTTCGCCCGAGCGCGCCGTGGACCGTTAGGGGAACGGTCCCTACATTTTGCTATCGAGGTCTCGTTTATTGCGTCGGACGACGGTCGTCGGGCGGTCGGCTTTTAGGCTGCCTTCAGGCGTTCGCCCATCTCGTCCATGGCTTCGCCGCTGACGGTCGCGAGGGTTGGCTCAACGTGGATGGTCCGTGCAGCAACGTCGGCCGGGAGAGAAGCTTGCATTTCAACCGCAAACTCGTGGATGAGATCGCTCGCGCTGACGCCGATGATGTGGGCACCGACTATCTCTTTCGTCCTGGCGTCGGCGATGACCTTAACGAAACCCCATTCTTCACCCATAACCATAGGCTTGCCTTTACCCGCAAATCGCTCTACGGTAATAGCGACTTCGATCCCCGCCTGCCTCGCCTGGGCCTCGGTCATTCCAACGCTTCCAACCTCCGGATAGGTGAACATGGCCCGCGGAACGACACGGTAATCAACCTGCTTGCGATCGCCCTTCACGGCGTTGGCACCGGCGATGCCGCCTTCGAAGGCCGCGAAGTGGGCGAGCTGGTAACTCCCGGTGACGTCACCAACGGCGTAGATGTGGCCGACGTTCGTCCTGAGGTACTCGTCAACCGGAATACCCAGGCGACCTGTCTGGATGCCGGCAGCCGCTATATTGAGATCGTCGAAGTAGGGACGCCGGCCAACGGCAAGCATGAGCTCCTCGCCTCTTAGCTCAACCAAGCCATCCGGCGTCTGCACCTCGATCACCTTGTCGCCGTCTGCGAGACGGCTGGCGACGGGGCGTGATCTCGTATATATCTCGATCCCGAGCTTCGTCGTCATGTAGTAATGAAGCGCCGTCGAGACCTCTTCATCTTCGGTCCGAGCGATCCGCGCGCCCGCCTCGACGACGGTTGTTTTCACTCCAAGCGAGTTAAAGAAGGTGGCAAACTCCAATCCAACATACGAACCGCCGACGATGATGATCGATGTAGGAAGCTTATCTTCCAGCTCCAGCGCCTCGTTGCTCGTGATGAATCCAGTTTCGTTAAGACCCTCAATTTCGGGGATGACCGGTACGGAGCCGCTGGCTATGATATATCGGTCAGCTCTGAGAGTCTCGCCGTTCACTTCAAGCTCGCTCGATGACTTAAACCTGGCTGCCCCTTCGATCAGGCTAATGCCAGCGGCCTGGATGGCTCGGCGCCCGCCTTCCCGAAGCTGGCCTACCACCCGGTCTTTACGGCGCATGATCTCCTCAAAATCGACCTTGATCTCACCGGTAGAAAATCCAAACTCGCTGGACTTCCGTAAGAGCCTCGCTATCTCCGCCGACCTTAACAAGGTCTTGGTGGGCATACACCCGACGTTTGTTCAGACTCCCCCTATCTTTCCTTTTTCGATGAGAGCCACCTTAGCGCCCAATGAGACGGCCACACCGGCAGCCGTGGCGCCACCGGTCCCCGATCCGATGACGACGATATCGTAATCCAACGCGCGCCCTCCTTTAAAAAAAGCAGATAAAGCAGAGTTGTAGAGCTGGACGTAGACCTCCCAGCCTCTTGTTTCTTGTTTCTACCTATGCGGCCCAGCCTTTCGCTTTGCCTTCCGCGATCCACTTCTCCGGATCGGCCTCAAATTGGTTCTTCTCATCTTCCGAATGGAAAAAGTAGGTCTTACCCTTATATTCCGACCTGTACGGAGCACCCGGCTCCTCAACATCCGTGCCTCAAACCACGCACTTCGGCAATTAAGAAACCCCCATTTACATTTTCATTTCATCGTGCGCTCGCAAATTCTCATCGTGCGCCTCTCAGATTACCCTGCGGCGTTTGGAGATAAACGGTCTGACTTTGCAGCCCTCCAACTGAACGCCAAAACATTAAGCAAATTTAATCTCACTTTAACCTTCCCTTAACTTACTTTCTGCCATGATTCAGTCGATATAGGATCAAGCGAAAGCAAAACTCCGATGTCGAGAGGAAAGGAGGAATCATGGGAAAGAGAGCGGTTGATTTAGGTAAAAGCAGGACGTTTTACTATGCAATCGCAGGGTTCATCGCGGTCGTCGCCATCGGTCTCGGCGCCTGGTTCTTGACCGACATCAAGGCGGACAACAAGCTCGCCTCATCCAGACCGGCGGGCGTCGAGCAAACCGCGGGCAATTCAAACCAAAGAACCGTCGGAAGCGATACCTTACAAGCGCCCGGCAAAAACGTGAGTGCAAGCAATGAAGGCATGGAGCAGATCGCCAACGAAGCCAGCCAGGATTTGGCCGAGATTGAGAGCATCCTGGCGGAGATCGACAAGATCGACGTCAGCCAGGATAAGGACGTCGGCACTTTAAACTTCTAAGAAAGGAGTGATAGATGATGAAGCGCAAGTATATGACTTTGGTCGCCGCAGCCTCATCAATCGCGATCGTGATCGGGAGCGTCAGCCCGGCGTTTGCCACGACGAGGGTGAGAAAGACGCCGGCAAACCCTGGCGGGACCGCGTCGGACACTGGGACGGCCAGGTCGACCGCTAAAGAGGAAGCCCGGCAGCAAGCTAAAGAGGAAGCCCGGCGGCAAGCGATGGAGAAAGCCCGAAAGATGGGGCTTGAGATGATCGACAGGCGGATTCGCGAGCTTGACGAGCTGCTGAGAAAAGTCCGAACGATGGCAAAAATCACTGAAGAAGAAAGGGCTTACCTGGTAAACGAGATTCAGAACAACCTGGACTCCCTATCGAGTCTGCGAAGGAAGATCGAGCAGGAGACCGATCCACAAGCCCTCAAGACCGAGATCAAATCGATCGTTACCAATTACCGCGTTTACATGGTCGTACTGCCAAAAGTTCGAGCACTGGAGGTGGCCGATCGGGCAAACTGGGGCGTGCAGCGCTTTGACGCACTAGCGGCAAGAATTCAGGAGAGGGTTGACAAGGCGAAGGCGGCCGGCAAAGACGTTACCAAGGTCCAAGAGCTGCTGGACAAGCTTAGGGCCAAGATAGCGGAGGCCAAGGTGCAGATCGATAAAGCAAGGGCGGCGTTTAACTCGATGCTCCCGGTCGACCCGGCAAGCGCCAAGAGCTCCCTGGAGACCGGAAAGAGCTACCTCAAGGCGGCGAGGCAAGATTTCAAGGATGCGATAGCCATTATGCGCCAGATAATCGAAGCATTCAAAGCCGTCAAAGCCCCGGACGATACCGGAACAGCCAGAAATTAACGCGCTTAAATCAAGCGTCAACAAAGGCCGCCACGCCGGCGGCCTTTGTTTTGTTCACCATTTGATTTCAGGTACTAACGGTAGCCTACGCTTATGCTCGCTCAGTGCATGCATCCTCTTAATGCGCTCGCTAACTTGTTTTGTGGCCTCTCCTGTCAAGATATATCGATCGATATCCTGGTAGAACAGACCCATCTCCACCTCATCCGTCTGGCCGGCCCAAAGCCCCGCAGTCGGCGGCTTTTCAATGATGGAGGTCGGGACCCCCACGTGCCGCGCAAGGCCGTAAACCTCTTTCTTGACAAGATTACCTATAGGCAGAATATCAACGCCGCCATCTCCGTACTTGGTGAAATACCCGACGGTCGCCTCGCTCTTGTTTCCGGTCCCGGCGACCAGGTAATTTAACCGGTTGGCATGGAAGTAGAGCGTCACCATACGCAATCTGGGCTTAAGATTGGCGGCCGCCATCTCTTTCGTCTCAGCCGCACCGACATCCCCCACCGCCTCCAGAAAGCGCTCGTAAATGTCGTCCAGCGTGACCACCCTCGCCGGGATGTCGAATTGCGACGCGGCAAGCGACGCATGCTCCAGATCCAGCGGACTACTATGACAAGGCATTATTAGGCCGAGGCAATTATCGGGAAACGCCCGTTTGCAAAGCCCGGCCACGGTCGCGGAATCGACTCCTCCGGAAAGGCCGAAGACGGCGCCGCGGCAACCAGGCTCGTCTACTCGCTCGCGAATCCAGTCGACGAGCCTTCGCGCCAGCTCCTCGTAATCGCGCTCCATAAACTCACCCTTCCTACCGCAAAAGGCTGCCGGTTGCATGAAAAACCGGGCCCGAACTCTTTTCTCAGAGGTTAAGAAAAACGGCGAGCGCACGCCAGGACTAGAGAACGGGCAGATACCGGCTTATCTCATACTCGGTAACCTGGGCCTTATACGCATCCCACTCGGCCCTCTTGTTTCTCATAAAGTACTCGAACAGGTGATCTCCGAGCGCTTTCTTTAGAATCGCGCTCTGCTCTCCGAGCTTAATGGCTTCGCAAAGGTCGCCGGGGAGCGAAGTGATGCCCGCCGCCGTCCTCTCTTCGTCGCTCATCTCGTATATATTGTCCGTTGCTTCAACCGGCATCTCGTAACCCTTCTCGATTCCCTCGAGGCCGGCCGCCAGCATGACCGTGAAGGCTAGATACGGGTTGGCTGCCGGGTCCGGGCTCCTCAGCTCAATCCGGGTAGCCTGCTCTTTTCCGGGCTTATACATTGGGACGCGAACGAGGGCGCTCCTGTTACGCCTGGCCCAGCAGACATAGACCGGCGCCTCGTAGCCGGGGACGAGCCTCTTATAAGAGTTGACCCACTGATTGAGGACGATTGTCATCTCTGGCGCATGCTTCAGGATACCGGCGATATAGCCTTTAGCCTCCTTGGAGAGATGGTATTCATCATTGGGATCAAAGAAGGCGTTCCTGTCTCCCTTGAAGAGCGATTGGTGAACATGCATACCGCTTCCATTTTCACCGAATATCGGCTTGGGCATGAAGGTCGCGTAGATGCCGTTCTCCCTCGCGATCTCCTTGACGATGAGCCGGTAGGTCATGACGTTGTCGGCCATCGTCAGCGCGTCGGCATAGCGCAAGTCTATCTCGTGCTGAGACGGCGCCACCTCGTGATGGCTGTACTCGACGGATATGCCCATGCCTTCCAGAGCGAATATTGTGTTCCTGCGGAACGAGGTCGCCAGATCGAGGGGGGTCATATCGAAGTAGCCTCCCGTATCGAGGATATCGGGCGCCTCGCTTGACGCGAAGTAGAAGAACTCGAGCTCCGGGCCGACGTACATGGTGTAGCCGAGCTCGGCCGCCCTCTTGAGCTGGCGCTTCAGGATGTAGCGGGGATCACCATCGAAGGGCTGCCCGTCGGGCGTGCGGACGTCGCAGAACATGCGCGCCACCGTAATATCCTTGCTCCATGGCAGAATTTGAAAGGTGTTCGGGTCCGGCCAGGCGATCATGTCCGACTCCTCGATCCTCGTAAAGCCCTCGATCGAAGAGCCGTCAAAACCCATGCCCTCGGAAAAGGCCGTCTCGAGCTCTTGCGGAGTGATCGCGAAGCTCTTAAGGTAGCCCAGAACGTCGGTAAACCAGAAACGGATAAATTTGATATCTCTATCCTTGACCGTCTTTAATACATACTCCACGTCTTTCGTCGCCACTAGCTCTCCCCCTCATATCGATAAACAGCTTGCCGAACCCTCACATGCGGCCTGAACAAATCAAGGCCTCACATTAAGACCTAAATTATTATATGAGGCTAATGTTACGGTCATGTTAAGCCTCTGTAAATTAGGGCTTGTCCATAAATAAATCCTTTGTGCTCACATCCGCCTTTTGGCCTGTTTGACCGTTCCTCAATCGCAAAATCCTCAACGTAGCTCTGCTACGCCTGCGGTTTTGCTCAATCCTCACGGCCAAACCAGTCTCAAAATTCGGCGCGATCCCTAAAGGCCTATTTACGGACAAGCCCTTAGCCAACGCCTACTCCGCTTTCTTAATGAGCTCGGCCAAATGCCCGGCGTCCTCTACGCCGACGCGTACGCCCTTCTGAGTCGGGTGATAGCGCTCATCTTTGCCGTAGTAGAAGCGCCTGATGTCAACGCCCTTTCTCTCCTTGAAAATCGAGACCGAGACGACGATCGCGTCTCCTCCCGGATAATCGGGCTCGATCACCCCGATGATGGTCGAATCCGGCCCGATATCGATATCCTCTTTAATATCATACTCTTCTTCCATATGCCCTCCTTTTCTAGTACCTTGGTATCCTGGTACCTTAGAATCTTTATGCGTTCATTTGAGGCGCTTCTGTATCAAAGATGGGTGCACGCAAAACTTTCTGCCAAGACACCAAGATACCAGGATACCAGGATACCAGGATATCAAGGTACTAG
>JAMCWL010000090.1 GCA_023481285.1 Actinomycetota bacterium | reverse complement strand
ATCAGGCGGAAGGAGGTGTTAACGGCAGAAGATTTCGAGTACATTTCTGATGAGGCAACGAATCCTCAGTTGGAGTACATTTCTACGTGAGGCAACGGGCCAGCTTCTTTATGACACCAGCTCCTTTATGACAGGCTGGTTCTTTATGACAGCTTTCAATATCCAGCGTCCAGAGTCTAGAATCCAGTATCTGTTTTACGCCGCTTCTTCTTGCGACTCGCTCCCTGAGACTTCGCCCCGCCGCCGGGAGAGGCAGCGAGAGAGGAACTTGACCCCGCCGAGACGATAGAGCGCCATGAAATCACGGACGCGTTCGACAAGCTTGGCGAGCGGCTCTGGAAAGACCCGCTCACCGATGACGACCAGCGGGCGCCTCTCGCCAAGAGAGACGATATAGCCGAAGATGCCGCCTCGACAGGTTCTCGATATTCCTCCGACAATATCCGCGTAGATGTTCTGTACCGCCGTGACGCCCTCCCGGCGAGCGACCTGCGCTACGTCGGGCGCCCGAAGCCCGGTACGGGGATCTACAAAGCTGGCGGCGTCTCCAATCACATAAATATTGGAGTAATTGGACTGCAGATGGGAGTTGACTACCGCCCGACCATCGGCATAGACTCTGAGACCTGCCTCCTTGATCAGGAGATTTGCCCTAACGCCGCCCGACCAGATCACGGTCTTGGTTGGAATCCTAACGCCGTCGCTCAGATGTACGTGCGTCGGCGTCACTTTAACGATTGGGGAGCCGTAAAGATGACGGATTCCTTTTTCGCGGAGCACGCTTTCGGCAATTTCACTTACCTGTCTGGGATAGCTGGGCATGACGACCTCCAGCTCTTCGACGAGTACCACTTCGATCTGCTCCGTCGGAACCCAGTGGCTGAGCCGGAGCTCATCTAGCCACTCGGAAAGCGACATGGCAAGCTCCACTCCGGCCACGCCACCTCCTCCGATGACGAAAGTGAGCATGGACTTGCACTCCTCATCTTCGCTTTCCCTCGCGGCCCTCTTGAAGAGCTCGACGACGTGCTCGCGAAGCGCCTCTGCATCGTCCATGGTCTTAAGGGTATAAGCATGCTCTCTCGTACCGACGGCGCCTCCATAATCGGCCACCGAACCAGGGGCCAGCACTAGGTAATCGTATCCTTGCTGACCCTGGTCGGTCTTGACTATCTGCCGGCCGGTGTCTATTCCGGTCACACGAGCGCGAACAAACTCGATCTCCGTACCGTCCAGCGCTGTTTCGAGAGGAATGCTAACCTCGTCCGCCCCCCGCTTTTTAGTCAGATAGTCGCGAAGCAGGTGGCTCATGAGATGGATATCGTTCTCGTCCACCAAGATTACGCGGATGTCTTTGCGACGCCTAGCAAGCCGTCCAAGATGAAGCCCGGCACTGAGACCGGCGGTGCCAGCGCCGACCACGACAACCCGCTTTTTTCCATCGGTACTTCCTTGCATTGTAAGACCACCCCTACCATTAACAGCGATATCTATTTTGCGTCTGGCAATCTTTTGGAAAGTGTTACGCGCGTCCCATTCGATCTTTCGTCTATCGCTACCTTATCCATGAAGACGAGCATCAAGGGAATCCCTCTCCCTCTATAAGACGCTCCATCGTTTGAAATCAGCACGCGCTTCTTAAAGCAGCCCTCGTCCTTAACGATGATTAAGAAGCTTCCATCCTTGCAGTAGCATGTTAGCTCGACGCTATTGCCTTCCCCGTTTGGCGAGCCGTGTTCGATGGCGTTGGCGACCGCTTCGCCTGCCGCCAGCTTAATCTCATAGACCTCAGCATCACTAAAGCCGCAAGTCAGCGCGGCCTCACTGGCAAAATTTCGCGCTGCCTTAAGATTCGCAAGCTTGCTGAGGATTGTGAGGGTCTTTGTCCCCCCGTCGAGAAGAGTTTGCTCTTTGACTTGTTGCGCAGAACCCACTTAAACAGCCACCAATCTCGCTGATATAACAATCTGCATTGTAAGTCGCCGCGCGCGCGGCGTCAACCAGCCGGTGATTACTCACGCTCTTGGAGATGACGACGAAACACGTCCGGTTTTTGCGGCCGCGTTCGCGCCGGCCACGGCTGCAAAAAGAGCTCGAGCTTTATTGACGCACTCATCGTATTCGCGGGACGGTATCGAATCTGCGACAATGCCGGCGCCCGCCTGGATATGCGCCAAACCTCCACTCATAACAACCGTACGAATGGTTATACCGCAATCGAGATCACCGGCATAGCCAAGATAGCCGTAGACGCCGGCATACGGCCCGCGGGCGCTCACCTCAAGTTCGTCGATTATCTCCATCGCCCTGATCTTTGGAGCGCCGGAAACGGTTCCGGCCGGAAAAGAAGCTTTCAGCGCTTCAAGCGCATCCATCTCGTCTGAGAGCTCGCCGGAGACTGTGGAAACGAGGTGCATGACGTGCGAGTATCGTTCGACGACCATCATCTCGTCGACGCAGACGGTGCCCGGCCGGCAGACCCTGCCCAGATCATTCCGGCCGAGATCGACGAGCATTATGTGCTCCGCTCGCTCCTTCTCATCCTCAAGAAGTTCCTCCGCGAAGGCTGCATCCTCGGCGTCGGTCGCCCCACGCTTTCGCGTCCCGGCTATCGGGCGCGTCACAAGACGCCGACCCGTAACCGTAATGAGGGGCTCCGGCGACGCCCCGGCGAGAGCGAAATCACTCATCTTAATGAAGGCCATGTAGGGCGAGGGATTTATCGTTCTCAAGATCCGGTACACATCAAACGGCTCGGCATCGAGCTTGGTCGAAAAACGCTGAGAGAGCACGACCTGGAATATGTCTCCCGCCGAGATATACTCCTTGGCCTTCTCTACCAAGCCCTCGAATTCCTCCTTACCGACGTTTCCCCGCATCGGACCGGCGTATATCGGGACGGCCGGCGGGAGCGTGGAGACCGTGACCGGCGTTTCGAGCTTCCCCACCGTAGCGTCGATATCGGCAAGCGCTTGGTTATAGGAAGTCGCCGGGTCTCCGTTCACCTTCGCATTTGAGACGATCACTATCTTATGCTTCAGGTGGTCGAAGATTAGGACGGTATCGGCAACCATGAAAGCGAGGTCAGGGAGGTGGAGATCGTCCTTTGTCATAGAAGGAAGCCGCTCAAAGTGACGGATGCTGTCGTACCCGATGTAGCCGACCGCTCCGCCATAGAAACCTGGAAGCGGCCCGGCCGGAGCCGGTCTATTAGCCAGTAACCTTCTCACTTCGAAGAGCGGATTGGTCGACTGGTAGGTCTTGGTCAAGACGCCCTCTCTGACCTCCACCGCCGAGCCTTTGGCTTTGATCGTCGTCTGCGCTCCCGCTCCCAGAAACGAATAGCGACCGAACTGCTCCCCGCGATCCGCGCTCTCGAGAAGAAAGGCATTCTCACTACCGCCGAGCTTAAGGAAGGCTGAGACGGGGGTGTCCGCGTCGGCAACGACCTCCCGCCAGACGGGTATAACGTCATAATGCTGGGCCAGCTTCTTAAATTCGGTTCTCGACGGTTTGTACATAAATGCCTCCAGAATTCAAATTCATAGCCGTGCTTTATCGCTTTACATCTCTACTTGATCAACACTGGTGCTGCCTGCCG
>JAMCWL010000014.1 GCA_023481285.1 Actinomycetota bacterium | reverse complement strand
TAGTGGGGAAGCGCGCTGGCGCTTGCCTGCCAGCTCTTCGACATCGACCTTACCGTCTACATGGTCAAAGTGAGCTACGAGCAGAAGCCTTATCGCCGCTCGATGATGGAGACGTGGGGTGCGAAAGTGGTTCCGAGCCCGAGCAACCTCACCGATTCCGGGCGGAAGATACTAGAGGCCGATCCGGATTCGCCGGGGAGCCTCGGCATCGCCATTTCGGAGGCGGTCGAGGAAGCGGCCAAGCGCGAGGACACTCACTACTCGCTAGGGAGCGTCTTGAACCACGTGCTTCTGCATCAGACGATCATCGGCCAGGAGTCCAAGAAGCAGATGGAGAAGGCGGGCGACTACCCGGACGTCGTCGTCGGCTGCTGCGGCGGCGGTTCCAACTTCGGCGGTCTTGCCTTCCCGTTCATCCAGGACAAGTTCGCCGGCAGGAACATCCGCGCGATCGCGGTGGAGCCGAAAGCCTGCCCGACGCTTACCGCCGGTGAATACCGGTACGACTTCGGGGACACGGCTGGCATGACGCCGCTCTTCCTGATGTACACGCTCGGCCATGAGTTCGTGCCGGCGGGCATCCACGCGGGAGGCCTGCGCTATCATGGCGATTCGCCGCTGGTCAGCCTTTTATACGACCGTGGCGTCATCGAGGCGGCGGCCGTTCACCAGATGGAGGTCTTTGACGCGGCCGTCCAGTTTGCCGGGACCGAAGGGATCATCCCGGCGCCCGAATCGGCGCATGCCATACGGGCGACAATCGACGAAGCCCTCAAGGCCAAAGAGGCTGGAGAGAAAAGGGTTATCCTCTTCGGCCTATCCGGCCATGGGAACTTCGACATGAGCGCGTACGACGCTTACCTCCGCGGCGAGCTCGTCGATTACGATTACGTCTGCGACGTAGAGAGCAAGTAGGGGCACGCCGGTGGCGTGCCCGACCGCTTCTGGTCTCTCAGTCTCAGGGTACTCTGGAACCTTGGAACTTTGGAACTTTGGAACTTCGGCTTGGAACTCTAGAACCTTTACTAAGGTACCAGAAGCGGTCGACTGGCATCGGTCAACGGTCGTTATGTCGCTATGACCAAGATAAAGATTTGTGGCATCACGAATATAGATGACGCTCTTGCGGCGGCCGAGCTGGGGACGGACGCTATCGGTTTCGTCTTTGCGGAGAGCCCGAGGCGGGTGAGCGTGAGAGACGCGGCCGGAATATCTTCGGCGCTTCCCCCGTTCGTTCTGCGAATAGGCGTATTCGTAGACGAGACCGCCGATGAGATTATCAGGGCGGTTGAGGCGTGCGCTCTGGACGGGGTTCAGCTTCACGGTGAGAATGACCTCGATATATCGGAGAGACCGGGTTTAAGGAAAATACGGATCGTTCGAATCCGCACTCGCGAGGACATTGAGCGGGCGGCCCGGATGGAAGCGGACGCCGTACTCCTGGATTCGAAGGTCGAAGGCTCTCCCGGTGGAACGGGCGTCAAGTTTGATTGGTCGCTGTTGTCCGGTGTTTCTTTCGCTTCGCCCCTTATGCTATCAGGGGGGCTGAGAGTGGACGACGTGTCGGAAGCCATACGCCTGGTCAAACCTTATGCCGTTGACGTATCGAGCGGCGTTGAATCGAGTCCGGGTCAAAAAGACAGGGCCAAAATAAAAGCCTTTATAGAAGCGGTTAGAAGGATGGGATAGTGGAACTGAACAGTAAAAAGCGGTACTTCTCGGGGATACAACCATCAGGTTCTCTGCATATAGGTAACTATTTTGGGGCGATCAAGAATTGGATAGCCCTGCAAGACGAGTATAACGGCATATTCGGCATCGTCGACTTGCATGCCATTACTGAGCCGTACGACCCGGCGGGAATGCCCGGAAGGGTGATTGAGGCGGCCGGCGATTACCTCGCGGCCGGCGTCGATCCGGAAAGGTCTCTTTTGATCGTCCAATCCTACGTGCCCGAGCATGCGGAGTTGATGTGGTTGCTGAATTCAATAACGCCTCTTCCATGGCTCGAGCGGGTGCCGACCTTCAAAGACAAAGCGGCCCAGTACGCGAAGAGCGTGAACGCGGGCCTGCTCAATTATCCGGTCTTGATGGCGGCGGATATCATTCTTTACAAAAGCGAAATCGTGCCCGTGGGCGAAGATCAGATACCCCATCTCGAGCTGACGAGGGAGATAGTCAGGTCGTTTAACGCAAGGTTTGGAAAGACCTTCCCGGAGCCGGAGGCCTATCTCGGTCCTGGAGCGAGAATTATGTCTCTAATCTATCCGGACAAGAAGATGAGCAAGAGCCTCGGCGCGGCGAACTACATAGCCTTGGGCGACAGCCCGGAAGAGATAAGGTCGAAGTTGGCGGCGGCGGTCACGGACGCGGGTCCGGCGGTCGAGCCGATGGGGCCGGGAACCAGGAACCTTTTTGCGCTTGCTGAACTGTTTATGGAATCCGGGACTCTCGCTTCCTTTAGAAAAGCTTATGATGACAAAACGATAAGGTATTCGGAGCTTAAAATGCAGTTGGCAAAGGACATAGCCAAGACGCTCGAGCCGCTTCGCGAGCGGCGCCGGGACCTGCTGGCGAAGCCCTCCTGTATCAGGGAGGTTTTGCTGGCCGGCTGTGAAGAAGCGAGAAAAATAGCGGTCGAGACATTGGCCGAAGTCAAAGAAAAGATGGGATTGAAGTATTAAGACGACCGATGACCGATGACCGAAGACCGCCGATATAAAGCTGAATATTGGAAGCGCTATTCGCCGTGGTGATTGTCGCTTTGTAAGAGGACTTTAGATTTTTGTCGAATAAATGGACAACGAAGGGAGCGCTGATTTGATGCAGCAATTACCTGATGCGCACGGACGATATGGCGATTATGGTGGGAAATTCGTGCCGGAGACGCTGATGAGCGCGCTCGCGGAGGTCGAGTCCGCATACGATGCGTTAAAAGACGATCCAGCCTTCGAATCCGAACTCGATGTTTATCTGAGAGATTACGCTGGCCGTCCCACCCCGCTCTATTTCGCCGCCGGCCTTTCAAAGCTATATGGCCATCGGATCTATCTAAAGAGGGAGGACCTCTGCCATACCGGGTCGCACAAGATAAACAACGCTCTCGGTCAGGCGCTGATCGCGAAGCGAATGGGGAAGAGGCGGGTGGTCGCCGAGACGGGGGCCGGGCAACATGGTGTGGCGACCGCCACCGTCTGCGCCTTGTTCGGCATGGAGTGCCACATCTACATGGGCGAAGAGGACGTCGACCGTCAGTCTCTCAATGTTTTCAGGATGAAACTCCTCGGTGCTGAGGTCGTGCCCGTTTCGAGCGGCACCAAGACGCTGAAAGACGCGATGAACGAGGCGATCCGCGACTGGGTGACCAACGTCGAGACCACCCATTACCTTCTTGGGTCCGTCGCCGGCCCACACCCATATCCGATGATTGTCCGCGATCTTCAAAGGATTATCGGCGACGAGGCGAAGAAGCAGGTTTTGGGGGCGGAAGGCCGCCTCCCGGACGCCATTGTCGCCTGCGTCGGTGGGGGTTCGAACGCGATGGGCATCTTCTACTCCTTCATCGGCGGCGAGACGAAGCTCTTCGGCGTCGAGGCGGCGGGGTTGGGCCTGGCAAGCGGGAAGCACGGCGCCTCACTGGGCTGCGGCGAAAAGGGAGTTCTGCACGGGTCGCTCTCGTACGTTCTCCAGAACGCTTTCGGCCAGATAATGACGGCCCACTCGATCTCCGCAGGGCTCGACTACCCCGGGGTCGGGCCTGAGCACGCCTACTTTAAAGACACCGGTCTGGCGACTTACGATTCGGTCACCGACATCGAGGCGCTTCAAGCTTTCAAGCGGCTGTCGGCCATTGAAGGCATCCTTCCGGCGCTCGAAAGCGCGCACGCCCTCGCATATCTGGAGAAACTTGCTCCTCGGTTAGAGCCGGATTCATTAATCCTAGTGAGTTTGTCAGGTCGCGGCGATAAGGATGTTAACGTCGTCGCTGAGGCCCTGGGTTAGGGGTTAGGGGGACGTTGGTTGCTTTTGTTGCAATTTTGCCTTGCGGAGAACAAAAGCGTATCTGGTATCTAGTATGGCCAATTAGGCGAAATGCAACGATTGCAACCAACGTCCCTCTAAAACTCTAAAAACTAAAAATTGGGGGGGACATGGAACATAGCAGGATCACGCAGGTATTTTTAAGACTTCAAAGCGAAGGTAAAACGGCCTTGATGCCCTACTTCATGGCGGGATATCCGACGGTCGAGGGCTCGCGTAAGGCGATCCTGGCGGCCTCGAACGCGGGCGCGGATCTAATCGAGCTGGGCATACCCTACTCCGACCCGCTCGCGGATGGCCCGGTGATCCAGGAGGCGGGGCGGATCGCTCTGGCGGGTGGAATGACCACGGACGCCGTCTTCCAGCTAGTTCGCTCAATCCGGGAGGAATCCGCCATCCCGATCGTCCTCATGACCTATTACAACCTCCTATTCCGCTATGGGCTCGAACGGTTTGCTTCAAAGGTTGCCGACTCGGGGGCCGACGGTGTTATTGTCCCAGATCTACCGCCGGAGGAGGCTGGGCCCTGGAGGGAAGCGGCCGGGCTTGCGGGGCTCGACGCCATCTTTCTGGTCGCTCCAACCAGCACTCCAGAACGAATTGCCCTTGCCGCGAGCGCCTCGACGGGTTTCGTCTACTGTGTCTCCCTGACCGGCGTTACGGGTGAACGCACCGCTCTGCCTGCAAATTTGGTCGATCTTGTCAAACGCGTTAAAGCGGTCACGGACAAGCCGGTCGCCGTTGGCTTCGGCATCTCCACGCCCGAGCAGGCCGGCGAGGTTGGAAGGATCGCCGACGGTGTGATCATCGGTAGCGCTCTCGTCCGCCTGATCGGAGAGGCGGGGGAGAACGCGCCGGCTCTCGTCAGAGAATTCATCGTATCCGTCAAAGAAGTCTACTTGGCGTAGTAGCCCTTCAGGTCCTGGAAGACCAGCCCTCTCACGTCGAGGGCGGTCCAGCACACCCAGGTCTTACTCTGCACGCTTCTTTTATCCTGTCAAAAGCTTCCTAGCTTATCTGGCGCAACTCCCCATTGTTTAGTAAGCTATTGGAAGCCCATCCGCCATCGATAAAGGGAAAAATACTGTGCCAATCAGCGAGTGGTTTGGAAAAAACAAGAACGATAACAATGGGGAGGGCCGCGCAGAGAAGTTGGTCATTCCGGATGGGGTCTGGCTGAAATGCGACTCCTGCGGCGAAGTCGTCTTTCACAGAGAGTTCGAGCGGCGGTTTAAGGTCTGCCCGAAGTGCGGCTTTCACGCGCCTCTCGGCGCGCTTGAAAGGATTGCACACTTGATTGATTTGGGCACTTTTAACGAGATAGCCACGGGGATTGTCTCCTGCGATCCGCTCGACTTTCGCGCTAACAAGTCTTATACCGAGGTGGTTGAGGCGGCCAGAGCGAAGACCGGCCTTGCCGAGGCGGTCGTCTGCGGAAGTGGAGAGATCGACGGACGCCCGGTCGCCTTTCTCGTCATGGACTTTTCTTTCATCGGCGGCTCGATGGGATCGGTGGTCGGCGAGAAGGTCACCGAACTCTTCGAGTGGGCGGCCGATATGAGGCGTCCGGTCGTCTCCGTCTGCGCGAGCGGGGGGGCGAGGATGCAGGAGGGGATGTACTCGCTTATCCAGATGGCCAAGACCAGCGCTGCGGTGGGAAGGCACGCTTCAACGGGCTGCTCCTATATCTCGCTCCTTTGCCATCCGACAACCGGCGGCGTGCTGGCCAGCTTCGCGAGTCTGGCCGATATCATCGTCGCTGAACCAAAGGCGCTCATCGGTTTCACGGGGCCTCGGGTCATCGAGCAGACGATGAAGCAGAAGTTGCCCAAGGGCTTTCAGACGGCGGAGTTCATGCTCGAGCACGGCCAGGTGGATATGATCGTGCCGCGGGCCGATCAAAAAGAGACGATCGGGCGATTGATCGATTATACAACGAGGGACGTAGGATGAGAAAGTTTATCCTGGATTTTGAGCGTCCAGTCGCCGAGCTCGAGGAAAAGCTGGAAGAGCTGAAGCAGCTTTCCTCGGCCGGCCAACCGGATATCGCCGCGGAAATAGGCTATCTCGAAGCCCAGATCGAGAAGCTTCGCGTTCACATCTATTCGAACCTGACGCCCTGGCAGCGAGTTCAGATCGCCCGACATCCGGACCGCCCTCGCACGCTCGATTACATCGAGGCGATATTCACCGACTTCATCGAACTCAAAGGGGACAGGCTTTTCGCCGACGATCCGGCGATGATTGGCGGGTTCGCTCGTCTTGACCACGTCAAGGCGATGGTCGTCGGGACGCAAAAGGGGCGTAACACCAAAGAGAATGTGATGCGCAACTTCGGTATGCCTCATCCTGAGGGATACCGGAAGGCGCTAAGGTTGATGACCCTCGCCGATAAAAACGCTCTGCCGATCATCTCCTTCATAGACACGCTGGGGGCCTACCCGGGCATCGGGGCCGAGGAGCGCGGGCAGGCGGCGGCGATTGCCACGAACCTTATGACAATGGCGAAGCTTTCGGTGCCGATCATCGCCGTCAACATCGGCGAAGGAGGAAGCGGAGGAGCGCTTGCCCTGGGCGTCGCCGATACCGTTCTCATGCTGGAGAATTCATACTACTCCGTCATTAGCCCGGAAGGGTGCGCGAGCATCCTCTGGCGGGATAATGCGAAAGCTCCGACCGCGGCCGAAGAGCTAGGGCTCACCGCGGACAAGCTTCTGGAGCACGGCCTCGTCGACACGGTTATCAAGGAGCCCCTTGGTGGTGCCCACCGGGCGCCGGCTCTCGTCGCTCGCGATCTCAAAAAAGCCCTGGTGGCGGCCGTACGCCGACATTTGACGAAGACCCCCGGTGAGCTTGTCGAGGGGCGGTACGCAAGAATGCGCGCGGTGGGAAGCTTCGAATCGGCGGAGGAAGCGGCCGAGGCCTCGGAATAGAGAATAGAGGAATTCACTACAAAACTGGCGGACCGGTGGTGAAACTAGAAGACGAACTTGGCATTACGGTAGGCAGGCTCATGGTCATCGTCGGTGTTATTTCGGTGATCGTTTTCGTGGCCGTCGGATCGGCCACTTTTTCAATCAACAGGGCCAGGGCAACCGCTTGTCGTAGCAACCTACGGGTCATTCGTAAGGCACTGATCAACTACTACTCGATCAACATCGCTTACCCACGCAATCTAAGCGCGCTCGTCTCCGAGGGGTCGTTGCAGTCCGGGGAGGTCGTCTGTCCCGATACGAGGCGAGGCTATGAATACGACGAGGAAAACGGGGACGTAAAATGTCCAACGCTAGGACACGAAAGCTTCTAGGCGAGGAAGCTCAAACCGATTTTATCAAGGGGATGATCGAAAAAGAGATTTCCTAAATTATTTAAAGGTCAAGCGCCAACTGGCCGATTTAGATATTAATTGCCTCATCGTGAATCCGGCGGTGAAGATGGTGAGATTAGAAGACGAGCGAGGCTATTCGCTGATCGAGCTGATGGCCGTCATCTCGATACTTGCAATACTAATCGTCGCGGCCGTCGCTTCTTACGTTCTCACGAGCGATCGGGCAAAAGCAACAGCTTGCCGGGCTAATCTCAGGGTCATTCGCCAGGTGCTGGTGGGTTATCACACAACGCACGCTCGCTATCCGGAAGATATGAATTCGCTCGTTTCCGACGGTCTTTTGCGCGCCAGAACGGACATAGAGTGCCCGAAAACAAGGGATATTTACAGTTACAACCAGGAAACCGGGGATGTGAAATGTCTGACACAAGGTCACGAAGACTTTTAGGTGAAGAAGCTCAAACCAAGTTCAAGCGCTTTGAGGCGCTGGTGGTCGCCACCGGATCGGCTGCGATAGTGATCACTGCGGTCTTGTCTTACATGTCCAGCAGGAGCTTGCTTGAGTTTGCCGGTCAGCTTCTGATGCTACCCGTACTGCTCATCGCCATCCAGTACGGTAGGATTGGGGCGATTCTGTCCGCACTCTTTGCAACCGGTATCTATGCGGTGGCACGCTCGCCGGAGCTCTCGGATTACGCTCTTCTCACGATCGCTCTCGAGCTGCTTGGCGTGCGCGCGTTCGGTTACTTTGTCATCGGCTTCGTCGGCGGCGAAGTGATGACGGCGATCAAGTACTACTTTGCTAAAAGCGGCGGGCTGGGCGGCATCGATCAGGAAAGCGGTGTTTACGTATCCGCATTTATCAAAGGCATGATCGAGAGGGAAGTAAGCAATTTTGAGCGCTACGAAGGCGTCTTCTCAGTCGTCCTAATCAAGCTCTTTCCGGAAGAGCTGCGCCAGAGCAGCAAGTTCAAGACGGGCAGGTCCCTCAGAGGCATAGGAGCGGTTCTCAAGAACAACGTGCGCCTCGTCGACGAGGTCGGTAGAATCGAGGATCATAGCTTCGCGCTTCTCCTGCCCCATACCTCTCTGGATGGCGCCCGGGTCGTCGCCGAGCGCGTGGCAAGGCTAGTTTCGGCCTATTACGATAGACCCGCAAGGTCGGGCGTGTTTACGACCGTCTATACCGTTCCGGATAATCTCGAAGAGCTGAGACTCCTCGTCGGCCTGGCACAGCCAACCAAATCCGCCGGCTCACCCACGAACGTCAAGCTAAATTAGCTGTTAAACATCAACCTTTTTAATAACCATATTGCTAATATAGCTATCCAATCGATAGAATAAAGGAGCCTTACTAAGCCGGCCCTTCTTTTGGGGAGGCTGAGATGAACTCCTTGAAAAGAATATTAATCAGTGCACCGATTCACGAGATCAAAGCGTATTCCATTCGAGAGTACATCGAAAATACAATAAGCATCGATTATCCTCTATTCGATATCTACCTCGTTGATAACTCACAAACGCCCGATTTCGCTCACATGTTGAGCGCTCTCTATCTTCAAGTCATGATTGACAGATTAGAGTTCGACTCCGATAACTATAACAATCGACAAGCGATATTGAAGCGAGTTGTCAAATCTTGCAACAAAATCAGGGGCTACTTTCTTGCTAATAACTACGACTATTTGCTCTCCCTCGAATGCGACGTCCTTATCCCGAGGGATGGCCTGAAAACACTCTTGGACGACGACCGTCCGATCGTTTCAGGTCTGTCATACCCTGGTTTTTATCCTGACATCTATTGGCAGCAATCCGATTTAATAGAGGAGCAGAGAGGGACCTTTGGATGCACGCTTATAAGTCGCGAACTTCTTCAAGAGTTTTCCTTTAGATACGACCCGGAGTGTTTAGACGCGTTCCACGACGCCTTTTTCATATATGATATCTACAAAGCAGGCTATAGCTTCTGGGTAGACTGCTCTGTTAAATGCGTTCATCTGTCAATCGATGATTCTGGTAATCGGGGATGGGGTCTCTTGCCGGCTGTTGAACTCGGGAGAACCTAATGGTTCAGAAACTGACTGACGCTAGGCGCAATCTAAACGATAGGCTGCCCAACCCAGAGCTGTTATTTGTAATACTCTTGCTACTAATAGGGTTAACGCGTGGAATCATATACGCTTCAGTTATACCTCTTGGCCAAGCACCGGATGAACCAGCTCACTACATGTATGTTGAAGAGCTAACAAAGAGGATGCTGCCGTCCACGGAAACCGACGCTCTTTACGTCCCGAAAAGCCATATTTCCGGTCGCCCGCCTCTTTATTACGTATCGCTAGTGCCAACTTATAGATTCTCTAGTGGGCTCTCGCTTCGAGTGCGCTTTTACTTATTGCGCTACTTTTCCGTGCTCTACTATGTGCTGCTAATACTCCTCTCTTATTTGCTGGCAAAGCGGATTTTCCCAAGAAACAAAGCGATTACGCTAGGCGCTCCAGCTTTTGTCGCATTTAATCCAATGCTTGCCCATATACTCTCTTCGGTTAACGCCGAAAGCCTTGCGGCCGTGGTCTTCACCCTATTCTTGATTTTCACGGTGGACACCATCAATAACGGTTTTAACTTACGAAATGTGGCGCTTGTTGTCTTTGCGGTGGTCTTGGGATTACTGACTCGCGCAACATTGCTTGCCGCCTACCCTGCTTTGATTCTACTCGTGTTAGCCGTCCTATTTCGAACACCATCTCAAAACAACCGCCACTTGATGCGTCGAGCTTTCCTCGGGATACTAATAGTGGTATCGACTGCTTTAGCATTCTACCTTGCGCTCAAAAGCCCGATAATAAGACCTGCAGCTTTACAAGTCGCATATATCGACGCCGTGCCATTGCTTATAAGCAAAGGGTTTTCGACATACCAATCAGGTTTCGTTTTCGCTTGGCACTCATTCTGGGGGGTCTTTGGGGCCGTTTTCGATATTGCAGCTTTAGATTATTTCTCGTCGCTGACATGGGTAACCGTCTTGGCATTAGTCGGCGTGGTGTTCTGGCTGCTCAAGAACCTGGCTCCCGGTAAGCTGGAGCAACATCGCAGACAGTTACTCGCTGTTCTTTTCTTGAGCCCGATCCCTTTAATGCTTTTCCTTCCACCCGTTTTTCGATGGATAGTGCTTGGCGGATCGCAGCCTCCCCAAGGCCGGTATGCGTTTCCTGCAATTGCAGTTTTCGCTATCCTTTTGTCACTTGGCCTTTCACAGCTTTTCCCGAAGAAGCTCAAGAATCTAACGATTTCGCTGATTGGAGCGGGCTTTTTTATATTCGACCGCTATTCGCTTTTGAACTTGATAATTCCCCGCTACTACGGAGCTGCGGGGCTGCTCGACCATGTAATACCAACTATGACTTGGCATGAAAACTTACGGCTATCGCCAAGAGGGCTGCTCGCTCTTGCCGATAAACCATTTCCCTTAAACACTTCGGACTTCTATACAATTGTTTTTGGTCTCTACTGGGTACTTTTTGCTCTCTTTCTTTTGTTTACCTTGTACTTGCTTACACTTGATTTCGTTTTGAAGCCGGCCTTCAAGTCTCCGCGGGGTTATTTTCGCTCGGTCAGGGAGAAATTGAGCTTGGAACTCGACAAACCGCTCATCCCGTTTACATCTGATGAAGAGCAGAACGAGGTCTTGGACAAAAGGGCTTTGCTGATGAGTTTTGGTTTTGGCTCAGTTGCGCTGGCTATGAGCGGTGCGCTTTTTGAATTGCTACGTTTTTACTTCCTCGGTGCTCCAGTTCGACCATTTGTTTTTCAGTTGATGGATGCTTTTTTGGTAATAGGCGTTGTTTTAGTATTGGTAGCCAGAAAATTGAGCAAGAAGTCGTAAAAGTAGGTTTATATTCGAAGATTTCACGGGCCTGCGGTCGGTGGTCATTGGTCATTTTGGACGGCGGTCTGCGGTCGGCCGTCGTCGGTCAGTTTTCATAAGACTCTCCTGGTGGCAAGGGCGGGCGAAATCGGGTCGGTCCTTAGCGAGAGCTCGGTTTTCGGTACGGCGTGATAGCGGTTGCGTTTTATTTCCATGGCAGCCGCCCTTATCACGATATCGTTTCCGTACTTGTCGCGAAGGGAGTCGGCGGCCGCCGTAAGGGCCGATTCTCTTCCGTCAAGCATATCGAAGATGGAAAGCTGCCTTCCCGCCTCATGCTTGTCGACTAGGTTGGCCACCGAGACGCCGATCTTCGTCACCGGGTAGCGGGCCAGATTGTCGCTCTCCCGGGCCATCAGATCGACGGCGACCGGGTAGACGTCGCCGGTCAGATTGGTGTACCCGGAGAGGGTCCGCCGGTGGCTCACGCCGAAAAGGCGAGCGAAGATGAGGCAGACGTTGACGGTTCTTCCCAGGTAACCATCCTTTCTCATGCGCCTGGTCGCTCCCTCGATGAGCGACATGAGTATTTTTTTGAGCTGTTCGGGTTCGTCGACGCCGTGACCGAGGGAGGAGCTGTGGCCGAACGACTTTACCGGCACGCGCTTTTTGTTGGAGACGACCGGCGAACCGTCGAGACCCAGGGCAGCCCGCTTCAGCGCGAGCCCGACGATCCCGAACTTCTTCTTCAGGAGCGACTCGGGGGCGGTGGCCAGCTCCCCGACCGTCTTGATCCCGATGGCGTCGAGATGCTTCGACATCCGCTTGCCTACACCGGGAATGTCGGTGACCGAGAGCGGCGCGAAGGCGTCCGGCATATCCGCCCTCGTAACGATGGATACGCCGCCCGGCTTGCTCAGCTCGGAGGCCATTTTTGAGGCGATTTTGCTCGGCCCGACGCCGACGGAGGCGGAGAGCCCGAGCTCGCATCTTATGGCTCTTTGAAGAGAGAGGGCGGCTTTCTCGACGCCGCCAAAGAAACGCTCCGTCCCAGTGATGTCGAGGAAGACCTCGTCTATCGAGTAGACCTCGATTATATCCGAGTACCTGCCGCAGAGCTCGATCACCTCCCTGGTGCTGGCGAGGTAGCGATCGTAATTGCCGGCGATGAAGATGCCGTTGGGACAGCGCTTCCTGGCCTCAAGGACCGTCGTCGCCGATTTGACGCCGTAAGCGCGGGCTTCGTAAGAGGCGGCCGAAACCACGCCGCGGTTTGACGTGGGATCGTCCGTATGGCAGACGAGAAGGGGCTTTCCCCGGTAGATGGGGAAGTCCCGCTGCTCTATGGAGGCGAAATAGGCATCCATATCTAGATGGACGATCTGGCGTTTCATGGTTGGTCGCTTTACATTTATTTTAGCTTTCATATTTCTGCTTTTAGCAAACAGCAAGCAGCAAGTAGCAATGAGTTTGTAATGTGCCCTGGTTTGGCTACTTGCTACTTGCTACTTGCTACTTGCTACTTGCTATTAGACCGAATGTATGCGTTCGAGCCTCCAGGTCATATTCCTTGTATCAAGCGTTATTTCATATATTTCTTCTGAGTCGGCCCGTACCGCGTAGGAGTAGCGGCGGTAGCCGCCCTTGAGGGCGGAGTGGCGTCCGGTCACCTCTGATATGACGTATCGACGCCTGCGCCAGCGGAAGGCGACCGGCTTGACCCTGCAGGTAAAGACCGCCGAAACGTCTATCGGCTCTCCGATCTCCTCGATCAATCAGCCCTCCGTGTGCATATCGAACACTTGTTCGTATAATATACCCGGGGGAGGGCTTCGTCAAGCGCACGTGTGGTTTATCGGCATGGGGCTTGAAAAGAAGAAAATGCACTTTTTGAAAGAAAAAGTGCTGGTATTTCAATTGAGTGGTACCTGGCACCAGTTCAAGAGGACCTCTTCGAGAGCCGACCTAGCGGTGGGGAACTGGAACTCGTATCCCATCTCAAGGGCTTTACGAGGCAGAACCCGTTGGCCGTTCAGTAGCAGATCCGCCATCTCGCCGAAGATCAATCGCAGAAGGAATTCCGGCGTGCGCAACATCGCCGGCCTCTTCATGACCTGTCCCAGCGCTTTACAGAGCTCTTCCATTCTTACCGGATTGGGGGCGGTGGCGTTGACCGGGCCTTTGACGGCGTCGTTCTCCATAACGAACCGGATAAGTCCTACCAGGTCATTGACGTGTATCCAGGAAACCCATTGCTTGCCACTTCCGATGGGGCCGCCTAAGCAAAGTCTGAATGGGGGTATCATCTGCTCGAGCGCTCCGCCATGGCCGAGAACCACGCCGATCCGAACCGTCGCCACCCTGGTTTCCGGGCTTTCCGTCTTATAGGCCTCGGATTCCCAGGTCTTTGCGACCCTTGCCAGGAAATCTCCACCGGCGGGCGAACCCTCGGTCAGCTCCTCGTCTCCACACGGACCGTAGAACCCGATGGCGGAGGCGCTGACGAAAACCTTAGGTTTATCGGTTCGTTCCTTTATTGAATTCGTCAACGCCCGCGTCGTATCGACTCGGCTGGCGACGATCCGCTCTTTTTTGGCCCTCGTCCACCGGCCGCTGCCGATTGATTCCCCGGCCAGGTTTACGACGCAGTCAACGCCTTGCAGAGCATTTAAAGGCAGCCCCTCGGTCCCTCTCCATACGACGATCTCAATCTCATTTCCCAGCTCTTTCACCGCTTTCGCTTTGTCACGGGACAAAACGACAACCTTGTGCCCTGCAGAGAGAAGTTCTCTAGCCAGGTGCTTCCCTATGAATCCCGTACCACCCGTGATGAGGGTTTTCATATGCTCACCTATTCCTAGCCGTTCAATTTAGCTGCTTAATTCCCTGGAAATATTTTACTCGTCGTTTGACTTGGCCGCCATGTTAACCTCCCGATAGCGACGATAGGGGACGTTGTTTTACTAATTAAACTTATTCTTGATTTATGATAAAAGCGCTGGAAGGTTGGGCTGAAATAAGTTTAATTGGTTAAAGAACGTCAGACTGGCTCCTGTTCTACGTGACAAACGCATCCAAACAACAGGAAACTCTGGATTGCCACCCCGGCTGTCGTTCAGGGCTCGCAATAGCGCACATTTTCAACCATCTTTGCCGTAGTCAAGCATTAAGTGAAAGAACAAAAAGGAAATCGATTTCCCGATGAATCAGCAGGTGAAGGCGGTAGCGTAGCTTAAATTCTGGAAGTAGGGGGATTATCGAGCGCGTCCTCGATCGCGTCCTGCAAATGTCGCTTTATCATGGCTGCATATTAACCATCAAATGGACAATTTGCAAAAACGCAACGACGAGGAGAGCGACTGCGTGGATGTAAGGAAAGTTTTACTATCCTTCTCGAAGAGGTAAAGCAAATTGCTGCTAAAAGAGTATGCCATATCAAGCCTTAATTCAGCAGTGGTTAGCTGAAAAGATTGGTGAAGAGAAAAAGGCGGCATCCTAAGCGAATCTTATGCAGTGCTGGGCTCGACTCGTTTAACGGTATCGAGTTTGTCAAAATCACGGTCGTAGGATAGAACGGTCCCGTCCCCATGAAAAGCGGCATACGCTCCGTTATAGCAGTCGGCATAATCGGCTTTCGTAGAGGCATAGTAGTCTAGCGCCGCTTCGACTATACTCCGGTTCTCAATTTCAAGGTTTGGGGTGTTTACGAGCAGAGACAGTTTGTCCGCCACCTTGTCTTTCTTGAGCTTATAATAAGATTCGAGCGTCCAGACGAGTTCGAGAACGACGGCGACCGTAATATAGCCATGCTCCTTGCGATTGACTAGCTGGGATAAGAATTCCTTGACGGCTGGTGTCTGCACCGGGTCGTCTTCGGTGAGCAGTCTCAAGAATATGTTGGTGTCAACCAGGCAGCCCCTCATTGCCGTTTTTCCGCAACTCTTCGGGCGACAGTATCCTTCGTGGTGCGTCTAGTCGCGGTGAAATCCTCCGGCTGCTTTCTTGGCGTAACCGAGCCGGCCGCGTCCAGAATCGTCCCTTTGACCGGAACGAGCTCCGCCCTGCCTTCGACGAGCTTATACGCAACCCGATCTCCCGGCTTCAACCCTAATGCCTTCCTGACCTTGGCCGGAATTGTCACTTGACCCTTTGACGATACGACTGATTTCTCAGCCATGCTATGCACCTCACTTTTTCCTTACATTATGATAATTCTTTACCAATAAGTAAAGTAAAGCAAATACTCAAAAGATTGACCATTAAAAACGAGAGCAAAAATGGATCCAATAACGAAAAATACAATAGCGTAGCTGGTTATTACATTTTTTGTGGAGTACGACCGTTGCACGGGGCTAACCTCGTCACCACGACCCATCGTTGAGTTTCCATCCTCACAAGAGCTTCGGACTCGATACGAAGCACACATGGGATTTAGCTTGGATGATCCCGTCGCCAAGCCACTTCTCTCACGTTATCCGGGTGGCGAGGCGACAAGACGCTACTACCAGGACGCGGCGATCCGTGCGGTGCTGGAAAAGATGGCCCACTGCGAAAAGGAGGTGAGACCAGTAGGGTGGTCGTTTTTCGTCAGCACCATTGGTTTCTCTGCTTTTTTCGGTCAAACGGCCGTTTTTCACCGACAGCCTCAAAATGACCGTTTGTGCAGGTAGGAGCCCGTTTTGTGCCGAAGGCCGGATTTGAACCGGCATGGGGTCGCCCCCACTGGTTTTTGAGACCAGCGCGTATACCCATTCCGCCACTTCGGCGCGTAAATTCGAATTAAAATTATAGGTTAGCGACGATAGTGGGTCAACTTTCACCTATGGGCTGGGCAGGCCGGCTTCAGCCGGCAGGATGAGCGACAGGTCCTCGACCGAGAAGTAAACCTTGGCGCTTTTTGCGCTCGGGATGCTGGCAAGAACATCCACCTCGAAGGGCGTCTGGCCGTTCGCCGGTATCGAGTCAAGCGTGCTGGAACCACCTCCTTTGACGCGGCCGGACCGGTCGAAGATGACCGCGAAGACTCTTATATCCGTCAAGTCTTTGGAGAAGGGGCTGGCGGCGACCCCCTTTACGGTGGTGCCGGAGTCCTGGCGCTGGGTGATAGATGTGTCGGTCGCCTTAATATTCGGGATGGTGGCTTTTACGAAACTGGATTTTACGATGGAAGCTCTGACCTTCGCAACGCGCCGGTTCGCGTCCCGCAAGGGCATAAAAGTTCCAACGCCCATCTCCGACGCCTGGGGGAAGACGGGTATCTCTTCGATACGGCTCTGAATGGCAGAGCCTTTGGCGTCCAAAAGCTCGATCCTGACCGAGACAGACTCGGCCGTCCGGTCTCGATTCTGATTTTCAAAGACGGCCGCCGCCGATGCGAACCCCTCGTTCTGGGTGAATCCGGTCGACTTGACCTTGAGGGGCTTGGGCTCGCCTTTTTTATCGCTCTTGCGCGCACGCGTCGGACCAGCAGCAGGACCAGCAGCAGGACCAGCAGCAGGACCAGCAGCAGGACCAGCAGCAGGACCAGCAGCACCTCTTTCTTGGCTCGACGGTCGTGCTAAAATGTAACCGGCCGTCGTCAAGGAAAAAGATGATATTATTAAAATAACCGTAATTACGATAGCCCGTTTACTCATACGCTCCTGACCTGAAGGGGCAGACCGGTTCCAATTCTCAAGCGTTATTACCCTTAATCCGGAAATGCTCGGCCTTGATGACACTCACATACGTCCATCTTTCGATATAATCATGATGATGAAATCTTCGAATCGGCCGGCGGAAAATAAAATGGAATTGGACGAAAAGTCGGGCCGGCGTTCCGGCGGGAAGGCCGCGTCAGACCGCTCGAGAATGCAAAAGAGAGCCGCCGTCGTTTCCAAGGGCGCGGAAAGAATCGAGAAGATAGCCAGGAACATCCAGTTGATCGCGGATTTGAGCTACGCCGACGTCCTGCTCTGCTGCAAGGGCGAAGGCGGTGAGATAATCGTCCACGCGGCGGCCAAGCCAAACACGGCCACCTCCATCTACCGGGAAAGTCCGGTCGGCAAGCGCCCACTGGCAGTACGAGCGATAAGCCGAGCCGCCTCCGACGGCGTCAAGAGCGTTGGGACGGAGCGGCTGCCCGGTGGGATCTCGGTGCGGGTGGAGGCGACGCCGATCAGGGATGGGGATCGCACGATAGCCGTCGTCGCTCGCGAACGGAGCGTCACCAGCAAGAGACGGCCGAGCGAGATGGAACGGGTTTACATGAGCGCGGCCGACAAGCTCCTTTCCATGATCGAAGAGGGGTTGATCGACATCGGCTTCTCCTCGTCGAAAGAGGCGGGCGACGGCCTGATCTGGGTCGATACGAATGGCAAGATCGTCTACGCGACGCCGAACGCGGTCACCATTTATAAGCGGCTTGGTTTTGAGCGGGAGCTCGTCGGCGAGCACGTCGACGAGCTGGGCCTCGACGAAGCACCGGTCGTTCACGCCATGCGGGAGATGGAGCCTGGCATGCAGGAGGTGACCGAGCGGGGAATGACGACGCTCAAGAAAGCGATACCCCTGGTAGAAAAGGGCAGGGTGAACGGGGTCATCAGTATCATCCGCGACGTCACGGACCTGCGAGCTCGGGAGCTCGAGTTGCGGATAAAAGAAGCGACCATCCGCGAGATTCATCACCGGGTCAAGAATAACCTTCAGACCATAGCGAGCCTTTTGAGGCTGCAGGCGAGGAGGATGTCGCTCTCGGAAGCCCAGGAGGCGCTTCTGGAAAGCGTCGGCCGCATCTCCTCGATCGCCGTTGTCCACGAGATTCTCTCCCAGCGCGGAGACGGCCCGGTCGACTTCATGGAGATCGTCCGAAACATCGCCAAGATGGTGAAGGTCGCGCTCGTTCATCCTGAAGCAAAAGTTGAGATTGAGACTTCCGGCAAGAGCGTAAACATACCGGCGCCTGCCGCGACGGCTCTGGCGCTCGTTCTTACCGAGCTGCTTCAGAATGCGGTCGAACATGCTTTCATTCATCATCCAGGCCCTCCCTCCG
>JAMCWL010000010.1 GCA_023481285.1 Actinomycetota bacterium | reverse complement strand
CTTAGGATTCGCTTGTCCTCTACTTTGCGTCATGAACCGCCGTGTACGGAACCGTACGCACGGTGGTGTGGGAGGACGGGGGATGCGAATCCCCCTCCTACCCGATTAAAGGATGACCGAAAGAGCTAACAAAAATTAACAAAAAAGACTTGCGACGAAGAGAAGCTGCTCAGCTCCCTACTTTGACCCTCTTAATAACTACCGATTGATTAACTATCGCTTGTAGTACGACTTGACGTAGTAAGCGATTAATGCTTTGCTAGCTTGGTGAGTCTAGAGTGAACAGGGGAGTGGTTTTATGCAGCTTCGTCCATGGCAACGTATTGCAGCCGGTATCATAACCGGCCTTCTTCTCTTCCTCTTTCCTGCGTCAGCCCTTGCAGATAGAGGCTCCGATCTTCAGTACCAAATTGACCAGATCAATGCACGAAATGCACAGACCAGGTCTCAACTGGATACGAATCGGGCTCAACAGAATGACCTCCTCGCTCAGATGGCCGATCTTGACCGGAAAATCATTGCGGTAACGGCGGAGATCGACCGCCTTACCGGAGAGCTTAATGCCAAGATCGCCCAGCGAGCGGAGACTGAACGTCAAATAGCGACGGTTCAGTCCGAGATTGCCAAGACCATCGCCGAACTCGAAGCTGCGAAAAAACGTCTTGCCCAGCAGCAGAGAATATTAAATGAGCGTCTCAAAGGAATCTACCAGGGTGGAAAGAAGACATATCTCCAGGTGGTCCTTGTATCATCCTCTTTCAGCGACTTCGTCAATCGGATGTCGTTTCTCAAGTTCATCGCTTCGCAGGACCACCGGATTTTGAATCAGGTCAAGGAGACAAAGGCGCTCATTGAGGCCAAGGAAGCTCAACTCGAGAAGGAAAAAGCTCTGCTGGAAAGAGAGCGCTTGGCGTTTATTGAACAAGAGCGGTCTATCGCTCAACTGAGGAGCGCACAAGAGACCAGCAAACTAAGCCTACAGCAAGAACAAAGCAAGCGCCAGGTGCTTGTGGCCAGGTTGCAGCAGGACGAGGGAGCGTTAAGGGCGGCCGCCGAGCAGGAAGCCGCGGATGTCGAGCGGTTAACGGCGGACCTTCGAGCTTGGAATGTCAAGGTTGAGGCGGAAAGAGCGCGCGGGCACAGCTCTCGGGGCTCCGGCAGGACGAACGGCGGTTCGGGCGGCTGGGTCTGGCCGGTCGGTACGATGGCCGATATCACCTCCGGCTTTGGTTGGCGGAACGCCCCGGCGGCCGGGGCGAGCTCGTTCCACCAGGGAATCGACATCGCGGTCCCTTATGGCACGCCGGTTGTCGCCGCAAATAGCGGCGTGGTTTCGTTCACCGGGTACTACGGGGGCTTTGGGCTCTTTATCGTCGTTGATCATGGCAACGGTCTTTCATCCTCCTACGCTCACCTATCGGATATCGCTGTCTCACCCGGGGAGAGCGTTGCGGCCGGGCAAGTTATCGGCTATGTCGGCTCGACGGGCGTCTCGACCGGACCTCATCTCGACTTCCGTATCTACGTGGATGGAGTCGCCGAAAATCCCCTGAACTGGTTCTAGCGTAAAAGAAGGCCCCTTTTTTTAGTACGCAGAGCAATGAACCAAGGTAGTGCTCCGCTTCTTCGGCTTGCCTCCCGGGCGCAAATTACCATCCAGACCTTTTTCAGGCCAATCACTTATAGCTTGTAACACTTTTCTATCGGTGATTAACTTCTGAAAGGTGGGCTGAATGACCCATTAATAGGGGTGATGACATGCAGAAAAAACTCTTGTACCGCATGGCAGCAGGGATCACGGCCTTTCTGCTTCTCTCAATGCCCGCGACCGCCGTTCTTGCCGACCGCGGGGGCGAACTCCAATCGCAGCTCGACGAGGCTCGCCGGCGGCTGGATCAGAATAAAGCCGAGCTCGGTGAGAACGCAGACCAGCAGAGCGGAGTCGCCGCCGAGATACGATCACTCGATCAGCAGATCATCAATCTGTCCGGTCAGATCAATGCGTTGACCGCTGAGCTCAACAGGGCCAAATCCGAGCATGACGCGACCGCCGCCCAGCTCGAGGCGCTGAAAGCTCAGCTCGCTCAGACTGTCAAGCAGCTCGAAGAAGCCAAGCAGCGTCTCGCGTACCAGAAGAGCCTTCTCAACCACAGAATCAAGGGTCTTTACAAGAACGGACGCACGTCCTACGTCGCCGTTCTCTTCGGTTCGTCTAACTTCAAGGACTTCGTGAATCGCCTTTCATTCCTCGGAAGCATAGCGAGCCAAGATGCTCGACTTGTGAGTAAGGTAAAGCTGGCTAAGGCGGTTGTCGAGGCGAAGCAGGCGGAGGAGGAGCATCAAAAAAGGAGCATCGAAGCGAAGAAGGTTGCCCTCGCGACTGAGGTTGGGCGCATCGGTGGTCTTAAAAGCCAGCAGGAAGCCCAAGCCGCGTCGCTCCAGGAGCAGCGGAACAAGCAGCAGGCGCTGATCGATCAGCTTAAGAAGGACGAGAAGAAGTTCGAGGAAGCCGAAGAGTTCTACGAGCTCAACACAGATGAGCTCGTGGCGCAAATCAACCAATGGAATGCTCAGGTGAGGGAGGCCGCGCGAGCGAGGGCCGAGGCGGAGGCGCGTGCGCGTGCCGCTGCGGCCGCCAAGGCAGCTGCCAGTGCCCCGGCACCTTCAACCAGCGGGGGCCAGTATGAGGTGTCAACGGGCAGCTCGGCTCCGGAGTCAGGTCCGGCTCCGGCACCAGCGCCCGCTTTAGCTTCTGCGCCGGCACCAGCTTCTGCAAGCGAGTGGGTCTGGCCATCCGGTACGAGGGCCGATCTTACCTCCACCTTCGGCTACCGCATTCACCCGATCACTGGCGTACCCAGGCTACATGCCGGTATTGATATCGGCTTGGGTGAAGGGACGCCGATCTATGCGGCCCATAGCGGCATCGTCTCGTTCGCCGGCTGGGCGGGCGGCTACGGAAATTACACCATCATCGAAAACGGCGACGGCATTTCCACCACATATGCGCATCAGTCGGCAATCGTTGTCTCGCCGGGCGATTACGTCCAGGCGGGCCAGCTCATCGGCTACATCGGCACGACCGGCCTATCGACCGGTCCGCATCTCCACTTCGAGATAAGGGTGGATGGCGAGCCGCAAGACCCGCTGAACTGGCTATAGCAGAAAAACAAAGCCCTCCGAGTGGGGGTTTGTTTTTCCGGAGGGGGCGAGCCGGTGGCTCGCCCTTCCCACTTTCAACTCTCACATTAAAGCTAAAGTTGAACTTTTAACTTGACGATATCCATTCTTAGCGAAGGCATTCTGTGGAAGGCATTCTTAGCGGAAGAGATACTCATCGGAGTCACCACTTATAGGAGGCGCTCTTTACTTTTGCGATAGCATTATGTTAGCCTTTGGTATGGTAGGATTTGCCAGCCGACCTTGGCAAAACAACCATAACGCATCGCAAGCGACTTAGTCGCTTGCCGAGATGCCCCGCCAAAATAGCGGCCGCACGAAGCGTGCGAGCATGATACGTCACTCTTTTCAGAGGAAATTGAGAGATTGACTATTAAGCGCTTTCTCTATCACTTTCAACGTATGGTAAGAAGACCCAGGGGTGAAGCATTGCTGAAGCGACCAAAATCGCGAACCATAGCCGTTTTTACCCTCGCTCTTCTCATAATTCTATCGACCCCAATGGCTCTAGCTGAAACGCTTGATGAGCTGGAATCGCGATACAACCAAGCGCGCGAGAACATCCAGAAGACCAAAGAAAAAATCGATGCC
>JAMCWL010000115.1 GCA_023481285.1 Actinomycetota bacterium | reverse complement strand
CCGGCCGTGGTTCGGATCGCAGTCTGCAACTCGACTGCGTGAAGTTGGAGCCGATAGTAATCGCGGATCAGCATTGGCGCGGTGAATACGTTCTCTGGCTTTCTTCATATAGCCGATCGCATCCTCTAAGTTTGAATGACCGGAAACCGTGCGGCTAACCGGGATCGGAAAGGCTGTTGTGTTGATTCGCTTCCGGAGGACGACGGCGTTGGTTATTCTGGCCAAGAGGATGTCGAAAGGGCAATCTGGCCGTGCTGAGAGGTGCGGCTGAGGACTCTGTTTGCGGTCCGAGGCTGCTGCTTCGGACCGCAAAACAAATGTGATGTGGGGAGTTTGGACAAAGTTTCTCGAGAAGTCCCGAGCGGTCCTGCAAGATCGAATCAGGGAACCGAATGGCAGCCCTAGGGAAAGCCGTAAGGCCTACGGGAAAGGTCCCAAGCGAATGGGGGTAAACTAGGGGTATGAGCCGAAAGGTTTGTGCCCTTGGGTAAACTATCATAAGCGTAAGGCCAATTCCAATGAAGCCCCAAAGCCCAACCGCAAAGGTTGATCATAAGGATACCAAGACGGTCCCTAAAGATCGCTTGGGGGGATTTCTACTCTCATAGCCCCCCGGTTCCATGGTCTCTTGGCATCTTGGAGACAGAGTGAGTCTTATTGCACCAGCGCGAAACGCACTCAAAACTTCCGCTAAAAGAATCTAAGACACCAAGAGACTAAGGGGCCATGAGACCAGTTAGGCCAGTGCTCGTTGTTCTTTTGCATTCTCTCTGATGCGGTTGATCTGGTCTTCGGATAGAGCCTTCTCGAAGCTGCGAAGGGCGGCTAATTTAAAGTCGTTCCGTACGGCCATCGCTTCCATCTCAAGGATTTTTTCAACCGTTATCTCCTTCCCCAGCGTATAGCACTCGTAGCGTCGCTCAAGCGCCAGGATCATCGTCTCGGCCATGCATGCGAGGGCCATTCCAACGGGCAAGCCGAAATCGAAGTGGAAGTCCACGGCGCCCGGAATCCGCACGACGCCGCCGTCTATGACAAGAACGTCTTTTCGGCTTCGAGCCACGACTTTGGAGACGTCCCTCGGCCGGGCAACGTCGCAAACGACCGCGCCGGGCTTGATATCAGAGGCCTTAATGATCGCGTCGGCGGCGCCGGTAACGGATATGACGACATCCGCCTCCTTAATGGCCGAGACGTCCGTGTGAACAGAGATGCTCTTGGCAATTGGACGGAATCTGTCTCCAAGCGCCGAGAGCCTATCAAGATTCCTGCCAACCAGCCTTAGCTCGCCGACTTCAGGTGCGAGCATCTCGCAGGACGCTCTCCCAATAGACCCCGTTGCCCCGACCACAGCCAGGACGGACGAGCTCAAATCTATCCCCATCATCTCGGCGGCCTTCTTTGTTCCCTGGATGGCGGTGGCCACGGTATAGGTGTTCCCGGTCGTAATGGGTAGCTTGGCAAGCTTGGCGATCTCCCGACCGCTGTCCCCGACGAGGGCGGTAAACGCCCCCAGCCCGACAATGCGGGCGCCCGCTTCCCTGGCGACCTCGGTCGCTTTGATTATCTTGTCGATAACGTATTTCTCTCTGAGCTCGAAGAACTGGTTCGGCAGGAAGGGAACGGCGACAAACCAGCCCCTGGCCTCGGTACCCGTAATCGACTTGATTCCCGATATTTCCGACAAGACGGAGGGGCGGCGGCGCCTGACGATTCCAGCAATGATTTTTGGCGGCGCCTTCCTTGCGATCTTATAACGACCCCTGATATCTTCGATATCCATCGGGTGAAGCAAAAACCCAAACGTCTCCATCTCTTCAGCTCCCAACCTGATTTAACCATTCGACCCTAGGTTTGTACTTTATTTCCTTAAGCAGACCGAGATAGTCCTCAGTCGTAACTTCCTCCCAAGATTTGCCCAGCATAGAGAGGAATACCCCCTCGAGAACATTGGTCCCGAACGAACGCCCTTCAAAAACCGGCGTCGTCGTGATAAGAAGCTCCACACCCCTCTTCTTCATCTCCGCGACATCCTCGGCCGTCGTCGTATTCGTCAATATCCACTTGCCCGACATATCCTCGGGCATATATCGGCGGATGAACAGGAAGTCGCCCGCTATGATATCGGCATGGTTGTAGAAGCGGGAATAGGTCTCCTTGGGTGCTTCCTCCTGCTTGCTTCCCGTGGGATAGAGTATCTTGAAGGGAAGCCAGACGACGACCGGCACGATCACCGAGGCCAATATCTTAAAAAGTTCGAAGGAGTTTATCGCAAAGGGTATGCCGAGCCCAAAAACGAGATCGCCGTAGATCATGCGGACGCCATTCAAGGCCAACGCTTCGGCCATCCCAAAACGGTCCACCGCGCTGACCATCAGCGCCCGCTTCCCAACTATGGGAATCCCATCGTCGATGAGGACCCGTACGGTCTCTCTCTCCAGCGTATCCTTGAGACCACTTCCGTCGACGACGGGCGTAACCTTCGCCATCCTCTTGAGCTTCAAAGCGTCACGAATCGCGTATTTCCTGCTTGACACGACGAGATAGAGGTCGATTCCGCCCAGGCCGATCGCGCTCACTTTTCCGTCGAGGGAAGCGATCATCTCGGCCGCCTTCTGCAAGCTACCGTCGAACCCAACGCGCCTTATTCGGAATCTCTCACCGAGGAGATCGACTTCGACCTCGTGGTCTCTTTTTGAAGATCCTAAACTTACGCTGACGACCTCTTTCACCGTTCTTTTTCCCTTCGCAGACGCTTGACAGGATTTCACGGAGTAAACGCAGATCGACGACTTTGCTCTCCGTTATCGGCGAGTGACCCAGCGGGATACCAAAGACCTCGCGATCGAGAATCTTTTCCAGGACCGAAATCCGCCAGTCGGACGCGATTACGATGACGACATCGAAATCCTTCAGGTTGGCGAGGACTGATAGCACTTCGTTGAATATGTCAACGCCGCTCTTGCTTTCCGCGAATTCCATGCGCTCTTCCTCGCTCATCAGGTAAATCCAATCGACCGCGTGCTCCTCCCCGATCTCCTGGACCTCGGCCTTGTTGGAGATCGGAAAGCCCACGATGGCAACGCGCTTCCCCCGCCGCACCTCGCCAAGACCCTCGAGGTTGGAGACGAAAGAGCGCTGGATTCTAAATTCCGCCGCCACCTCCTCTTGAGTAGCGCCCACCGATCGGCGCTTGAGTATTTGCTCGATAAGGGAGGTTAGACGGTCATTGCTTATTACCTTGTCGCCAATTCGCAGAAGTCCCATTCGCCCGCCTTGTGTACACTTTTGTAGACATCATATCCCAAAGCAGCGCATATTGTAAACATCTTTGTATACAAAAAAGAGGCCCCTTAACGGCCTCTTTTTTGCAGAGCAATGGAGCAATGAAGTTTAACCTTCGGCTACCGCTGGACCAATCCCTCGGGGCGCTCGCCCAGGGTGACATAGATGGACTCCCGCTTGCCCGCACGGATGACGTCGAGTTTCACCCGCTCGCCGACCCTGTGCTTCTCGACGGCGGTTAGAAGGTCCTCCATGGTGGCGACGGGCGCCCCATCCAACTCGACGATGACGTCGCCGACGGCTACGCTGCTGCCGCCAGTCTGAACCATCCCTCGCAAGCCAGCCTTCTCACCCGGACCACCGGGGATGACGTTTGAAATGATCACTCCGCGATTCGTTGGGAGCTTTGCCTTTTCCGCCATCTCGTCGGTCACGTCGGTCCCCTGAATGCCCAGCCAGGCGTGTGAGGCCTGACCCTTTTGCCTCAGCTCGTTAACGATGTTTTTCACGGTATTGCTGGGGATGGCGAATGCGATCCCGGCGAACTGCTCGGCCCTCGATTCTATCTGCGAGTTGACGCCGACGACCTGACCGTAAGCATCTATCAAGGGCCCGCCAGAGTTGCCCGGGTTGACCGCGGCGTCCGTCTGAATAACGTTCCTTATCGAGAACCCGTTCGGCGCTTCAATCTGGCGTCCAATGGCGCTCACGATCCCGCTGGACATGCTCCCGTCCAGGCCGAATGGGTTACCGATCGCATAGACGGTGTCCCCCACTCTGACCTTCGAGGAGTCTCCCAATTGAATTACTGCAAGGCTTCTTTTCCCGGGGCTTATCTTGAGCAGAGCGAGATCGCTGCTCCGATCAATACCCATAACTCGGGCTGGAAGTTGGGTTTTATCGGCCAGGATGACGGTCACTTTGTTGGCGTTGTCGACTACATGGGCGTTGGTGACGATATATCCGGACGCGTCAATGACGAAGCCCGAACCGTCCGACCGCCCGCTGTTCGGATACGGTATTCCAAAGAAGTCCTGGCCGTATTGGGTGATCGTTGCGCGCACATGCACGACTGAGGGGCCAAAGCGATCGTAAATCTCCTGAGGGGCCAGGAAACCGTCCGCTTGCTTTACGGGAACGACCTGGCGGTTTACCGTGTTGCTCGCGATTTCCCGGGGCTTCCGCTCCGGCAGCAGCGCCGAGTAACCGGCGAGAGCGCCGAGAACGATCAATCCGCCGATGACCGCGGAGACGAGGCTCACGACGATGGTCCTCCATAAACCCGGCTGCGCCTGCCTGGCAGGTAAAGCCTGCCCGGTGTTCATTTGATCATTCGAAGATCCGAGATCGCCCTCTGGAACGGACTCGTTAATGACGACCACCTCCAGCTTTCTAATGGAGTTGCCTGCTTACGTATAGTAACATAGCTGAAATTCGATTTTCGACTCAAAAAAACGACTGCAGCCAGAAAAGCTATCGGCTGACATCTGAACGTCGGTGTTCTTTAGCTTAGCGCCTATTTAGTTCGTAGACTGCGCGGAGCCCATTAAGGGTGAGGTGGGGCTCGACCCTGGTGACCGACTCACACTCAGGTACGATCATCTCGGCAAGACCGCCCGTCGCAAGGACCTCTTTTGCCCCACCCATCTCGGAGGCTATTCGCCTGACCAGAGAATCGACCATACCGGCGGAGCCCAGGATAACGCCCGACTGGATGCTCGCTCTGGTGTTCTTGCCGATGGCCACAGGTGGACGGAGGAAATCTACCCTGGAAAGCCGGGCGGCCCGACTGAAGAGAGCCTCGGCTGAAATGAGAACGCCGGGGGCGATTGCTCCTCCGAGATACTCGCCATTAGCGGAGACGGCGTCGAAAGTGGTCGCCGTCCCGAAGTCGACGATGACGAGCGGCCCGCCGTAGATCGCAAAGCCGGCCACCGCATTGACGATGCGGTCGGCGCCGACCTCGTGCGGATTGTCGTAAAGGATCGGCAGGCCCGTTTTAACTCCCGGCCCAACGATGATCGGCTCCGCTTTCACAATCTTCCTGGACATTTCGGTGAAGGAGGCGGTAAGGCTCGGAACCACCGAGGCGATGATTACGTCATCGATCTCGCGCAACTTCAAGTCGACGAGCTCCAAAAGGTCAGTAAAGACGGCTGCCAGCTCATCCTCCGTCTCATCGCTTCTTGTAGCGATCCGCCAATGGGCCCGCAATTCTTCCCCGTCAAAAAGACCGGCTGCTATCTGAGTGTTGCCGACATCAACCGCTAAAAGCAAAACTACCTCCTGTACAAGCGCTTTATAAGTGAGAGTAACCGTGAGTAAAAGCGAATGTCAATAAAAGTAGCACTCCCGTGCCGGCCGACGACACCATCAGAAGCATGAAAACGTGTCATTACAATAACAAAATAAAGCGGATTTAGTCTCTAGTTTTCAGTTTTCTTGAAGGCTTCCGTACAAAGCCCGAGTAAAAGCCATTCGCATTCCCGACAGATTCGCTCGATGTCCCGTCCGGTAACTTTTTCGAGGAGAGCCCTCAGTTCGGCGGCGGTGATTACCTGTCCCCGACCGATACCGAGAAGCTCTATCACATCGCTATCGAGGTGGGAGACCTTTTCGTTCCCTTTGAGACAGCGCCCTCCGGCAAGATGGGGGCAGGAAAGGCAGACTTCATCCGGTTCGCCGACGACTTCGATGAGCTGCGCCGGTTCATCGAGAAGTCTGACTACCTTTTCAAAAGTCTTCACAAAGCTCTCGTCGTACCCAAGGCCCCTAAAGCCCTTATGGCAAAGAAGGTGGTGCGGTCTAAGTTTGATCGGTCGATCTTTCAATTAAGGCTCCAATTTTTTGTCTTTAGTATCTTAGTATCTTGCCTCATGCTCGCGATGCCAGTTATCCACAATCTAGACTCTAGAATCCAGCGTCTGCTTTATCCCTTTATTACGGTAACGTCGCCGGCGGCAAAGCTTCTGGTAGCCCCGTCCGGCAGCTTCAAGATCAGCGAGCCTCGCTCATCGACGTCTATCGCCACACCCCGAATCTCGCCTGAAGCGGTCGAGAGCCTCACGTCTTGACCGAGCGTCGCACAGGTTCGCCTCCACTCGTCCAGGACCTCGTCGAGTCTTCCCTCTTTAAGCTTGGAGTAGCGCGCGTCCAGCTCCTGCAATAACCGGCGAGCCAGAGTCAGCTTATCTATTTCTCGACCGGCCTCTATAGATAGTGAGGTCGCTACAGGGATGAGATCCGAAGGAAACTCGCCCGGGGGAATGTTGGCGTTTAGCCCTATACCGACGACCAGGTGATCGACCATATCGGGTTGTCCCGCCATTTCGGTTAGAATGCCGGCGACCTTTTTCTCTGCGATCATGACGTCGTTCGGCCACTTGATTTTCGCCGGAAGCCCGAGCCTGCGCACGGCGGCAACGACCGAGGTTGCGGCAATCATCATGACTCTTGGAGCGTCTCCGGGAATAATCCGCGGGCGCAAGATGATCGACATCCAGATGCCACCCGGGGGGGAGAACCAGCCTCTGCCGAGCCGGCCGCGCCCGCCCGTCTGGCGCTCGGCGATGACGACGGTGCCGTCCTCCGCGCCGCCCGCCGCCAGCGCTTTTGCCTCTTCGTTGGTCGATCCCACCTCGTCAAAGTGGATTATTCGGCATCCGATTGTAGAGGTGCCGAGCTGCCATGACAGCTCTTCAGGGAGCAGCCGGTCGGTAAGCGCAACCAGCCGGTAGCCCCGCCTGGTTGAAGCCTCGATGCCGTAACCGGTTGCCCTTAGTTGATTGATCTGCTTCCAGATGGCGCTCCTCGATATCCCGGAAGACCGGGCGAGCTCCTCGCCGGAGACGAACTCACCCCAACGCTCTCTAAGAACCGCCAGAACCGGACTTCCCTTCACGCTCTCGCCTCCTCCGGCGGTGCTTGATGTAGAGGTAGACGGCTACCAAAACGACGGCGACAAGGATGACCAGCTCCGTTCGCTTGATAATGCTCAGAAGAAGAGCGCGCTCCTCCCCGAAGAAGAAACCGAGAAGTGTGACGCCCACCGTCCAGATGACGACCGCCGTAACGGTATAAGCAAGGAATTTTGGATAGGACATCTTCGACGCCCCGGCAAGAACCGGAACGAAGGTCCTCACCCCGGCCACAAAGCGCCCGATGAAGACTGTTTTTTGGCCGTGCTTGTCGAAGTAATCCTCCGCCGCCTTGATCCTTCCGGGAGACAACCAACGGGAGCCAAGTCGTTCCATAAGACGACGACCACCCTCCCGTCCCAGAAAGTACCCTATGTTGTTGCCCAGTATGGCGGCGGCTATCCCCACTATGATGACGGTGGTTAAGTCCAATTCCCCGGCAGACGCCAGAAACCCGGAGAGGAGCAGTACGGTCTCGCCGGGTATTAGCAGTCCCAGCATGAAGGTGTTTTCGGCCATCAAAAAAAAGAAGACCAGGTAGTACCCGTATAGATTGAAATAACGCACGACGAATTCCGCGATTTTCGCTTCCATAATATGAAACTCTCTACTCTCTAATTGCTAATTGCTCAGCCGCTCGGGGAGCGGGCTCTATGCCCTGCCTACTGCCTACTGCCTACCGTCTTAACGACCTCCAGAGAAAGATCCAGGGGTTGCGCCCCCTGAGTTATGACGCCGACCGAGATCCGGTCGACGCCGGTCTTAGCGATCTCTTTGACTGTCTCAAGCGAGACTCCTCCGGAGGCTTCCAATATGGCCCGCCCGGCGGTGATTTCGACCGCCCTGGCGAGCTCCGCCGGGCTCATATTGTCAAGCAGGATTATGCCAGCTCCGGCGTCGATGGCCTGCCCGAGCTCTTCGAGATTCTCGACCTCGACCTCGACCAGCCCAGCCGCGCCACCTCTTTTTGCAGCTAAAACGGCCGCTCCGACCCCCGCCGCCGCTTTCAGATGATTATCCTTGATGAGAACGCCGTCAAAAAGAGTAAAGCGGTGGTTGACCCCGCCGCCAACCACAACCGCATATTTTTCCACTTGCCTTAATCCCGGCAGCGTCTTCCGCGTATCGTAAATTTTCGCTCGATATCCCGCCACCTCGGCAACGTAGCGAGCGGTCAGCGTGGCGATTCCGCTGAGATGTTGGAGGAAGTTCAGGGCGACCCGCTCGGCGGCGAAGACTTCTCTCGCCTTGCCCCTGATTTCCGCGACGAGGTCGCCGGGTTTCACCTCGTCGCCCTCTACGACGACCGGGCGAAAGGATATTTCTCGATCGACCGCCTTAAAAGTAGCGTCGGCGATGGGAAGCCCGGCGATCCTTCCTTCCGCCCGCGAAATTATCTCGGCCTCGACGTCGAGACCGGCCGGAACCACCAGGCGGGAGGTTATGTCTCCTCCGCCGAGGTCCTCGGCTAGCGCCTGGACCACGATTCGCTCCACACTCTCAGCACTGAGCACGGGCGCTCTCCTCCTCCGAAAGGTTTCTCGTGAGACGTCTGAGCCAGATCGGGTCCTCAGCCGGGCAATCCACCCTGTAGTGGACCCCCCGCGATTCTTCTCTTTCAAGGGCCGATCTCGTAATCAACGTGGCGACAGTGAGCATGTTCTGGAGCTCGAAGCCGTCCGCGTGCTCAAACCCCACCCGGAGAACCCAGCTCATCTCGGCAAAGGCTTGAAGAGCGCGCTTCAATCCATCGGCGGATCTGACCGGACCGACCTCTTCAATCATCACCCGCTGCAGCCGGCGCCGGAGTTCTGCGATATCCGCCCTGGACACAGCCTCTCTTTCAGCTTCACAGGAGACTTTCAATCCGGCAAGTTCTTCCTTTCCCTCCTCATCAGGCAACTCCGCCTTGACGAGCCTGGCGATCCTCTTGCTGAAAACCAGGCCCTCAAGGAGGGAGTTGCTTGCCAGACGGTTTGCGCCATGAACGCCGGTCGCCGCCGCCTCCCCCGTAGCGTAAAGCCCCGGCAGGTCGCTTCTGCCATCGACGTCCGCCTTGACGCCGCCTATCGTGTAGTGAGCGGCAGGCGCGACCGGAATGAGCTCCGTCGCCGGATCAAAGCCGCTCTCGCAGCAACGCCGGTAGATGGTCGGGAAGCGGCTCTTGAAGCGACCAACCTCAATATGGCGCGCATCGAGAAAGACGTGCTTGGCCCCACAACGGTCCATGGCTTTCATAATCTCCCTCGTGACCACGTCGCGCGGCGCGAGATCGGCGAGAGGATGCATGCCGACCATAAACCTCTCCCCGGAAGCGTCCCTGAGCACGGCCCCCTCACCGCGGAGCGCCTCGGTAATAAGAAAGCGGGGCATCTCCTCATGGTCGAGAGCCGTCGGATGAAATTGGATGAATTCCATGTCGGCCAGGGTGGCCCCGGCCCGGTAGGCCATGGCATACCCGTCGCCCGTCGAGACGCGCGGGTTGGTCGTCACCTCGAAGAGCTGGCCGGCGCCGCCGGTCGCCAGGATGACGACTGGAGCTAGTTCAAGCCTCAGACCGGAGGGAGTCAACACCAGCACTCCGGCGCAGCGCCCACCATAGGTGACGAGGTCGACGGCGAAAGAGGACTCGAAGACGGCAAGCGTCTCCCAGCGCTTGACCACCCTGATAAGGGTATCTTCAATCTCCGTGCCGGTGGCGTCGCCGGCGTGGAGAACCCGGGCGAGGGAATGTCCGCCCTCTCTAGCCAGCCGGATCCGGTCGCCAAGCCAGTCGAAATCGGCGCCGAACCTCATCAGCTCACCGACCCAATCGGCCGCCTCGGTCACGAGCACCTCGACGGCGGAGCGATCGCAAAGACCGGCGCCCGCCTCGAGCGTATCTTCCAGATGGAGCGCCGGGGAGTCCTCGGGGGATGTCGCGGACGCGATGCCTCCCTGGGCATAGCGAGTCGCCGTTTCATCGAGAGAAGCCTTGGCCACAAGGGAGACGTCGAGCTCTTTGGAGAGCTCGAGAGCGACCGTGAGGCCGGCGATTCCGCTCCCGACGACAACGGCATCGCGGACGGCTGTTGGGATACGTTCTGAACTGAAGTTAATGAGGTATCTTGGCGACAATCCGCACCTCGCAATGATAGTTCTGCCCGAATGAGCGCTCAAACGTAGGTAGGGCAATCGAACAATGGAAAATAGACCGCATGGAGCATTTTTAGCTCCATAGTATACCTAATTTCTATCCTCTATTCCCCAAGCTCTATTGTTCTATTGTCTATTGCTCCATTGCTCTGCTAAAAGAGGCCATAGGCCTCTAGCCGACGGCTACCATAGCTTCGATCGCACGCCTAGCTTTTCTGGCGATCTCCGCTTCAACCGTCACGATGTTTTCCATATCCTCGAGAGCCCAGACCACCTTCTCCAGGGTGATTAATTTCATATTCGGACAGATGGCAAGCGGGTTTGCGGGATAGAATTTCTTATCCGGATTTTCCAGCCGCAACCGGTGGATGAGTCCGATTTCCGTGCCGATGATGAACTCTTTTGCATTTGACGCGCGGCAGTAATCGAGAATCCCACCGGTGGACTTCGCCGCATCGGCCAGCTCAATCACTTCGGCCCGGCACTCCGGATGGACGACCACCATCGCTTCGGGGTGTTCATTGCGCCCGTCGACGATATCCTGGGGGAGAATCCTCATGTGTGTTGGGCAAAAGCCCTTCCAGGGAACGACCTTTTTGCCACTCAACCGGGCGGCATAACCCCCGAGAAACTGGTCGGGCACGAAAATAACCTGATCGGAATCGACGTTTTCAAAAATAGCGACCGCATTAGATGAGGTGCAGCAGACGTCGCTCTCCGCCTTAACCTCGGCGCTCGAATTCACGTAGCAGACCACCGGTAGACCCGGATGTACAGCTCTTAGCTCCCGAACGTCGTCGGCGTCGACCATGTCGGCCATCGGGCAACCGGCCTGCATATCGGGGAGGATGACAGTTTTTTCCAGAGAAAGGATGGCCGCCGTCTCGGCCATGAAGTGGACGCCACAGAAGACGATCACCTCGGCGTCGGTCGAAGCCGCCTGGCGCGAGAGACCCAGAGAATCGCCGACGTAATCGGCTATATCCTGGACCTCATCGATCTGGTAGTTGTGAGCCAAAATGACGGCATTACGCTCAACTTTTAGGCGGTCTATTTTATTTACGAGTTCTTTACTGCTATTCAGACGATCCATAAACGACCTATCACTAGCTACTTGCTTCTAGCTACTTGCTTCTAGCTTCTAGCTTCTAGCTGCCTATCATTGCGAGGGGTCTGCCTTTCAAAACCCTGAAGCAATCTGGCAGAAAAGTTACTACTTTTCTGCCAGCTTTCCAACTTTAACCACCGCCTGGTCGGATACCCCCTCCAGGTATCCATCGAGGCGCCCGTTGTCCGGCAACTTCAAATCCGGCGCGATTTCTAGGAGGGGCGCCAGAACGAAAAGACGCTCGACGAGCCTGGGATGAGGAAGAACGAGCGCATCGCTCTTCTTGATGATATCCTCGTAAAGGAGCAGATCGACGTCGATGACCCTCGGTCCCCATCGCTCACGCCCGACCCTCCCTAGTGAGATCTCGACCTCCCGACAGATATCGAAGAGCTCCTCCGGCGTCGCAGATGTCTTCACCTCGACGACCGCGTTAAGAAAATCGGGTTGTTCTTCAAAGCCGATGGGCGCCGTCTCGTAAACGCTCGAGGCCCGCCTTATGGAGACCCCCCGAGATTCAAGTCCTTTAACAGCTTTATGGAGGTTCTCCCGGCGATCGCCGAGATTAGATCCGAAACCAAGAAATATACCGGTCATTAGCGAGAGTATACATGAAATTGCACGCGTATTTAATTGCTTTACATCCACCTACGTGCAGATGTGTGTGCTTCAGTTCTCAGTTCTCAGTTAATCGCAATGTCATCTGAGGAACGCTCCTGGTATCTTGGTATCTTGGTAGAGATGTAAAGCTATGAAGCACTAATATCTGCCACACTGGATGGCATCCGCCATCCGGGCCACTTGAGCCATCTCTTTGACGTCATGAACGCGGAGTATGTTGGCGCCGTTGGCAATCCCAAGGGCGACCGTTGCGGCCGTCCCGAAAACCCGCTCGCACGCCCTCTCGATACCGAGGATCTTGCCGATAAACGCTTTTCTCGACGTTCCAAGAACGATCGCCTTGCCCAGGATCTTCACTTCCGAGAGATGCTTGATAATCTCCAGATTATGCTCGAAAGTCTTGCCGAAGCCGATGCCGGGGTCGACCAAGAGCTTCTCCGGCGCCACGCCGCCCTTCCGGGCCGATTCCAACCTCGCCCTTAAGTAGGCGATAATCTCCCCCATCAGATCCTCGTAGACCGGATTCTCCTGCATCGTCCCGGGGGTTCCCTTCATATGCATGATGATGGCTGGAGCGCCCGAGGCGGCGACTACCTCAACCATCCGGAGATTCGAGAGCCCGGTAACGTCATTTACAATATGAGCCCCGGCTCGAAGAGCCGCTTTGGCAACCTCGGGCTTCGAAGTATCGATGGAGAGGATTGCATCCGTCGAGCCCGCAAGGTCCTCGATGACCGGAACCACCCTGGCCAGCTCGTCCTCCGCCGAGACCGGCTCGGCCCCCGGTCTCGTCGACTCTCCCCCGATGTCTATAATATCGGCGCCCTCGGCCACCATTCGCTTCGCGTGGGTTATCGCCGCACCGGTGCTGAAGTGCTCGCCGCCGTCTGAGAAGGAGTCGGGTGTCACGTTAAGAACACCCATTATGTAAGTCCTGGCGGTGAAATCAAGCGTGCGGCCGGCTACTGGAAGAGGTGACGGCGGTGAATCGTAGGCGTAGAGAGCCTCTTTGAGCTTGCTGGAGACCTCCTTGAGCTCGAACGGTTGCTTGGCAAGCTTTGGAATGACGTCGCGAAATTGTTTGAGTGTGCCGATCGCGATGGCAGTGGCCTCCTCCGCCTCAAGTTGAAAGACGCGCCACGAGAGCGCCGCATCCCCTCCTTTCGAGAGCATCTCCTGCTTTAGGATGTTCGCCGCCCTGGAATCCAACCCGGTTATCTTGACGAGCCTGAGTTGGGATTTGGGCGCCATGATCTCGACGCCTTCAACGTGCGCCTCGATCTCGCCCATTAACCCTCTGGCCTCGTCGATGTTATTTGGAGAGAGAATTCTTAACTCCGGCATCTTAGCCTCCGTTTCGGATCAGGCTAAGTGCCTCCATGCGAGCGGCCTGACGCCGGCGGAATTCGCCTCGGACGGCCGAGGTTACCGTGGTGGAGCCCGGTTTGTTGACGCCCCGCATGCTCATGCAGAGGTGCTCCGCCTCGATGACAACGAGCACTCCCTGGGGATCGAGGGCTTCCATAAGGGTGTTGGCGATCTGGGTCGTCAGCCTCTCCTGGACTTGAAGCCGCTTGGCGAGCACGTCAACGACTCTAGCTAACTTGCTTATCCCTGTTATCTTCCCTGTTTTGCTCGGAATGTACGCGACGTGTGCCTTGCCGAAAAACGGCATCAGGTGATGCTCGCAAACCGAGTAGAATGGGATGTCCTTGACCATCACTATCTCATCGTGATTCTCGGCGAAAACCACCTGGACGACATCTTTTGGATCGCAAGCCATGCCGGCGAATATCTCGGCGTACATGTCGGCCACCCTGTCTGCCGTCTCCACAAGGCCTTCCCTCGTGACGTCCTCGCCGACGCCCTCGATGATAAGCCTTACGCCTTCAATAATCTTTTTGCGTTCCATAAAGACACGCCCTTTTTACCATTCGGTCTGTCATTGCGAGGAGGGAGCGCATCGACCGAAGAAGCAATCGCCCATGTTGTCATTGCAAGCGAAGCGAAGCAATCTCATACTACCTCAAATCCTAGTGCTCCTTGCTCCTTGCTCCTTGTTCAATCTTAATTCAAGCGACATCTTTTTAAAAGGAAAGACCGCGGCAGGAAAGGCCGCGGCTTTGGCGCCACGGCTAAAGCGAAAGGCAGCAATTAGTAAAAGATCGAAACTCGAAACTTGAGACTCGTAAGCTACTAATTGGTACTAAGGTACTAAGGTACTAAGGTACTAAGGTACTAGAAGCACGCCATGGCATGCCCCTATCCCTCTGCCGGTCTCAACTTCGGAGATATTTCGCCAACCCTTTTCTCTTCTTTGGCGGTTTCGCCAACATCCTCCGTGCTAGCAATCCGCTTGTCGATCTCCCCACCCTTGAGTATCTTTTCAAGGTCTTCCTTTTCGATGGTCTCGTGTTCGATCAAGGTCTTCGCGATGAGATCGAGCTTCTCCCTGTGCTCCGAGAGTATTTTCCGGGCCTTGACGAAGGCGTCGTCTATGATCCGGCGTATCTCCTGGTCGATTTCGAACGCGACCTCCTGCGAGTAGTCCGGATGCGACGCGAAGTCGCGCCCCAGGAAGACCTGGTCCTGCTTCTGCCCTAGAGTCATCGGCCCGAGCTTTTCGCTCATGCCGTACTCGGTGACCATCTGACGGGCCATCTTGGTCGCCTTCTCGAGGTCGTTTGAGGCCCCCGTCGTCACGTCGTTGAAGATCATCTCTTCGGCCACCCGGCCGCCCAGGAACATCGCCAGATCGTCGAGCAGCTCGCTCTTGGCGACCAGGAACTTATCCTCGGTCGGTAGCGAGAGCGTGTAGCCCAGAGAGTGGCCACGCGGGATGATCGATATCTTATGAATCGGATCGGTATTCGGGAGCATGTAGCCGACGAGCGCATGGCCGCCTTCATGGTAAGCGATAACCTCTTTTTCCCTATCCGAGATGAGCCGCGTCTTGCGCTCCGGACCGGCAATGACCCTGTCGATCGACTCTTCCAGTTCCGCCATGTCGATCTCTTTCTTGGCGTGACGGGCGGCAAGAAGAGCCGCTTCGTTGACGAGATTGGCGAGGTCCGCACCGGTAAATCCGGGCGTTCTTCTCGCCAGCACCTCGATGTCGACATCTTTTGCCAGGGGCTTGCCTCTTGTGTGGACCTTTAGTATTCCCACGCGCCCCCGCAAGTCGGGCCGGTCCACGACTATCTGCCTGTCAAAACGGCCGGGCCTGAGCAGCGCCGGGTCGAGTATGTCCGGCCGGTTGGTCGCCGCGATAAGAATCACGTTGTCCTTGACGTCAAAGCCGTCCATCTCGACCAGCAATTGGTTCAGGGTCTGCTCGCGCTCGTCATGGCCGCCGCCGAGACCGGCGCCCCGGTGACGACCGACCGCGTCGATCTCGTCCATGAAAATGATGCATGGCGAGTTTGCTTTCGCCTGCTCAAACAGGTCGCGCACCCGACTCGCGCCGACGCCGACGAACATCTCCACAAAATCCGAACCGGAGATGGAGAAGAAAGGCACTCCGGCTTCGCCCGCCACCGCCCGGGCAAGAAGCGTCTTACCGGAGCCGGGCGGACCATAAAGGAGAACGCCCTTCGGGATCTTCGCGCCCAAAGCCTGGAACTTGCCTGGATTGCTCAGGAACTCCTTGATCTCCCGGAGCTCCTCGACCGCCTCGTCAACCCCGGCCACATCGCGGAAGGTCACCCTGGGCTGATCCTTCGTCATCCGCTTCGCCCGGCTTTTGCCAAAGGACATCACCTTGTTTCCCCCTCCTTGCATCTGCTGGAACATGAATATCCAGATGCCAAAGATGAGTATGAACGGGAGGAGGTTGATGAGGATCGTCCACCACATGGTATCCCGCTGCGGCTGGACTTCGGTCTTGACGTTGTTCTGGTCGAGCGTCTCAAAAAGCTTCGGGTAATTTTGAGGATAGGAGACCTCGAACTTGGTAACTTTACCCTTGGCCTTATCCCCTGCATCTTTATAATATTGACCTGATATGCGCTGGTCTCGGTCGTAGACGGTGACTTGCGTGACCTCGCGGCTCTTAACCTTCGTCAGAAAGTCGTTGAGCTTCAGCGTCTTCGTCTCTTCTGGCTTGCTAAAATACTGCGTCGCGAAGAAGATGACCAGTATAATTATGAGGAAGTAGAAACCGGCGCTCCTTAGAACTCTCCTCAAGTAAGCTCCTCCTAAGCTTTTTTTATCTATAAGATGCTATCACATCCGCTAGTTGCGGGCAATTTACCACAGCTATCCGCCACTTACGCTTCACTATATATGTCCGGACGCAACGACCCTAAAAACGATTTCCAAAAGCCTCCATGTAAGCGGCGGTCAATTCCCTTTGGAGTCGCCCGCACTCACCAACTTTAGGAGCAGGACCTTCCCGGTCGCACGGGTCACCTTAAAGCGGTCGCCTATCCGCATTCCAGCAACCCAGAGTATCCGGCCTGCCCCTTCGATGACCGGAATGCGCAGTCTGTGCCGGCGGGGCACCTTTTCGTCGACGAAAAAGTCCTGTAATTTTTTTTCACCTCTCAGGCCTAGGGGATTGAAGCTGTCACCCGGCCGCCAGCTCCTGGCGATAAGCGGGCGCCCGACGAGGTCGGCGTCCAATTGAGCGACTAAAGGAAGGTCCTTGCGAATCTCATACCCCTTGCCCGGAACGATCTCCGCCCTTATCGCAACCCCGAAGTCCGGGAGATCGGTAACGCCTGGAACCTTGATTTCAACGGGTGAGGACGGCGGCGGTTCGAGACTCCGGCGAGGGCCGACAACCAGATCGCCTCCCTCGATCGCCGCGATCAGATCTCCCGGAAGATCCATCCTGAGAGAACCCTCGGCAAGCCCGCTCAATACTCCCTTAACGTGCCGAAATTCTATATCCAAGAGATCGCCCTTCACCCTCTCGATAGCACGCCGGACGATCCGCCTCGCGATCGCCGGCGGCAAGAGGACAAGCGTTGCCGCGGAGACGACTGCGACAGCCTCCTGTTCAACGCGCAAGAACTTCTTGGCCTTCTTTTCAGACTCACCTTCAAGTAGAGCTTCATCTTCCCCGATAAGCTCGATGGTCTGCCGGATGACCTCTTTAAAAGCCGGGTTGTCCGTGAGGATCTCCGGGATCAAGCGCCGTCTCACCCTGTTTCGGAAGAACGAAATATCCTCGTTTGAGGCGTCGATTACAAATCCCTCGCCGATCTCGCCCAAGTAGGCAAGTATCTCTTCTTTGCTCACCTCGATAAGGGGTCTGATGAAGCGACCCCGGGTGGGTGGGATGGCTGTAAGCCCGGCGGGTCCCGCACCGCGAATAATCCGCATGAGGAATGTCTCAACCTGGTCATCAGCTTGATGCCCTAAGGCTATGCGATCGATATGGAGCCTGTCGGCCGTTTCTTCCAGTAGACGGTAGCGAATACGCCGGGCGCCGTCCTCGACCGACAGACCGGTCTCCTTCAAATAGGCCGGAAGGTCGTACGTCATGCTCTCGAGCTGAATACCGAGCTTATTACAGAGCTCGGCTACGAAGATCGAATCGTTCGCCGATTCTGCCCTCAGGCGGTGGTCGAGATGAAAAGCGGTGAGGGTGAGATCAAGCTTGCCGGAGAGCTCGATTAGAAGGTGGACGAGGGCGACGGAATCCGGTCCGCCCGAGACGGCGACCAGAATCCGATCTCCCGGCCTGATCATGGCGAACTTATTTATGGTCGCGAGGACTTTGTCGCGTAGAGGCAACCGCACCTGCCTTTTATTTAGCCGTCAAGAAAGAGTAAAGTAGACATTGCGCTTCTGTCTGAGGTAGAGCGAGCCGAAGGCCAGCGACCGAAGAATCTCCGTACTGACATAAGCCTTAGATGTAAGAGAGAGCATGAGATATAGCTGAGATTCTTCGTCGGCCCAAAGACCTCCTCAGAATGACATCTTTACGGATTAATTCTACCACTCAACAACATTAAAAGATTTTAAAATCGCCGATGAAGGAGAAGGCCAACAAGATCAGAAAGAGGCCGCAGATGAGAAGGGTAGAGCGATAGACGCGATCGCTGAAAATGCGCCTCCCCGCCGCGACGGCGAAGCCGACGATTCCGTACCACACGTAGTCCCCTAAGATATGACCGATATAGAAGACGCCGAGGCCGGACGTCCCGGCCTGAACCATCGATTTCGTTAAAAAACCAACTCCTATCGTCGCCCACCAGAGGGTCCAGTAAGGATTCGAGAGGCTGGTCGCCGCGCCCGAGGCGACCAGAACACCTCCGCTTCTCGTCGAAGAGCCGGGCGTCGTGCTCAGCGAGATTTTTTTCACTATGACGTCCTTGACGATGCCCACGCCCATCCAGAGAAGAAAGACGCCCCCGATGACGCCGATGGCCCGAACGACGACTTGCGCTCCAAGAAGCTTGGAAAGCCCAAAAGCGAGCGCCATAACCATAAAGAGTTCTAAAAGTGCGCATTCCGGCGAATTCGGCCACCCATTCCGGGCAATTCGGCCACCCTCGGAGCGAAGCGACGCCAGGCACCTTAATTTAACCACAAGGTGGCCGATTTGACCCCTGTTTTGGGGCCGATTTCCT
>JAMCWL010000104.1:2553-3785 GCA_023481285.1 Actinomycetota bacterium | reverse complement strand
TCAAGCTTCAAGAGCCCAAGCGCGAGATCAAGTCTTCGTAGGTGCCTTCCAGTTTAGCCTCAGTCCATGCTTTGCGTGCATGTTGCCTGAGCGCTCTCTCGTCTATTTTCACCTTACGCCTCCTCTTTTGAGGTATAAAAAAACCGCCTCGTTTGAGACGGCTTCTAAAGAGCTCTGGGTTGTCGTTGTGCGCTTACGGTATCGTTTCCTTGATGGACTTGGAATCAGGCATCGGCCAGTCTTCCTGTATGCCCTGAATCGCTATATCCCTTACTTCCTGCTCGGAAACCTTGTAGGTATCCCCGATTATCTTATAGGTGCCGCTGTCTTTCTCGGGATCTGTTGCGCCCTGTAGCTCTACAAGTGCCTGGAAAATCTCCTGTTTCCTCTTTACTTCCGGAGTTCTCTTTTCCTCAATAAGCTGGCTTATCCCTACCGTAATAAGGAACAACAGAGCAATAACTATAGCTATTAGCTTTGGTATATCGGCCTTCGTAAATGGCTTAGGCATTTAACTAGCCTTAGCTTCTTTCGCTTTGAATTGGATACCGTGATCGCCAGGATAGGGCTTGCGGTGATCATTTTTTCCTGTCCAGATCACATCAGGAATCCGCTCAAACGCATGGCATTTATGCTCGACGACATCGTCCAAGTGCGCGCACCTAGCGCACACTGGGCTGTATATGACCTCATCTAGTTCTCTGTCGTTAATGCCTACCATGGTTCCCTCTCATACTTGAGGCCGGTTGCTCTTGCAGCCCGCGTCCAGACTTCATGCCAATGTTCAGCTTGGGCCTGTTCGATTGTCATTATACCCGCGTTTATCGCTGCCGTAAACTCGCGCCTCACCTCCGCGTCGTAGCGAAGAAATGCAGGCTTGATGATCTGCTCCCATTTTCCTTCCGTCCAGCCGTCTACTGATGGCTTCATCGAGTGTCGCCACCTCGTCCCAACGGCGCGGACTTCCTTGAATTCATGCGCTGAGGCCGTGTGTATATCACCTCTTGAAAAAGAAATATCGACCGGATGATTGTGGGTGAATGTAGTTCCCTGGAGGATTCTCAGCTCTTCAGATGTAAGGTCAATCCTGTTTCTTGTCCCAGTCTTACTAAAAACCACGTTGCCAAACTCGTCGAACGCATACCCCTTCTCGGTTGCACGACCTCTGATCTCAAGCTCTTTCTCTTCCAGGACTTTCGCAAGCTTGTCTTCGGCAGCGATAAACGCGGGCT
>JAMCWL010000104.1:0-2543 GCA_023481285.1 Actinomycetota bacterium | reverse complement strand
CGATGCCCTGGGTTGAGAAAATTGCTTGTCTTCGGCAGCCAGGCCAACGGTCAGCTTAACGATCGAATCGAAAGCGTAACCCAACTGCTGGGCGTACTCATCTAGAAAGTGATTCTCGCCCTTCGTCCACCCCCGGACTTTGTCCAAAAACTCATCTTTGCTCATCAACAACGAGCGCAGCCAGCAGTAACATAGGGGGTGTGGGCGACTTGGAACGCTGCCCTTTTCATACGGCCCGCCATTAGCCAGTCCGTCGCACACGTCGGACCGCGGATGAGCCGCTGAGAGCATCCAAGCAATTTTCTCAACCCAGGGCATCGTCTCAACGGTGTTTTCGTAGACATCCCAGTGGACTTGTTGTATCTCGTTACGCGCCAGCCTCATGGCGTTATAGGCCATGCCTTTGGTAGGCGGGCCGACACTGGGGTCGATTTGACGGGGCTTTCTGATTAAACCTCTCTCACCAGTCAAGCGCTCTGCCGAGGTCATACCATAGAGCCTGTTGCGTGTCCAGCGAGTATATCGAGCATCCGGCTTCAGATACTCGTCTAAATCCTTCTGCAGGCTGACAGCGCTTTCCTTGTTCGCGATCGCCTGCAAAAGCCGCTGATTGATCTTCTCCCTACCGCCGTTTTCAAGGTTCCAGATTCGGTCGGAGAGGTTAAATCTATCGCCGTAGGTCCTAGCCCTGGCAGCGTTGATGACCTGCTCGCGTTGTCTTGTGTTGAACATCTCGACGTGCGGGTATTTGTCCTTGTCGATATCGAACGCATCGCCGAATCCACCGTCGCCCTTGCTCTCCTCCAGGATACGATCGCCCAGGTAGTAGTCATACAAGACCAGGTGAGCGCCTTGGACGTACCCAACCGTCGTTTCCATCGCGTCGTCGAGCATGTGTCGATAAAATTCGATGAGCTGTCCGAGCTCTCGGTTCGCGAAGTCCTGAACGCCAAGAATCCGATGAGACAGGACGATTCCATCATCACCGGCGGCCTGAGCGATCTCACTTGTAAGCGCATTGCTAAACTGCGTGAACGTGTCGGCGATCTGTGCCGTCACGTCAAGCAAGAGTTCCATATGAAGCGCCGAGGCATAGAGCATGGCGGCTTTGCGGTTGAGCTTCGACTTGGTTTTAGGCACACTAAGAAACCCCTCGCAATGCCTTCAGACGATCGATAAACTCTTCCTCGCTATCGCCCGCGACATCCCCTACCCCACGGATTATTCTCTCAATGGCTTCCTTTGCTTTCTTGCGTTCTTTAGGATCACTACCGCGCATCTGAGCCTTCATCAGTTCCAGGTTCTTGGCGATGGCGTCCGTCTCTTTGTCTGTATTCGTCTGCTTTTCGCTCTCCATCTCTTCAAGCACCGCCTTGATATTGAGATCGGTGATCACCTTGCGGAGCACCTGTAAAACATAGCGATCCGGTAATCCGAGGGACTTGATTTTGACCGCCCCGTCGATTACGTCCACAAACGTATCCATCGACCGATCGGGCCAGACGATGTTGTAGCTGACCGATTCGGGCAATATGCCCTTGAGAAGCAACTGGAGATCTAGTACAGGCTTGATGATCTGCTCGTTGACCCAGTCTGCCACCGACTCCAAACGCCTCAGGTATTGAGCCTCTTGCTTGTCGAGCACGTCACGGTTGATCGACTCACCGTAGCCGACGAGCGACTTCGGAATCGGCGAAGAGACGAACATTGTATTGATATGGTGCTCGACGTCTTTGATTTGGTCGAGCTTCGCGTCACCCTGGATCGCCGTGATCTTCGTCTTTTTGTTCGTAAAAAAGTCGGCGATAGCGGCAAACGGATTCTTGAGCGTGTCTTTGTTTCGCTCCTTGTAAGCTTCGAGTTCCGCCTCGCTGGCATCTTCGAGTTCGTGTACGTACTTGATGCCAGCTCTCGTCTTGCGGCGGATCGCCATGTCGGTTTCGCCCTCGCGGGCTTTTTTGTAGCTGCCCCGAGACGATCGGAAGAGCGAGTTGCCGTATCGTCCTCCCAGGTGGTTCCAGCGCGCATGCGTAACCTGCCACTCGGCGAACCAGCTGTCCACCTGCGCAAGGTTGATTTCGAGTGCATAGGCGGCGCCGGATAGCGGGTCTACTTGAGCGTAGGCCTTCAGCGGATCGTCGAACTTGTCCTTGTCGTTGCTGTTACGCCGCATGGTCGACGCCGGCATCCTGATCAGCTCGACGACGTCGCTATCAGCCACTACTACCTGTAGGAATAAATCGCCCTCGATCAGTCCCTTCTTGGCCCAGCCGACAAGACCGCCGAAGAGTTTGCGCGTGTCGTTGAGGATCTGCTGAGCTTCTTCTGTTCGACCGCCTTCAGCCTCAGCCACGGTGACCTCAAAGCCGCCATACGTGGCGTCCTCCGAGGTATTGTCGATGATCGCTTTAGCTCGATCATCGCTGTGGTACATCTCGTTTACTTCTTTGAGGATCGTTAGCCGATCCTGGTCGACCTTGAAGCGCTGAGCCAGGCGATCGTGCTTTGAGTATTCCTCAGTTACGCCCAGCGGACCAGTAGCT
>JAMCWL010000061.1 GCA_023481285.1 Actinomycetota bacterium | reverse complement strand
TGGCAAGCATGTTGCTGGAGGCCGACGCGGCGCTACTCATCGGCGATCCGGCGCTCCGCGCTCGCCATGAAGCAAAGAACCTCTACCTCTATGATCTGGGGAGCGAGTGGAAGAAGCTGACCGGGCGTCGCATGGTCTACGCCGTCTGGGCGGCCAGAAGGGATTACGCCGGCAGGTACCCAAACCTGGTGGCGGATGTCTACCGTGGCTTTCTCTCATCAATGGCGTACTCGGTGGCGAACGTCGCCTCGATAGCGACTGATGCGGCGCGATGGGAGCCGTTTAATGCAACCTTATTGGAGGAGTATTTCTTAAGCCTCAAGTTCGATCTCAACGAGGAGTACCAGGAGGATTTTCTGTTCTTCCTCGCAAGAGCCAAGGAGCTCGGGTATATCGATAAAGTGCCGGAGCTGGAGTTTATAGAAGTATAGGCTCGGTGGTTTACCGCTTTACACTCGGGATTGGCGAGGCTTGTTATTTCCAGCCTCCAGCCCCTAGCTACTAGACAGAGGCTAGGGGCTGGAGGCCAGGGGCTGGAGGCTAGAGGCTAGAGGTGCCAAAACCTGTGAGCTTGATAGAACAAGCAAGCGTATTAGATGAAATAGTCTCGGGGCGTAGGATGACCGACGAGGAGGCCGTCTCTCTTATCGAGTCGGGGAATATTCACGACCTGGCGGAAGCGGCCGACGCCCTACGCCGACGTCTCCACCCGGAGAATATCGTCACCTTCATCATCGACCGCAATATAAACTACACGAACGTCTGCATAAGCAAGTGCCGATTTTGCGCGTTTTACCGGACGAAGGAAGATAAGGAGGCTTATGTTCTCTCCAAAGATGAGATGTTTCGTAAGATCGAAGAGACGGTCGAGCTGGAGGGGACGCAGATCATGCTTCAGGGAGGGCTTCATCCCGAGCTACAAATAGACTTCTACGAAGACCTTCTGGAGAGCATTAAATCGCGATTTTCCGTAACCATTCACTCCTTCGGTCCCCCTGAGATCGCCCACATCTCGCGCCTCTCCGGGATACCGGTCGCGGAAACGATCAGGCGACTTCACGCTGCGGGGCTCGATTCTCTGCCCGGAGGTGGCGCCGAGATTCTCGTCGACCACGTTAGGGCAGAAGTGAGTCCAAACAAGATATCTGCGACGAAGTGGCTCTCGGTCATGAGGGAAGCCCAGCTTCTGGGGTTGAAATCAACCGCGACGATGATGCTTGGCGGGGCCGAAAGCATATCCGATCGGGTGACCCACCTGGCGGCAATCCGCAAGCTGCAGGATGAGACGGGCGGCTTTCGGGGCTTCATTCCCTGGACGTACCAGCCCGGATTTACCGACCTCGGCGGGAGCGTAACGTCCGTCCAGGACTACTTGAGGACCCTTGCAGTTTCCCGACTTTATCTGAACAACTTCGATCACGTCCAGGGTTCCTGGGTGACGCAGGGCAAGGAGATCGGACAGATCACTCTCTCATTCGGTGGGGACGATCTGGGGAGTATCATGATCGAGGAGAATGTTGTCAAAGCGACGGGAGTGACTTACAAAATGTCGAAAGAGGAGATGGTTCGCCTTATCCGGGCAACGGGAAGAATACCCGCGAAGAGAGATACAAAGTACGAGATTCTGGAGATTTACGACTAACGCGCCTTAGGGCGTCGGCTGATGACCGTTAACCGCCCTAAACAGCTCGCTCTAGAGTGAAAGACGCTCTAGGCTATGAGGTTGACGGCAAATCAATGGGATATTTTTTCCTGGAACTGGAGCCAGGCGTCCGGAGCGGCGTGAGAGCGCCGTGCGATGGTCGTTCTAAGGTGGAAAATGGCCGAAATACATCAAGCTCGATTTGCAATTATAGGTGGCTCGTCGACGAATTCCATCGACTTCCCCGGGGAAGCCGGATATGACGGCGTGGAGATCATCAAACGAAGGGCGATCTTCGATACACCATACGGTAAGAGTCCCGCATTTACGCTATTCTCGCTAAAAGGCAAAACGGTGCTTACATGCAGGATGCACGGTTGGCGTGCCGGCGTGACCAGGGCGAACGCTTCAAGGCAGCTCTTTTGGGTACTAAGGGAGGCTGGCGTCGAGCGCATACTCGGTGAGGGGGGCGTCGGGGCGATAGATCCGAAACTGGAACTACGAGATATCGTGGTTCCCGACGACTACATAGATTTATCGATGAGGCGGGACGTCAGCCTCGACTCCCAATATTTGCTGGTAATGCGCGATGCTCTTTGCAGGGAAGAGCGGGCGGCGCTTCTTGAAGCGGCAAGGGCCCACTCCGTCGGACGCGTCATCGAGCGAGGGGTCTATGTGGTGACGGACGGGCGCCACTTTGAAAGCCCGGCCGAGGTGAGGATGCTCAGAAGCCTGGGCGGCGATATTATCGGGCAGAGCCTGGCACCCGAGGTTTACCTGGCCAGGGAGATCGGCGCCTGTTATGGGAGCATCCAGATTATCGTCAATTACGCGGAGGGCGTGGTCGAGGAGTGGAGCCACGAGGAGCTGGCCAGCATCTTCTATGGTGAGGCCGGCATGATGAGCAGGATACTTCTTGAAGCCCTTGATTCACTGCCTGCCGAGAAAAGCTGCCCATGTGTTTCACTGAGGAAGCCGTCACTTCTTAAAGAAAAAGCCGATTAGTGTGATTTTACTCTATTTCAATCTGTTGTACGGGAGAATTGATGATCTATCGAGCACATACTGTAATTCCTCTAGACTCACCAGCCATAACTAACGGGGCTATTCTGGTAAGAGGTGAGCGCATAGGTCAGATTGGCTCCTTTGACGAGCTGAAAAAGGAACATCCGGAAGAAGCGGTAACCGAGTTCGGACGCGTCGTCCTGATGCCGGGTCTGGTCAATCTCCACTCCCACCTGGAACTTGAGGCACTTAACGACCTGGCGGAGCCCACCTCTTTCTTAAGCTGGCTTGAGCGACTCGTCGTCCGAAGCCAGGAGATGACGGGCGAAGACTGGCTGGTTTCGGCCCGCCGGGGCGTGGAGAGATCCCTCGCCGGTGGAATGACGGCGACCGCGGATATAAGCCGTTGGGGAGCCGGAGCGGTCGCCATGGCCGAAGCGAACTTGCGCGGCATCAGCTTTCACGAGATGGTAGCGGTCGATTTGGCCGGCTTTTCCAAGGCAAGAGAGGACCTGATCAAAAGATTGGGGAGTGCGGCTGAGAAGCCCTGGCGACGTGCCGGGATATCCCCGCACGCTCCTTACTCGTTATCGGGTGGGAGCATCAAGAAGCTGATCGTCATGGCGTCGGATATGGGCTTGCCGACCGCCATCCATGTCGCCGAGACGGCCGATGAGCTAAGCATGATCAAGGATGGCAGCGGGGCGCTCTCGGCAATCTTCAACTCGCTCATCAAAACAGAGATACCCAGGAAGGGTACTGGATTATCGCCGGTCGCTTACCTTGATTCACTTGGGGCTCTCTCAAGTTCGACGCTGGCCATTCATTGCGTACACCTCGAACCGAGCGACCTCTACATCATCAAGAAGCGTGGGTCGGCCGTGGTTTGCTGCCCGACCAGCAACGCGCTGCTGAAGACCGGTGAAGCGCCGGTGGCGCTTCTGCTTGGTAACGATGTTACTTTTGGGCTCGGAACGGATAGCGCCGCGAGCAATCCCCGGATGGACATCTTCGACGAGATGCGAGCGGTCCGAGACGAAGTTGCGAGACAGTCTGAAGGAACGTTAACCGTAACGTCCGCAGAGCTTCTTCGGATGGCGACCGTGAGATCGGAAGAGCGTCGT
>JAMCWL010000086.1 GCA_023481285.1 Actinomycetota bacterium | reverse complement strand
TATCGAGGCGATACGTCGCTTAAAGTAAGCAAGGCCAAAGTCGAGCTAGATGCGCTGGTCGGCCGGCGTCGTGGGGTCGAGCGAGCGTACGGTGAGGCCTTGAATGAGCTCGCCGAAATCAAGTCCACCATCGACCGGGACGAAGTTGACGTTAACCGACTCGTCCTCGTCCGCGAGCGGTCGGCTCCGTTGATCTCGGCGATAGAGGCGCTCGCCGTTTGCTCGGAAGAGAACGCGAAGAGGGTCGACGAGAGCATCGCCACCGATGAGGAGGGGCTAGTAAAGCTGAAGGAGTCGTTGCAGTCGCACAGGGAGTCGGCGTCTGGTACCCGCATCCAGCTTGAATCTGGCCGCAAGAGATTGCACGAGGTTGAAATCGTCAAGGCCCAGCTCGAGATGGAGGTGACGACGGCTGTATCAAGGATCGTCGACGAACTTGACGTGCCCCTTGAAAAGGCGCTACAGCTCCCGATAGAGAGAGAGCGACCGGAGATAGAAGAGAGAGCATCGCATCTTAAGCGCCGTATCGCCTCGATAGGTCCGGTAAATCCGATGGCTATTGAGGAGCATAAAGACCTGGAAGAAAGGGCGGCCCTTTTCAGCCGGCAGATCGAGGACATCACGGAAAGCCGGAGAGCGCTCGGCAAGATAATCCGGGCGATCGATAGAAAGATCAAAGAGCGATTCATGGAAGCGTTTTTGGAGATAAACGGGCACTTCGGCGAGATTTTTAAGTATCTCTTCCCAGGCGGCAACGCCGAGCTCATCTTGACCGAGCCGGACGATCCCGATATCACCGGCGTCGATATAATCGCTCAGCCGAGCGGTAAGAGGCTCCAGAGGCTCTCCCTTCTCTCGGGAGGAGAAAAGTCCCTGGTCTCGCTGGCCTTCCTCTTCTCTCTTTACCTGACGAGGCCCTGTCCTTTTTACATTCTCGACGAGGCGGAAGCAGCTCTCGACGACATCAACCTGAATCGCCTGATCAAGCTCCTGATCGAGATGAAACGCGCGACTCAGTTTCTCGTCGTCACCCACCAGCGCCGGACGATGGAGATGACGGACGCTCTCTATGGCGTTTCAATGCAAGCCGATGGGGTATCGAAGCTCATCTCGCAGAAATTCTCAGAGGTCGCCGGGGTGGTTTAGTGAGAAACTGGTTCAATCGTCAACCGCAGGAATCAAATAAAGAGCACGACCGATCTTCGGCCTTTGGAAGACCGGAGGAAGGTGAAACGGCGTCGGGCCAGAAGGAGAGTGGAACGGCGCCCGATGGGCCGGAAGACGGTCCATCCGCTGAAGAGAGGCGGGCCGAGAGGGCGGCGGAAGAGCGGGCGGGCTTTTTCGGCCGCCTGGTGGACGGTCTTCGCCGCAGTCGCGAAAACTTTGCAGCCAACGTGGATCGCATCTTTGCGCTCCATCCAAAGGTTGACGAGGAGTTTTGGACGGAGGTTGAGGAGGGGCTGATTCAGGCGGACGTCGGCGTCGAGGCGACTATGCGAGTAATTGATGCTCTGCGCGAGCGGGCGGAGAGGGAGCTCATTTCGGAATCAAGTGAGCTCATCGGCATCCTCAAGGACGAACTCGTCAGAGCTCTTGGTGAGCCTGGAAGGCCGCCCATGGGCGAGGAGCTCGTGGTATATCTGGTTGTCGGAGTTAACGGTACGGGGAAGACGACGACCATCGCCAAGCTGGCCAATCTACATAAGCTTCAGGGGCGCAAAGTGCTTCTTGGGGCGGCGGATACCTTCCGGGCCGCCGCGATCGAGCAGCTTGACGTCTGGGCGGAAAGGCTCGACGTCGTCGTGGTCAAACACGAGCGGGGAAGCGACCCGGCGGCCGTCGTTTACGACGCGGTCCATGCTGCTCGCGCCCGTGGGGTGAGATCGCTCATCATCGATACGGCGGGACGCCTTCACACGTACGTCAATCTCATGGAGGAGCTTAAGAAGATCAAGCGAATCGCCCAGCGTGAGGGCGGCGGCGCGCCGGTCCATACGCTGCTTGTTATCGACGCGACAACCGGCCAGAATGGGATAGCGCAAGCCAGGCTCTTCAACGAAGCGCTTGAGGTAAACGGCATCGCTCTAACCAAGCTGGACGGGACGGCCAAAGGAGGGATCGCCGTCGCCATCGAAGAGGAGCTGGGTATTCCGATAGAGTACATCGGCATCGGCGAGCGCATGGAAGACCTCCAGGAGTTCAACCCGACTGCGTTCGTGGAAGCCCTGATTGGAAGATAATATGGCGCATAGTAATATGGCACATAGTAATAACTAGCAGCGCCTATAAGATCAGTGACCGCCATCCCAAGTTTCGCTCTGCCATCTCATCATGTTTTAAGCGCCGCCTTTTTGCGGAGAATTACCGAGAAAACTATTTGAGGAGTGATGACTTATGGCGAATGAAAACTTGGCCATCCTTTTTATGTTCTCCGTGAAGAGGGGAACAGCGGATGATTTTATTGACGCCTGGAACCAAGGAGTCGGCTGGTTGAAAAATCAGAGCGGGTGGGTCGGCGAGAGTTTGGTACGCTCGCACGACGATCCCAATATGTTCGTCTCCATACAGGAGTGGACCGACCCCGACCACTTCAAGAACGCCGCGTCGAGCTCCAACTTCCAGGATGTTATGAATAACCTTCCCCTCAAGGAAGATGTGACCGTCGCAAGCTACTCCGTGGTCTCTAAAGGCTCTAAGAGGATGGCGGCGTAGCTGGTCTCTTAGCTCCTTGGTCTCGTAATCTCATAGGATCTTATTATTGAGTTAGCTGGCGGCTATTCCGCCGCCGCCGTCTCCTCTTCTCCGGGCTCTTCGGGTTGCGAAGGGCGCTTCTTCTTGGAGAAGACTATCTCTCCGTTGCGCGCGTCGGCGACTATCGAGTCGCCCTGTATGAACTCGCCCTTCAGTAGCGCCGAAGCGAGCGGGTTCTCGATAAGCTTTTGGATCGTTCGCCTGAGGGGTCGCGCGCCGAGGTCCGGGTCAAAACCCTTTTCGGCAAGGAGGGCTCTCGCCTCGTCGGTTAAATCGATCTCGACGCCCTGGCCGCGAAGCTCCCTCTTTACTCGCGCCAGCAGTATGTCTACGATCCCCTCTATCTCATTTAGAGTTAGAGGCTCGAAGACGATTATCTCGTCGATCCGGTTCAGGAACTCGGGCCTCAATGTTTTCTGGAGCTCGCGGGTGATCGTCTCCTTTATCTCCGCGAAGCGCAGCTTATCCTCGGGAGCGACCTTGAATCCTAACCCGGGTGCTTTTTTGAGATTGGCGCTGCCGATATTCGAGGTCATGACGACGATCGTATTTTTGAAGTTCACGGTCCGCCCCTTTGCGTCGGTGATTCGTCCATCATCCATGATCTGCAAAAGTATGTTCAGAACGTCCGGGTGTGCCTTATCGATCTCGTCAAAGAGGATGACCGAGTAGGGGCGTCGCCGAATGGGCTCACTCAATTGGCCGGCCTCTTCGTACCCGACATAGCCTGGTGGGGCTCCGATGAGACGGCTGACGGTGTGGCGCTCCATATACTCGCTCATGTCGATCCTGACCAACGCCTCTTCATTGCCGAAGAGGTGCTCGGCGAGCGTCCTGGCGAGCTCCGTCTTTCCCACACCGGTCGGTCCGAGAAAGATAAAGCTCCCGATCGGCCGCTTCGGGTCCCTCAAGCCGGCGCGGGCGCGGCGGATTGCCTCCGCTATAGCCGTGATGGCCTCTTCTTGCCCGATCACCCGCCGGTGCAGAGCCTCTTCCGTCTTCAAAAGGCGCTCCCGCTCCTCCTCGACGAGCTTTGTGGCGGGTATACCGGTCCAAATTGCGATAATTTCTGCTATATCATCGGTCGTCACAACCGAATTGGTCGTGCCCCGGATCCTGAGCCAATCCCCGTAAAAGA
>JAMCWL010000049.1 GCA_023481285.1 Actinomycetota bacterium | reverse complement strand
CGACACTTCAGCCACCCGCTTCGGCGTGGAGGTGGTCTTTACCGAGCATGCCAGGAAGAATGGTTACAAGACGACCGAGGTCGTCATCGAGGGCGTCACACAGGTGATGAAGGAAGAGAAGCACGGGTACTTCAGGGGCCTCATCGATCGCATAGGCATGTACATGGATCTCCTGAGAGAGAGCTTCAACTCTCGACGGAAGCGATAGGAGAGATATCGATCCTACGCAGCTTTAATTCTTATCCCTTCCTTGAGGGCGGCTGCTATGACACGAGCATCTGTATTGCCGATATTCATGTGCGGCAATTATTACTCTTCGCTGGATCACCGGCTGTGGTGGCATAACTGACGAGCTTGTCTCGACCCTCTAAAGATTGGCGTGACTTATCGGGTCCTCTTGTTTTATGCTTTGGCGAAGAGGAGGCGTGTGTGGAGGACGGAGCTGTTCATCTAAAAGTCATCGCCGAAAAGCAGCCGCGACTTGAAAACGTAGAGGCTTACGTCCCCGGAGAAGAGCTTAACGGGTTGAGGGGCATCTCCGGTCTGGCGGTAGTGGAGGTTGCCGGCAGGGACAGCGTAGCCGCGATCTTGCGTGCCGTCGGCGGAGGCGTAAAGGATGTCCTTCCGACGATCGTCTATACGGGAACCGAGTATGGCGACTGGAGCCAGTTGGACGGCAACATCAACTTTCTTAAAAGCAAGCTCGCAGAGCGAGGCGCCGTGCTCCACGAGCCTGTGACCGTTGGAGACCCGCGTCTTTGGGCGGCCCTTTGCGGGCAGTACGCGGGAGAAATCACCAGGCGCTACGGCCCTTGTGGTTTTTGCGCGGGCTGCCATCTCTACATGCATCTTTGCCGGGTGCCGCTTGCGCTAGCCACCGGCGCGAAGACCATCATATCTGGAGAGCGGGAATCGCACGAGGGGAGAGTTAAGCTCAACCAGACGAGAGTCGCGCTCGACGCTTATTCGAAAGTTATCGCTTTGGCCGATATCGAGCTCTCGCTTCCAATAAGACACGTTGAATTGAACGCTGAGATAGAAGCGATGGTCGGCCCCGACTGGCGGGAAGACGACCGGCAACTCAAATGCGTTCTCAGCAGGAATTACGAGCGGGTCGACGGCCATATAGCCTGTGACCTTGACCGCTACAACGATTACCTTAACGAATTTCTGGTCCCGGCCGGGAAGCGGCTCTTGGAAACACTCATTGACGGTGGTACGGACTACGCCGACGTCGTTAAAAGCGTCATCAAGGAGATAGAAAGAGATCCGATATGAGGGTAGTTATGGTGCTCCTGGACGGGCTCGCTGATAGGCGTTGGCCCGAGTTGGGGGGCAAGACTCCCCTTGAAGCGGCGAAGACGCCAAATCTTGACAGATTGGCGGCGCGCGGGCTCACGGGCTTGATGCACCCGCTCGGTCGCGGGCTGGCGCCAAGCAGCGAGATCGCGCACTTTGCGCTCTTCGGCTACTCGATGGACGAATACCCTGGACGGGGCGTCTTCGAGGCGGTGGGGCATGGGTTGGAAGTGGAGGATGAGGACGTTCTCATCCACGCTCTCCTTGCGTCGGTCTCAAAGAATGGGAGCCGACTGATACTCTCCGAACGACCCGTGGTCGCCGATGACGGCGAGTGCCGGGAGATCGTCGAGAGCGTTGGGGAGTTCGAATCGGACGGTTTAGGGTTAAAGACGATTTTTACCGGGAATTCCCAGGGGATTCTCTACGTAAAAGGGGGCGGCGCCAGGGAGATTACCGATTCAGATCCTTATTACCTAAAAAGACCGGTCTCAAAAATTCTGCCGCTTAATAAGGCGGGTGACCGTGCGGCTGCCGAAAAGACGGCTCGAGCGGTTACTCGCTATCTTGAGCACATCCACAGGGTCATGGAGGCTCACCCCTTGAATGAAGAACGCCGGGCAATGGGGAGGTCTCCGGTGAACTTTCTCCTCACCAAGTGGTCCGGTAAGCGTAAGAAGATTGCGCCGTTCGCGGTCAAGAACGGCTTTAGCGCCGCGAGCGTCTGCTCCTATCCCGTCTATCGAGGCCTCGTGAGCGAGCTGGGCATGGATCTTTATGACGCGCCACATCTCGATCATCCGGGCGAAGATCTCCGCAACAGATTTAAAATTGCCGAGAAAGCTCTCGACCGGGGGATGGAATTCATTCATATCCACTCTAAAGCGCCCGACGACGCGGGGCATGAGAAGGACCCATCGCTTAAAATGGGGGTTATCGAGAAGCTTGACGAGGCGTGCGGCTACCTGTTCGAGAGCGACGTTTTGTCGGACGAAACGCTCGTTGCCGTCACCGGCGACCACGCGACCCCGAGCGGCACCGAACTACTACATTCCGGAGACCCCGTCCCCATCTTGACGGTGGGCAAAAACACTTGGCCGGATAGCGTGAGGGAGTTTGGCGAGACGGCGTGCGTTGCCGGGGGCTTGGGCCAGATGACGGGATACGACTTTATGCCAACGATCCTGAATCTCACGGACAGGGTTAGGTATCTCGGGTCGTCGCTCACGCCCGATGAAACCTTATATGAACCTAGAGAGATACCCCCGTTTGAACTGCAGGGCTAGCCGATGGCCGATCCGATCCGGGGCGCCCGGCTCCGTTTTGCCTTGTTGAATCAGAACGCCGCGTAATCGAAGCTCAAAGCAAGCGCCAGTAATCAAAAAGCCACATGATCGGAGCCGCTGCATCTCCAGCCAATATATTTTGTCAGTGTAAGGGAATCATAAAGGAAAGAGCGTTAAGAAGTCATGCCGTAAGATCGCGCTTCTCTGCCGCGGTGCAAACTGTATAAAGCGCTCATTAGGTTCGATATTATAACGCCTGCCAGGAGGGTGCTTGGTCTTAAATCAGCTCTTGCGCCAGAATGAAGTCGTTGCATACTTCCTCTATGGGCTGGCCTACTTTTCAATGGGCACGACCCTTCTTGCCGTTCTTCGCCGGCCATCGGGGCTGCCCCTCATTAGAGCGCTGCCATGGCTGGCCGGCTTTGGGATAGTTCACGGCGTATACGCATGGATTGAGATGCTCATGCTCGTGCCGGGGTACGCACAATTGAGCACCACGCGGCTTTTCTTCGCCGTTCTTCACCTGGCGCCGCTCGGAATCTCAGCGGGACTTCTCTTTCAATTCGGCGTCACGCTCATTCGCAATCTGATGGTGGACGGGCGGTTCTTGAGATATCTACCATTAAGCTTTTTTGGCGCATGGCTTTTGACCTCGGTCGTCTTCGGGGCGACCGGCGGGCCCCAAGGTCTCTCAATCAATGGCGACGTCGCCGCCAGGTATCTGCTATATCTGCCGGGATCGATCGCCTCGGGAGTGGCGTTCTATCTTCAATACCGGTTACTTAACGGACGAAAATACGGTCGGTTTGCTCTCTATTCGCTTGCGGTGGCCGGGTTCTTTCTATTGAATGCATTCTTCGCCGGGGTAATCGTCCCGAAAGCGCTTTTCTGGCCGGCTTCAGCCCTCAATGTGGACCGCTTCTACAAGGCGTTTGGCCTTTCTTCCATCGACTTCAGGGCGCTCTGTGCAGTAGGCGTGTCTACTTTTGTCTTTTTAGGGACGCGCGTCTTCGATGCCGAGGAGAGCGCGGCGCGCAAGAGACGCGAGAATGAACTGGAGGAAGAGCGGCGAATCGCCAGGGTTCTCCAGGAGAGCCTGCTATCGCCGACTCCTTACATTGAGGGTGTGGAAGTCAAAGTTTATTATAAACCGGCGACCGCGAGGATGATAGTTGGCGGAGATTTCTATGACTTCATAGAATTGCCCGACGGTCGACTGGCGATGGTGATCGGGGATGTTTCCGGCAAGGGGCTCAATGCGGCGGTGCTGACGTCGACCGCCAAAAACACGATAAGAGCCTTCATGTACGAGGACCCATCGCCGGCTTCCGTACTTAAAAGAGCGAATCAGGTATTGACCAACGTGGTATTGCCGGGAGAGTTCGTCACAGTTCTCGTCGTCGTTCTGGGGTTCGATTACGAGTTTGACTATGCCAGCGCGGGTCATCCACCCATTCTTCTGAGCGGCGCGGATTGCCGCTATCTCGAGGACGCTCAGGGCATGCCCTTGGGGATATTCGCGAGCTCTAAATATATCGAGCGGACGGGTAAGCTTTCGAGCTACGGGTTTATGCTTCTATATACCGACGGCTTGATCGATGCGCGAAGGGGGGCTGACTTTTTCGGCGATGAAGGATTGCGAGATTCCGTGAGACGCTTACGAGCGCTGGATGCGTCCGGAATCGCGAATGGCGTTGCCCGGACGGCGCTCGAATTTGCTAGCGGAAATCTACATGACGACATGGCGCTCGTCGTTTTACGCCGTACACGAGATAGACTTGGTAAGTTCGCTGCGTAGGGGCACGCTTCTAGTACCTTGGTATCTTGGTACCTTGGTATCTTGGTACCGACAGGCTTTTGCGGTGACGGCCACGCTCAACCCTTTGATGCCCGCGAAGCCGCATGGGCACTACTTTTTAAAAAGTGAGCCGATGACCGACTTGCCGGTCTTCAAGGTCATGCCCCAGAAGCTCTTGTATTTCTCGCAAACCCGGTCGATTGCATCTGCCACGTAATCAAGCTGTTCATAACCGACGATAAGAGGTGGCTGAAGCCTGATCACATTTGGATTGTTCAGCGTGTAGGCGGTTATCACCCGGCAACTTCCGAGCAACTCCACGGACATCATATCGGCAAAGTACTCACTTGAGAGCTTGTTTACAAGGCCGGCCGATAACTTATCGAACCATCCCTTGGCCGGCTGGTAAAACTCCAGCCCGATCATGAGACCCCGGCCCCTGACCTCCTTGATCATCGGGTGCTTCGCTTCAAGCTCCTTCAACTTTTCCAGGAAGTAATCGCCCTTGGCGCGTGCGGCCTCGATCAGGTTTTCCTCCAAAATCACTTCAAGCGAGGCGATACCCGCCGCGCACGCCATGGTATTGTTCATGAAGGTTGACGTGTGCAACAGGCAGTTGTTGACCGTCCCGTAGACGCTGTTCCAGACATCTCGAGTGCTCATCATGCAGCCGATCGGCATGCAACCGCCCCCGAGAGATTTAGCGAGCGTAATGATGTCCGGCTCAATCTCTTCGTGTTCGAAGGCGAAGAGCTTACCGGTCCGCCCCATCCCGGTTTGGACCTCGTCAACGATGAGGAGCGCTCCGTACTTGCGACACAACTTCTCGGCATCTCTGAGGTATCCATCCGGTGGGATTATCACTCCACCTTCACCCTGAATCGGCTCGACGATAAACGCGGCAACGTCCCCGGCAGAGAGCGCCTGATCGAGGGCGGCCGCGTCGCCGTAGGGAATTCTGAGGCAGTCGGCAAGGAGCGGCTCGAAAGGATCGCGATACTTTCGGCGGCCCGATACGGAGAGGGCGCCCATGGTTTTACCGTGGAACGATCCCTCGGTCGACACAAAGGCACGTCGCTTGGTCGCCGCCCGCGCGGTTTTTAAAGCCGCTTCGACCGCCTCGGCGCCGCTGTTGCAGAAGAAGCAGACGTCAAGCTTTCCGGGCGCAACCGTCGAGAGGTTTTTGGCGAGGGCGGCGGCGAGCGGGCTCAGAGTAGCCTGGAGGATCTTGGGCTCCGCTGAGACTTTTGAAAGCGCCTCGGCAACCTTCGGGTGGTTATGACCAAGATTAAGCGATCCATAACCACCAAGAAAGTCGTAGTACTCCGTGCCTTCTTTGTCCCATACCGAAACGCCTTGACCGATAAGATACCGCCTGTCGAAATCGAAAAGGCTCAAAAAGGATGCGAGAGGGGGGTTGATGTGGTTGTACCATTCCCTTACTTCCTTTCTCGATCCGTCGAGCGCCTGGTCGAGTGAGATAAGATCGTCCAACGAAACCCCCGTTCCGACAAGTAAGCTAGATTCAACTTGGATTGCCGCGGTCCAATTTTCCAATGCAAACGATACCACAACAAGTGCATTTCAACACGCGATTGAAAACTGAAAACTGAAAACTGAAAGAAGAATATCTCTTACGAAGCTCTTGTTCTAAATAACCGCAAACCGTTTGCCGTGACAAGAAGAGAGACGCCCATATCGGCGAAGACCGCCATCCAGAGGGTCGAGACGCCGAGCACGGCGAGCGTCAGAAAGACAACCTTGATGATGATCGAGGCGGCGATGTTCTGTCTGATCACGCTCACCGTCCGCCTGCTGAGTGAAACCGAGTAGGGGACTTTGGTCAGGTCGTCCGCCATGAGCGCAATGTCGGACGTCTCGAGCGCTATATCCGAGCCGGCGGCGCCCATCGCGATGCCGACGTCGGCGACGGCGAGGGCCGGGGCGTCGTTGACCCCGTCGCCGACCATGACGACGACGCCGTGCTCGGCCGCGAGCTCTTTTACGGCGTCGACTTTTTCTTCCGGCAGGAGGTTCGCCCTGAAGCCATCGAGGCCGAGAGAGGCGGACACCTCGCTGGCCGTCTCCTTGGAATCTCCGGTGAGCATGTATATATTACGCACGCCGAGGGAGTGAAGGCGGTGGACGGTTTCACGACCGGCCGGGCGAAGCGTATCGGCGGCGCCGATGACACCTAAAATCTCTCGCTCGGTGCCGATGATCGCCGTCGCCATACCCCGTTCTCGGAAGCGGTCGACGACTGGCAGCGCGGCTCGGGCGTCAACGCCAAGCTCTTCAAAGAGGCGCTGGCTCCCCAGGTAGTAGGTTGTGGAATCGAGGTCGGCGACGATGCCTTTACCGGGAATGGCGCGGAAATTCGTCGCTTCGGCATGTGATACGCCCGCCGTGTGGGCGTATTTATCGATCGCACGGGCCATTGGATGTCGGGATTTGTGTTCCAGACCGGCCGCGATGGAGAGCACCTCATCTTCGGAAAGACCGTTGAGCGGGATTATTTCGGAGACCGCGAGCTCGCCGCTTGTGAGCGTCCCGGTCTTGTCAAAGACCAAGGCGCCGACCTTGCCAGTCGTTTCGAGAAAGCTACCCCCCTTGACCAGCACGCCGTTTCTCGAAGCTGCGCCTATCGCCGAGATTATCGATACCGGCGTCGAGATGACGAGGGCGCACGGGCAGGCGATTACGAGAACGACAAGTCCCCGGAAGAACCATTCTGTGAAAGGAAGGCCGAAGAGCAGTGGGACGAAAGCCACGACGACGGCGAGAGCGACGACGGCGGGCGTGTAATAGAGGGAGAACTTGTCGAGCGTCTGCTGGGCTTTAGGGCGGTCGGCTTGAGCCTCTCCGATCAGGCGTATTATGCGCGAAAGCGCGCTGTCTCTCGCCACCTTCGTCGTCTCGACCTCGATGTAGCCTTCTTCGTTTATCGTGCCGGCGTAGACGAGATCACCGAGTGCTTTGGAAACCGGTCTCGATTCTCCCGTTATCGTCGCCTGGTTTACGGAGGTGGAGCCTTTGACGACAACTCCGTCAAGCGGTATTCGCTCTCCCGGTTTTACAAGGGCGATTTCGCCGAGATGGACCTCTTCAACCGGAATGAGCCGTTCGATGCCGTCCCGTCTAACGAGAGCTTCCTCCGGCGAGAGCGCGATAAGCTGCTTAACCGAGGCTCGCGTCCGGTCGAGCGCGAACGCCTCCAGAGAGTTTCCCAACGAAAAGAGGAAGAGAATGGTTGCTCCTTCGGCCCAGTCGCCTATGGCCGCCGCCCCGATCGCCGCCACCGTCATCAGGACGTACATATCGAAAGTGCCGACCCGAAGACCAAGAACGGCGCTTCTTGCCACGTAAAAGCCCCCGACCGTCATCGAGATCGCATAGAAGGGTATCGCGGTCCGAAAGCCGACGGTGAGTTGGAGAATGAACGAGGTAAGCAGAAAGACGCCGGCGACGCCGGTCGCGATCACTCTGCGGTTCTCGAAGAGAAAAGACCTCTTCGCGGGTTCGGCCCGCTTTACGCCCTCAAATTCGGCTTTGTAACCGGCTTGTTCCACGGCGGCGATGATCTCAGATACCGAGGTGGTGACTTCGTTGTGATCGACGGTAAGCTTTGCATTGACGAAATCCAGACGAGCGCTTGCAACTCCGGGTAGCGACCGTACCATTTTACTCACCCGCTCGGCGCAGTCGGCGCAATCCATTCCAGAGATGGCAAAAGTGGAGACGCGAGACCGCTCGGGCAGGGTGACCTCGTAGCCGAAGTCTTCCACGATGCCGACTATCCGATCTCTATCCGTCACTTGGGGGTCGAAAGCAACCTTCAGAGTGGAAGCTGAAAAGTTGATGTCCGTCTCGACGATGCCATCCATCGCTTTCACCGCAGAACCGACCTTTACGGCGCAGTCTGGGCAATCCAGGCCGATTACCTGCAAAGTCTCTTCAACTAGCCGTTTGTCCGCTTTCATCCATCGTCCTAACCGGCGGCGGTTCCGCTTTCGACCAGAGATTCCTCTTCAGCGACATGATCGAGGCATTCAGATAGGAGGCGCTTTATGTGTTCGTCGTCGAGCGAGTAGAAAATTTTCTGCCCGTCCCGGCGCCGCCTCACAAGGCGCTCTCTACGCAACGCCCCCAATTGGTGGGAGACGGCGGATTGGCTCAAGGATACGACCGCCGATATGTCGCAGACGCAGAGTTCGCCCTCGTAGAGGGCGGAGATGATCTTGATCCTCGTGGGATCGCCAAGCACCTTGAACGTCTCCGCGAGCCGCCGGGCGATCTCATTCGAGACGAGGGCGGTACTGGCTCTGATCACACGGTCGGAGTGGACGACGTTCACGCCGCACAGGTCTTCACTCATGCGACCTCCTTACTTGAATATATGAACATATATTCATATACTAGCATATTTGAGCAATCAGACACCATATTGTTATGAAAAATTCCATCGCCATCGAAAAAAATCCGTATGCGTGGAAAAATTTCCATATGGGCGAGGTGGAGCGATTCCGCTATGCTATAATCGTTTGGGTGCCCCGGGGAGATTCGGGGCGCTAAGCTTAGGGCTTGTCCGTAAATAGGCCTTTAGCGATCGCGCCGAATTTTGAGACTGGTTTGGCCGTGAGGATTGAGCAAAACCGGAGGCGTAGCAGGCTACGTTGAGGATTTTGCGATTGAGGAACGGTCAAACCAGGCCAAAGGGCGGATGCGAGCACAAAGGATTTATTTACGGACAAGCCCTTAGAAGGGAAGCCATGAACGCGCCTCTCGAAAATCAACTGGTGGAATCCGCAAATAAGAAGACGGGCGACTCGGTCGGATCGGGGGTCTTGAGAACGATCAGGGAGTACGCCGTACTCATTCTGGTCGCGCTCGTTCTTTCATTCATCATCAGAGCTGCGGTGGCGGAGGTGCGCGTGGTGCCGACGGGCTCGATGCTTCCCACGATTCAGATCGGCGACCGCCTGCTGACCGTGAAGATACTCTATAAATTCGGGGAGCCGCAGCGAGGCGACGTCGTCGTCTTCGAACCCCCGGAAATACTGAAGGGTCGTTTCAGTGAGCCGTTCGTCAAGAGGGTTGTTGGGCTGCCGGGCGACGTCATTGAGGTTAGGGACGGCAAAACCTACGTGAACGGCGAGGAATTTCGCGTGGCCACGGCCGATCGGCCCAGGTACGATTATGGTCCCAGAAAAGTACCTAATGAGAGTTACTTCATGCTGGGGGACAATAGGAATCAAAGCTACGACAGTCACGAGTGGGGATTTGTGCCTCGCCAGAACATCATCGCCAAAGCAGTCCTGGTCTTTTGGCCGCTCGACGATGCAAAGATGCTTAAATAGCTATCAGCTATCAGCTATCAGCTCACCTAGACACGGATACTCCTCCGATAAAAGCGGAAATACTACCCATATTGTGACCGCCGAGTTTTTGCTGAGAAGAATTTGGATCTCCATCGCGCTTCTAGGCGTCATCATCCTAGCGGGCTGGGCCGGATATATCGCAATCGAAGGCTTTTCACCGCTGGACTCCATCTACATGACCGTCATCACCATCTCGACCGTGGGCTTCAAGGAAGTGCAGCCTCTCGACGCGGCAGGGAAGATATTGACCATATTCATAATCCTCACCGGTACGGGCACGCTTCTCTACTTCTTGCTGGCCGTCGCCGAATTTGCGATCGAGGGTCACCTCACGGGAATATTGGAGAAGAGGCGAGTAGAGCGGGAGGTCGCAAGTTTGGAGAACCACTATATTATCTGCGGCTACGGCCGGGTCGGTGAACAGATAGCCAAAGAGTTCAGAGAGGCCAAGGTGCCCTTTGTTGTGATAGAACAGAACCCGGAGAGGGTCTCCGTTCTGCAGGCGCTCGGCATATTGCACGTGGAAGGGGACGCCTCCGACGACCATGTCTTGATGGCCGCCGGGGTGAGGATCGCCAAGGGGCTCGTGGCGGCCGTGGACACCGATGCGGAGAACGTCTTTGTAACCCTCTCGGCGAGAGTCCTCAATCCCAACCTGCGCATTGTCTCGAGAGCCGTTATGGCCGAAGCTGAGGAGAAACTTACGAGGGCCGGGGCGGACAGGGTCGTCTCCACGATTCTGATCGGGGCGAGAAGAATGGCGCAGCTCATGGTCCATCCGGAGATCTCCGATTACCTGGAGCTGATCTCGCACACCGCGGCCGGTGAATACCGGCTGGAAGAGTTCACGGTGGGCCGGGATTCTCCCCTCGCCGGGAAGGAGTTGCAGGAGTCGGATGTGCGCGGCAAAACGGGGGCGCTTGTCATGGCGGTAAGAACGGAGGACGGGCGCTTGAATGCCAACCCGCCTCCTGATACGCTCCTCCACGAAGGAGATCGGTTGATCGTTCTGGGGACGGGGGATCAACTTAAAGCATTGCGAGATATGCTCTAGTTAGATAAATTTTAGCTATGGGCGGAGCGGCCGCCCGCATTCGCGACCAGGAGGATGAGATGCAGGATCTGAAAGAATTCATTCGAGACATTCCGGATTGGCCGAAGGAAGGCATCATTTTCAAGGATATAACGCCGTTATTGAAGAGCCGGGAGTCCTTCGCCCGGGCGATCGACACTTTGGCCGCCCACTTCGGAGACGAGAACGTAGATCTGGTTCTTGGCGCCGAGGCAAGGGGCTTCATAATTGGAGGAGCGCTCGCCTATAAGCTGGGTTGCGGTTTCATTCCGGCTCGGAAGCCCGGAAAGCTTCCCTGGGAGACGACGAGCGCAGAGTACGAACTGGAATACGGGACGGATTCGCTTGAGGTCCACAAGGATTCGATTTTTCCGGGTGCGAGAGTGCTGGTAGTCGACGATGTGCTGGCGACCGGCGGGACGGCGTCCGCAAAAGCAAAGCTGGTGGAAGAGCTTGGCGGCAAAGTCGTCGGGATAGCATTTCTGATGGAATTGACCTTTCTTGCCGGTAGAGACAGGCTAGCTGGCTACGACGTTTACTCGTTGATGAGTTATTAGTAGATTCAATTAGTGTCGGCGGGAATTACGATTTCTGCTGTGACCTCGCCCAATCCCAAGGCGAGTGCTCGGGCAGCGCCTTTTGATAGATCCAGGAAGCGTCCTTTTATGTATGGGCCACGGTCGTTGATCCTGACGACAATCCTCTTCTCCTTATAAGTCACGGCGAGATAAGTTCCAAAGGGAAGTTCCTTTGAAGCGGCCGTGAAATCCTCCTCGTTGAAGATTTCGCCGTTTGCGCTGTGACGGCCGTTGAATTCATTCCCATACCAACTGGCCACGCCGGTAAGCGTCTGGCCGGTCGCCTTAAACGCCCCGGGCATTTTTGTCGTAGCGGTGAACTTTCTATCCGCGTAGGGATGGACGGTGATAGAGTGTAGAATCGGCTTTGTCCCGACCGGGATTGAGATGGCGATTCGCTCTTCCGCCATCCGACGCGACGCTTCCTCACGGGCCTTTTGAACCAGCGCGGTCAGGCCGTTAAAGCGAACCTTGGCCCAGTCAAGTCGCGCAGACAGCTCCTTCGATTCTCTGTTGAGCTCGCGCCTCATCTCCAAAAGGCCGGCTTTCTCCTCTTGAGCCTCGTCTTTCGCCGTCTCGGCATCCAGGCGGCGTCTTGATAGCTCTTCAATTAGGCGCTTGTCAGCCATGGAAATGTCCGCAAGGTACTTCATCCTGCCGAGTAAATCACCCAGGCTGTCGGAGTTTAGAATGTAGGTCACCCCGTCGAGATGGCGGTTTTTATAAATGGCGACGAGCCTATCGCCGAAAACGCGATTTCGCTCGTCAAATTCAGCCTTGGCGCGGGCGTACCTTTCGCCGAGTCTCACAATGCGGTTGCTGGCGATGTCGATTTTTACGTTGAGCGAGTTGATCGAAAGCTGGAGCTCCTCGACCTCCTCGGCTAGGGTGTCGACCGCTTTCTTGGCCTCTCTTACTCGCGTCTCGCTTGGAGGATAGAGGGCGACCGGCGGCTGGGCGGATGTGTTGACCGCCGGAAGAGTCCCGGCCGCCATGAGGATAAGCGCTATACACTTCTTCAAAGCTCTTCCTGTTTTCGCCATGACAGGTGATATATCGGTTAAAGGGTCGAAGAGAATTAGCCTTTTTGGTAAACGGCCTGTTATTGATAGTTACTAATCCTTTACATATTGCCGATAAGGTCATAGCGGCTTTAGGGTTTACGCGTAGAGATTATCCGAGGAAGCGCCGCTAATCTCTAAAGCGTCGACCCTCTAGCCAAATTGAGATTTAAAAATAGTCTAACGAATTATTGGAGTTCATCTTATAATGAAGAAGTAATTCACAAAAGGAGATTCCAATGGCTCGACTGAACCGAAGGGTCGCCGAATGGATTCTCTCGACGATAGGCGAGGGCGTCCTGGTCGCCGACTTGGCGGAAAAAATCGTCTTTGCGAACGACGCGGCCGCGGCGATACTTAAGACGCCCAAGACGGCTCTTATAGGGCAGTGCCTCCGTAATCTTCCAGACTTCGCCACCCAAGAACTGACTTTTGAAACCATTGAGCGGGCCGTCGAGCGTCCAGGAGAGCGTCGGGTGCAGACGGCAAGAATAGCCGGGAAGGCCCTGGTGCTCAATTGCCGCTACGTTGTGGAGAGTAAATGCCTCGTGATCACAATTCGAGATATAACCGACCTCGTCAAGACGTCGGAGAGGGTCGAGGCGGTTCTGGCGAGCACCGCCGATGGCCTACTCGTTCTTGATGAAGCGGGAAGGACAACCCATTTGAACAGGGCCGCCGAGACAATCCTGAACGTCACCGAGCGGGATGCTCTTGGAAAGACGGTCGGCGAGCTTCACATAAGAGAAGAGCTGGCGGACGTGCTGGCTGGAGATGAAGGGCTCTTCAAATCAGAACAGCGGACGGAAGAAGAAGCGACCGTCGACGAGGAGACCGAGAAGTATCTCAAGATCGTGACGACGCCCGTTTTCGACCGGCAAAACACCTTTCTAGGCCATATTAAGATGCTCAGGGACGTGACGGCGGAGAAGCGGGTCGAGAGGATGAAGAACGAATTCATCTCGACCGTATCTCATGAGCTAAGAACGCCGCTGACCTCAATCAAAGGTTACGTCGATCTCATGCTCGAGGGTGACGCCGGCGATATCGGCGACATCCAGCGCGACTTCTTGAAGATAGTCAAGCAGAACAGCGACCGGCTTGTGGGCTTGATCAACGATCTGTTGGACCTCTCCCGGATCGAATCGGGACGCGTTCAGTTACGCAAGGACCCGGTCAACCTGGACGAGGCGATCGACGACGTACTGGTGACATCGAGAACGCTTGCGGAAGAGAAGAAGCAGGTCATCACGTTGGTGAAGCCGGAATCGCTGCCGATCGTCATCGGGGACTCGGACCGAATCACCCAGGTGCTGATGAATCTACTGAGCAACGCGATCAAGTACACCCCAGAAGAGGGCACGATCGGGATTACCGCCGTGGCGGACAAGAGGTTCGTCAAGATTTCCGTAAGCGATACGGGTATCGGCATTTCACCAATCGATCAGGTCAAGCTTTTTGAAAAGTTCTACCGCGTGGACAACTCTCTGACCAGGGAAGTTGGGGGCACCGGCTTGGGGCTGTCGATAGTAAAGACGCTGGTCCGGATGCACGGCGGCGACATTTGGGTCGAGAGCGAAGCGGGGAAGGGGAGCACCTTCACCTTTACACTGCCGGCCGTTGGAAAGGTCAGCCTGAAGTCGAAAGAGGAACCGGGAACCGAAGAGGAGCTGCCGGGGGCCGGTCGGACGGTACTGGTCGTCGACGATGAGCCTGACATCGTCAGGCTGGTGCAATTGCAGCTCGACAAGGACGGCTACCGGGTATTGACCGCCTTAAGCGGGGAGGAGGCCCTTGACATAGCGAAGAGGGAACGGCCGGATATCATCACCCTCGACATCCTGATGGAGGGGATAAATGGCTTTGAGGTGATTCGCCGGCTCGATGAGGACCCGGAGACGACGTCAATCCCCGTCATAATCGTCTCGATCATCTGCGATGAAGAGCAGTGCTACAGCTTCGGCGGCGCTAGCTATCTTACAAAACCGATCGACCGGGAGAAGCTCTCGCTCACCGTCAAGAGGCTGATCGAGAAACGAGATAAAGAAAGACAGGTCTTTATCCTGGTGATCGATGATGAAAACGGGATCACCGGGCTGATCGAGGAGGCCTTTCAGACTAAGGAGTACGCGGTCTATCCGGCCAGAAGCGTCGACGAGGCGATCTCCGTCGGCTCGACGATCAAGCCCAACGTCATCGTGCTCGACGCCAAGATGGCCGCCGGGGACTCTCACCGGATAATTGAGCGCCTGCGCACGTGCGGCGGTATGAGCGAGGCGCAGATCATTATGTTCACCGAATACGATGCGGAAAAGTTGGCCGACAGGATGGTCGTGACGGACGGCGACGACCGGTGCAGCGTGGCGTCGGTCGACGCGATCGCCAGAAAGATAGATGAGGTTCTGGAAAAGGCGGGAGTACGTGGCGAGCAAGATTAGGATTCTGGTCGCTGAAGATGAGCAGGATATCGGTAGACTTGTCAAGTACACGCTGGAGCGCCAGGGATACGACGTACACCTGGTGGGCGACGGTCAGGCGGCCGTTGATGCGCTTGAGAGAGGGCCCTTCGACCTGGTGCTTTTGGACGTCATGATGCCCGTGATGGACGGGTACGCAGCGGCTGGCAAAATAAGCGATCTGGAGCCCGGGCTGCCGATTGTCATGCTCTCGGCCAAGGCCCAGAAAGTCGAGGTGGAAAAGGGCTACAGCGTGGGGGCCCTGGAATACATCTGCAAACCATTTAACCCTCGGGAACTGGTCGAGAAGGTAGGGGTGATCATCGACCGCACGCGTGGGCGCAAGGATTAATCGGAAAAGGAGGAGACATGGCGAAGAAGATTCTCGTGGTCGACGACTCAACATCGATCGTCAATCTCATCACCGTTAAGCTGGCCAAGGAGGGTTACGAGGTTATCCAAGCTTTCAATGGCGAGGAAGCGCTTGAAAAGGCGTACGAGGAGAGGCCCGATCTTATTCTGCTCGACGTGATGATGCCCAGGCTTGACGGTAAGGAGGTTTGCGCGAGGATAAAGTCCGACCCATCCATGGCGGCGACGCCGATCGTCATGCTTACCGCCGTCGGCGAGTTCGAAGAGCAGTTGAAAGGGCTTGAGACGGGCGCCGACGAGTACATGACTAAACCTTTCGACCCCGGACAACTTGCCGCGGTGGTCCGCTACTTCCTGGAGGGCGGCGAAAGACCTCTCGCCCTCCTTGAGAAGGACAAAAAGGAGAAGAAACTCCGCACGATCATCGGGATCATGCATCCAAAAGAATGATCGAACATCCGAAGCAGTAGAATGGTCGTTTGGCGATCGGTGCTTCATCGCCTTACATCCCTGCTTGATCAAGACGGGTGCCTTTAGCTGTCAGCTATCAGCGATCGGCCATCAGCTTTTCGTCGAAAGGTGAATGGCAACCACCTGTTTGCACCCGATCAAAATGCGTATAATTCAATAGGGAAGAAGCCGGGCGGTCGCTGGCAGTATGAGGTGAGGATCGGCAAGGGTCTTTAGCGCGCGGTTTCGCCCTGTTGATTGATCGATCAGAGCTCGAACGGTGGACTCGTGAAGCTACTTCTTTCCGGAAATGAAGCAATCGCTGAAGGTGCGCGCCGGGCCGGCGTCACCGTCGCCTGCGGTTATCCGGGAACACCCAGTACGGAAATCCTCGAAAACATCGCCTCCATGGAGGGCGTCTACGCCCAATGGTCGCCGAACGAGAAGGTGGCGCTCGAGGTCGGCATCGGCGCCTCTCTCGGGGGCGCCAGGACTCTGGTTGCGATGAAGCACGTCGGCCTAAACGTGGCTGCGGACCCCCTTTTCACGGTGGCATATACCGGGGTCAACGCCGGCCTTGTTATCGTCTCGGCGGACGATCCGGGTATGCACAGCTCACAAAACGAGCAGGACAACAGATACTACGCCGTGGCGGCAAAGGTCCCGATGGTCGAGCCGTCGGACAGCACTGAGGCATACGATTACATCGCGGAAGCCTTCCGGATCAGCGAGGAGTACGACGTCCCGGTCATCTACCGGACGACCACCCGCCTCGCGCATTCGAAATCGATAGTCGATCTTGACGGCGAGAGCCCGGTCGAACCGCCGGCACGCGCCTACCAGAAAGATTCCCGGAAGTACGTGATGATACCGGCCAACGCCAGGCAACGGCGAGTCTCGCTCGACGAACGAACAAAACGTCTTAAGAAGTACGCGGAGACCACGCCGCTGAACGGGGTGGAGTGGGGCGACACGAGAATAGGCGTCGTCACCTCGGGCATGGCCTACCAGTATGCGAGAGAGGCGTTCCCGAATGCCTCATTTCTTAAGCTGGGCCTGACCAATCCTCTACCAGAAGCGCTGATAAGCGATTTCGCCTCGAAGGTCAAGGAGCTTTTCGTCGTCGAAGAGCTTGCGCCATATCTTGAAGAGAGAATAAAGCTGCTGGGAATTGCGGTCACCGGGAAGGGGGCCGAGGCGTCCATCGGCGAACTTAACGTCGAGCGCATTAGGCGCGCCTTCGGCGTCAACTCGGAGGCTGAGACCGTCCCGGAGGTCGAGGGGCTTCCGGTGAGGCCGCCGATGCTCTGTCCGGGCTGCGCCCACAGGGGAGTTTTCTACGCCTTAAGGAAAGCCAAGGTGGCCGTGATGGGGGATATCGGCTGCTACACGCTCGGAGTTCTGCCTCCCCTCGAAGCAATGGATACCTGCATATGCATGGGCGCGGGGATCGGCAACGCCCTCGGCTTTGAGAAGGCGACCGGGCGGCGTGACGTGGTGGCGGTCATCGGAGACTCGACCTTCGTTCATTCGGGGATCACTCCCCTTATCGATATAGTTTATAACGGTGGCTTGGAGACGGTCGTCATCCTCGACAACCGGACGACGGCCATGACCGGGCGGCAGGATCATCCGGGGACAGGCCGCACCCTGATTGGAAGCGAGGCGCCGGAGCTCGACTTCGAGAACCTGGCAAAAGCGGTGGGCGTACGGTTGGTGAGGGTCGTCGATCCGTACGAGCTGGATGAGCTCGAGAGCGTCATTAAAGAAGCGATCGCCCATGAGGGACCGGCGGTCGTCATATCCAGGCGACCTTGCGTTCTCCTTGAAAAGAAAACCAACGTGGCGTACCTGGTGGACGAGAGCTGTACCGACTGCCGGAGGTGCTTACGGCTCGGCTGTCCGGCCATCTCCAAGGTCGAGGGCGGTGTGGTGATCGATGCTGCGCTGTGCTACGGGTGTGGCGTCTGCGCGGGTCTCTGCAAGTTCGATTCGATAAAGAGGTTGGCCGATGATTGAGAACGTGCTCCTGGTTGGGGTTGGGGGGCAGGGGATAATACTCGCCGCGGACGTGCTGGCGTGGGCCCTCGTCGAATCGGGTTACGACGTCAAGCTTTCCGAGATACACGGCATGTCTCAGAGGGGCGGGAGCGTTCACACGTCCGTCCGCTTCGGAGAAAAGGTCTACTCTCCGCTCATAGAGAGGGGCGAGGCCGATCACTTGGTCGCCTTTGAGCAGTTGGAAGCGGTCAGGTGGGCTCCTTACGCCCGCCGGAGCGGAAGGGTCATCGTCGCCGACGAGAAGATAAAGCCCCTTCCCGTCCTGCTCGGCGTCGAAAAGTACCCGGACGACCCGGTCGACCTCATCGCCAAATCGATCGGAGAAGTGAGCTTCGTACCGGCGGTCGACCTTGCTGAAGGAGCCGGAAACAGACGGACGGCTAACCTTGTCATACTGGGGGTTCTCGCCGGGGGATTGCCGGTGGATAAGGAAGTCTGGCGATCGGTAATCGAGCGCAGGGTGCCTACCAAGTCGGTGGAAATTAACCTCAGGGCCTTTGAGCTGGGATACAGATGGCAACCGGTTCCTGATAAGGTGCTTTAAGTAAGCCTCCCCTAAACTATGGTATAATAACCAACTAATGGGTCGGTACACATGTAACGTGCTTGTTACATAGCCGGCTTCAGATTGCTTAAATACCGAAAGGAAGGAGTGATGGGCAGAGACCGGATGAGTCTGTCTATTTTCGCGATAGTTTTGGGAAGGAGGCCAAGTTTATGAGGAGAATCCTGATACTCCTCGGGACACTCTTAATTGGACTGTCTTTAGTCGTCACCGGCTGCAGGCAGGCTTCTAAGACGGAAACAAAGGCTGAGGAAAAAAAGCCCCTTAAGGTAGGCGCCGTGCTGTCGCTGACCGGCACTCAGGCGTCGCTTGGTGGTCCTGAAAAGAACACGCTTGAGTTGGTGGTCGACGCGATCAACAAAGCGGGTGGGATCGACGGCCGGAAAGTCGAGCTGTTCATCCAGGACGACCAGAGCGATAAGGCCAAGGCCAAGGTTGCCGTGGATAAGCTGATCGGGGAGAGCAAGGTTAACGTGATCATCGGTGGCTCGATAACGCCGAGCAGCTTGGTCATCAAGGATGAAGCCATCAAAGCAAAGATCCCACAGATTGCACCGGCGGCGGGCATCTTGATTACCAAGCCGGACTTCAAGTGGACGTTTCGCACGGCTCAGAGCGACTCGCTGGCCGTTCGCAAGGTCATCGAGTACCTTGGTAAGACGTTGAAGATAACAAAGGTCGCGATCAT